>JBBSEI010000001.1:0-181832 GCA_038239865.1 Chthoniobacterales bacterium
CCCAAAAGCCTCGGCCTTTTTCGCCAAAGCCTCGGGAGTTTTGCGCAAAGCCTTGGCAGTTTTCCGAAGAGTCTCGGGAGTTTTCTCAAGAGCCTCGGCAGTTTTCCGAAGACTGCCGCCAGTCTGCGGCAGCGGCTCGCCGCTATTCTGCGAATCCTCGAAGCTTTGCGGCAAACCTGCGCGGTCCCGCTGGAAGGAGTGGCCGCTTTCCAGACACAGTCGGCCTTCCGAACTCCCAACGCCACACTTCCGGCAGTCACGGCTTGCTTCACGCGAGGCTCGTGCGGAGAGTCCGCGCGACTTTTCACCGCCTCATGCCACTCCTCGACATCCGCAATCTCGCCATCCATTTCCACACCGAGGGCGGCGTCGTGGAGGCGGTGAAGGGCATCAGCTTCACGCTGGAAAAGGGCGAGACGCTCGCGATCATCGGCGAGAGCGGGAGCGGGAAAAGTGTGACCGGCCTCGCGCTCACGCGGCTGCTGCCGGAGCCGCCGGCGAAGTACGTTTCAGGGGAGATTTTTTTCGACGGACGCGATGTGCTGAAGATGAAGGCGGACGAATTGCGCAAGCTGCGCGGCGGGCGCATCGCGTATGTTTTCCAGGAGCCGGGGACTTCGCTGAATCCGGTCTTCACCATCCGCAATCAGATCGCCGAGGCCATCCGCCTGCACCGGCCCGAGGTGAAGGACATGGACGCAGAGATCATCAAGCACCTCGATCTCGTCGGCATCACCGATCCGGCGAAGCGTTTGCACGACTACCCGCACCAGCTCAGCGGCGGGATGCAGCAGCGCGTGATGATCGCGATGGCGCTTTCGTGCCGGCCGGATCTGCTCGTGGCGGATGAGCCGACGACGGCGCTCGATGTGACGATCCAGGCGCAGATCATGGATCAGTTCCGCGAGATGCGCAGCAAGCTCGACATGGCGGTGATCCTCATCACGCACAATTTCGGCATCATCTCGAACTTCGCGGACAAGGTCGCGGTGATGTTTCGCGGAAAGATCGTGGAAGCCGGCGCGACGGCGCAGGTGTTGCGCGATCCGCAGCATCCGTACACGAAGGCGCTCATCCAGTGCATCCCGCGCCTCGGCTCGCGGCAGAAGCGGCTGGTGACGATCGATCACGCAGCGCTGGATGCGCTGGGGTAGGTGGCAGTGTCCCGATTAAAAGTTGCGCGTTGAGCGTTGAATGTTTCCTGCTGATCCGGTTGCATGACACAACAGCGGAAGGAGGCTCTGAGGAAGGGAGGAAGGCAGGAATTCACCGGGCTGGCCGCTCACTTTTCCTGCTTTCCTGCCTTCCTGAGATGCCTTTGTCACGCAACCGGATAAGCAGGGGAATGTTTGACGTTGATCCCGCCGAAGGCGCATCGCGAATTGGGACACCGGTTCTGAAACCGAACGATCCGCTGCGCGGTGCTCAACGCCTAACTTTTAACGTCCAACTTCAAACATCAAACGAGGACATGCCACGCGCTGACAGCGCTTGCGTTCACGCACAGTTTCCCTTTAAGCCAGCGCTCCCTTTCGGATTACCCCTCCATCAACCAGCCGCCCATCATGTCACTCCCATCGTTCTCCCGCCGTTCCTTCCTCAAGACCTCCGCACTCGCCGCGAGCGCCCTAGGCTTTCCAGCGTTCGTCCGTTCGCAGTCGCCGGGCAGCGACATCCGCGTCGGCGTCGTCGGCTTCAATGGCCGCGGTGGATCGCACATCAGCGATCTGCTGAAGATCAACGGCGTGAAGATCACCGCGCTGTGCGACGTGGATGAGAAGGTGCTCGCGAAGGGAAAGGACAACCTCTCGAAAAAGGGTCAGGAAATTTCCACCTTCACCGATGTCAGGAAGCTCCTCGACTCGAAGGAAATTGACGCCATTTCCACGGCGACGCCGAATCACTGGCACTCGCTCATCGGCATCTGGGCGTGCCAGGCGGGCAAGGACGCGTATGTGGAAAAGCCCGTTTCGCACAACGTCTCCGAGGGGCGCGTGCTCGCGGAGGCGGCGAAAAAATACGGGCGCATCGTGCAATGCGGCACGCAGAGCCGATCGAGCGTCGGGCTGCATCAGGCGGTCGCGTGGGCGCAGGCGGGGAATCTCGGCAAACTCGTCTGGGCGCGCGGCACATGCTACAAGCGCCGCCCCAGCATCGGCAAGGTGGACGCGCCGACGCCGTGGCCGGCGGGCATCGATCAGGATCTGTGGTTCGGCCCCGCGCCGGTGAAGCCGCTCATGCGGAAAAAACTGCACTACGATTGGCACTGGGTGTGGGACACGGGCAACGGCGACCTCGGCAACCAGGGCATCCACCAGATGGACATCGCGCGCTGGTTCATGGGTGAGCAGGCGCTCTCGCCGAAAATTTGGACTGTCGGCGGACGCCTCGGCTACATCGATGACGGCGAGACTCCGAACACGATGTTCGCCGTGCATGACTACGCGAAGGCGCCGCTCATCTTCGAGGTCCGCGGTCTGCCGATGGACAGCTCGACGCAGAAAATGGACGACTATCGCGGGAACAACGGCGTCGGCGTGTATTTGCAATATGAGAACGGCCACATCGAGGTGCCGAGCTACTCGGGGGCTGCCGCCTTTGGAAAAGACGGCAAGATGGTGAAGCGCTTCGGGACTTTCGCCGCGCCGAAGGATGGCGCGGATCCGGGCAAGCCCCAGGCGGAAGGGCAGGGGAGCCACCATGAAAATTGGACGCGCGCAATCCGCAGCCGCAAACCCGCGGAACTCAACGCGGAGATCCTCGAAGGCCATCTCAGCAGCGCGCTCTGCCACACGGCGAACATCTCGCATCGCCTCGGCAAAAAGCAGGACCCCGGCGCGATCCTCGAGAAGGTGAAGGCGAACCGGGAAGCCGCCGACAGCTTTGAGCGGATGCGCGAGCATCTCGCGAAGAACGGCGTGGATATCGCGAAGGATCAGCTCACGCTCGGCGAATTCCTGACGATGGATCCGAAAACGGAGAAATTCATCGGCAACGCCGATGCCGACAAGCTCCTCACGCGCGACTACCGCAAGCCGTACGTGGTGCCCGCGGTGGCGTAGCGAAGCCGCCGCGGCAGACTCACAGCTTGACGCCGAATTTTCCGAGCACTCGGATCTCGACGAGGTAGAGCGCGACCGTGATCGCAGCCCCGGCCAGCAGTGCAGGATAGAACGTCCAGCCGTGGCGGAGCAGCCCCGGCGTGGCGATGAAAAGCGCGAGCGACGGGAGCACATACCAAAACGTGAGGCTGAGATACTCCGCGATCTGCGAGGCGGTGGCGTGCTCCTGGTGCTGGCGCCAAAAAAGCACGAGGAGCGTCGTGAGCGGGAGCGCGGTGATCAGCGCGGCCAGCGCGGTGTTCCGTTTCGCGATCTCGGTGATCGTGGTGAAGACGAGCGCGGAGATCAGAATTTTCAGGATGTAGAGTTGCATGCTGTGGTGGAGGTTTCCGTCTCGCCGGGAGTGCGGCGCGGATCAGCGTCCGTCGCCGACGAAGGGATTCGTGCGCTTCTCGATCCCGATGCTCGTCGCGGGCCCGTGGCCGGGCAGCACTTTCACGTCGTCGCCGAGCGGCCAGAGTTTTTCGCGGATGCCGGCGAGGAGCAGATCGTGATCGCCGCCGGGCAGATCGGTGCGGCCGATGCTGCCGGCAAAAAGCACGTCCCCGCCGAAGAGGATGCGCTCTTTTTTGTCGAAGAAACACAGGCTGCCGGGGCAGTGGCCGGGGACGAGGAGGACTTGGAATTCGAGCCCCTCGACGGTGAGGCTGGGCGTTTCGTCGATCAGAAAATCCGCGGAGACGGGCTCGATTTCCCAGTTCATGCCGAGTAGCTTGAAGTAGCCGGGAACAGTGAGCATCTCGACGCCGTCGCGATGGTAGCCGACCTTGCAGCCGTGCTCGCGGTGGATGGCGGCAGCGTCCCAGACGTGGTCGATGTGCGCGTGCGTGAGGAGCAGAGTGCGCACGCGATGCCCGCGCTTTTGCAACCACGCGGCGGCAGTCTGCGGCGCATCGATGAGGATGCCGTGGGCGGGGAGAAAGAAGCAGTTCGTGTCGAAGATGCCGCCGGTGTGAAGGTCGATTTCCATGTTGGAGCGGGACAGTCGCGATGCGTCCGTGAGGTGTCCAGCCCACGAATGAGATGTGAAACCCTTGCGCTCCGGGGGAAGTCTGCCAATCTGACAAACCGTTTTTACAAAATCCCATGAACGTTCTCCGCTGTCTCGTCGTGCCTGTGGTTGCTGCTGTGGTCCTCAGTCCTTTCGCCCGTGGCGCGAATGAGGCGGACTTTAAAAAGATCGCGCCAAAGGTGGCGCAAACTGTCGGTGAACTGCTGGAGAAAGCGCACTACAGCCGTCGCAAGCTGGACGACTCGGTGTCGCGTCAGCTTTTAAAAAACTACCTCGAGCGGCTGGACTACAACCACCTGTTCTTCACGCAAAAGGATGTGGATGGATTTTCCGCGAAGTATGCGACGACGCTGGATGACAGCATCATGATCGGCGACCTCGATCCGTCGCTGAAGATTTTCGACGTATACCGCAAGCGCGTCGAGGATCGCGTGGCGGTGGTGAAGACGCTGCTCGCGAAATCCTACGACTTCAGCGGGACGCGGACCGTGGAACTCAACCGGCAGAAATCGCCGTGGCCGAAGGACGCGGCGGAGGCGGATCAGATCTGGAAGGATCGCATCGAGGGCGAACTGCTCGATCGCACGCTGATGAACGACAAGGTGGAACCGCCGGTGAAGGTCGTGCTGCGCCGCTACGATCAATTGCTGCGCAGCCTGCACGAACAGTCGAATGAGGACGTGATGGCAGGTTTCCTGAGCGTGCTCTGCGAGACGTATGACCCGCATTCCGAATACATGAGCCGCTCGCAGCTCGACACTTTCAACATCAACATGAGCCTCGAACTCAAAGGCATCGGCGCGGTGCTCGTGAGCGAGGAAGGCTACGCGAAAATCCGCGAACTCGTCCCCGGCGGCCCGGCGGATCTCAGCGGGAAGCTAAAGGTCGGCGACCGCATCAGCGCGGTTGCGCAGGGCGAGTCGGGTTTTGTCGAGACGGTGGACATGAAGCTCGACAAGGTCGTGGAGATGATTCGCGGCAAGGAGGACACCGTGGTGGTGCTCAAGGTCATCCCCGCGAATGCGACGGATCCCTCGGTGCGCAAGGTAGTCGAGATCACGCGCAAAAAAGTGAAGCTCAAAGAGCAGGAGGCGAAGGCGGAGATCGTGGACCGCAAACTCCCAGACGGGAAAACGGTGCGCGTCGGCTGGATCATCCTGCCGTCATTTTACGCGGACATGCAGAAGAACGGATCGAAGAGCACGACGAAGGACATCCTCGTGCTGCTCGAGCGGCTGAAGAAGGAGCACATTGAGGGACTCGTGATGGATCTGCGCCGCGACGGGGGCGGCTCGCTCGAGGAGGCGGTGAATCTCACGGGGCTCTTCATCAAGAGCGGCCCGGTGGTGATGGCGCGCGACAGCAACAACCGCAACTCCGTGCTTCGCGACCGTGACAAGACGCTTTATTACGACGGCCCGATGCTCGTGGTGACGAACAAGCTGAGCGCCTCGGCGAGCGAGATTTTCGCCGCCGCGCTGCAGGACTATAACCGCGCGGTGATCGTCGGTGACTCGACGACTTTCGGAAAAGGCACCGTGCAGACGATGGTGGAACTCGGAAACATCATCCCGCTTTCCCTCAGCGGAAAGGCGACCGGAAATGAAGCCGGTGCACTGAAGCTGACCATCCAGAAATTTTACCGGATTTCCGGCGGCTCCACGCAGTTGCAGGGCGTGCAGTCGGACGTGAAATTGCCGTCGCTCTGGGATCAGGCGGACATTGGCGAAGTGGCGCTGAAGAACCCCATGCCGTATGACACCATTGAGCCGGTAGCGTACGACAAGTGGGAGCAATCGCTCTTCAAACCGGAACTCAAGCAGCGCTCCGCCGGACGTGTTGCCGCGGATGTGGAATTCCAGTGGGTCATGGAAGACATGAAGCGGATGAAGGGCCGCGTGGCTGAGAACAAGATATCGCTCAATGAAAAGCTGCGCCGCGCGGAACTCGATGAAGACAAGGGCCGGAAGGAAAAGCGGATCGCTGAACGGGCGAAGCTAAAGCATTCGGACGATATCGTGTACGCGGTGACGCTGGACAACGCAGCCGAGCCCGAGCTTCAGGTGAAGAAGGAGAAGAAAATCGAGAAGGAAACGGCATCGAAAAAGACCGAAAAGCCGACGGAAGGGGACGACGAAGATGGAGAGCTTGCTGCTGAGGAAGCTGCGTCGAAAATCGATCCGATCCGGAACGAGAGCATCAACATCCTCAAGGACCTCATCGACCTGAGCCGCACGCCGGCGACGGCATCAAGCGAGAAGACGACGGCTGCGGCTGCGAAGTAGGCCCGCCGCTCAACTACCCCTCGCGGCCCTGCAGACGGGCGCATCCGCTCCCCAAGCGCGGCCATCCCGCGTGAAGGGCTACGTTGACTTTTTACGCAGTCTCTCAGGGCGCGCGGCGATCCGCACTTTTCACGCTCCGAATTGCGTCGAGCGTCGAGCGCACTTGGGCGAGCAGCTTCTCCTGCGTGTAGGGCTTCGGGAGGAACCCGCGGAGACCCTGGCTGAGCATCGCGCGCACTTTTTCCTGCTCGGCAAAACCGCTGCTCAGCATGACGGCGACAGTCGGCGTGATCTTCCGCAACGCGTCAAAAACTTCCGAGCCATCCATGATCGGCAGCGTGAAATCAAGGATGACGAGGTCCACTTCGTCCTTCAGTTGCTTGAAAATTTCGAGTGCTTGGAAGGGTTCGGCGGACGTGACGACGCGGTATCCGGCATCGGTGAGCATCCGCTTGGCGAGAGTCACGATGAGCGCCTCGTCGTCGATGATGAGAATGAGTTCCCTTGTGCCCGCTGGATTTTCGATCGGCACGGCGGGGCGCTTCGGAGCGGAAGTCGGCTCCGCTTTTGGCTCCGCCATCGGGATCGGCTGGCCACCGAGGCGGGTCGCCATTTGTGCCGTGACCTGTTTGGCGCGCTCGACGCTGGTCTTGAGGAACGCGAAGTAGCGCATGCCTTCGAGGCTGGCTCCGCAGATGGGCTCCAGCGCAGTGGCGGACTCGGAAATCACCTGAAGGAGATTGTTCAGGTCATTGGCAGCCGCATGGAGCCATTGAGTATCGGGTTCTGCAGGCATGGGATGAGAAGGTTTTTTTTAAAAAACATCCAGCGCCGACCCGCGCCGCCTCCTCTGCATCTTGCCGAAGAAACCGCGTGCCGAACCTGCCAGATGTTCGGCACGATAAACACGTTCGAGCGCCGATGCCCATCGAATAATCAGGCGATGCTGATTTGGACCGGCGAGCGCGGCCTCCAAGCGACCCTCCACTTCAGAGCCGCACGCCAAAAAAATCCTGGAATACCTCCGTGTAAACTTCCGTTTTCATTTTCGGCAGCCACTCTTTCTGAAATTCTGCAGGTGCAATCCATTTCCACGCGCGGAATTCCGGATGCTCGGTTTCCACGCGGATTTTCGAGTCATCCGCGAGGAAGTCGCAAAGAAAATAGGTTTGAGCCTTTCCGTCATGGCCGCGCTTTTTTCCGCCCTGGAAAAGGTAGCGGTAGCCATCTCGTTTGCTGACGATTTTAAAGTCGCCCGGGTCGAGCGAGATCTCCTCCCACAACTCGCGCACGAGCGCCTGTTCACGCGTCTCGCCCTCATCCACACCGCCTTGCGGAAACTGCCATGCACCGCGAATCGTGGCGCGCTCGCAGACGAGGATTTTCCCATCGCGATTCCGCAGGATGCCCGCAACGTTTGGCTGATAGCTTGGCTCTGGATTGCTCATGATCGGGAAAATGAAATCAACGGCGCGCAGCGCACCGGGGATGAATGCGAAACGTCGTCCGCTGCGCAAGCCTTCTGCGCATTTTGAAAGGCGCAGCCGTTTTCCGAGCAGTGCCTGCTTCGGAAGACAAGCGTCCCCGTCTTGTCAGAACCGGGGGAAGCTGATTGCCGGGACAGCGAAGGCGGCGGAAATCGGAGGAAACGAGCGCACCTATTTTTAAGGCGGCGACCAAAAAGGGGAGCGGGTGAAGGGAATCGAACCCTCGTATGCTGCTTGGGAAGCAGCCGTTCTACCATTGAACTACACCCGCTTTTTCAAGCCTTTCCTCACCTCATTGCCACGAGATGACGTCGTCGCAATTGTTGGTTCCTTTCCGCAGGGTCTTGTCGCCTTTGGTACCGAGCTTGCCATCCTTGCCCACGGAAAAAACGGCGACGGAAACGCGCAGCAGGTTGCTCGCTCCTTGGAGGTCCGTGTAAAACGTCCCCATGTCAATGGTCCCGGTATCCGCGGCGTCCAGAACGATGCCATATTGCACGCCCCACGGATCCATGAGCTGTCCCTGCGTGCCGGTGTAGCCGTTGCCGTCGATGAACCCGTCGCGCGGGGTGGCGGGATCTTTCGCTTTGCCCATTTCGAAATATTTCGACTGCCGCTTATTCATCGCGTGACCGACGTTTACGCCGCGTGCGATGGCACGAAGGATGTCGAACAGCTCATTGTTGCCGAGTTTCGCTCCGCCCACCGTCGTGTCGCCGTAGGCGTAATAGCCGCCGGTATCCACGCTGCCGACCAGTGCGGTCGTCACCGGGGGAAATTTTCCGTAGTCGGTCTGGTAGCTCTTGCAGGCGTTGACAATGTTGCGGACGGCATTCGCGGCGGCGGTGCGGCGCGCCTGTTCTTTCGCGGCGGCAAGTGCGGGGAAAAGCAGACCCATTAGGATCGCGATGATGGCGATCACCGTCAACAGTTCGATGAGGGTGAATGCGCCAGTGCGGGGTGTGCGAATGGAGGGGCGGGCGTTCATGGTGGCGTGGGGACGCGGCAAGTTACCGGTGGGTCGGTGCGTGACAACAAAAATCCCGATTCTCAATGGAATGTCAGGCGCGGAAAAAATGCGCTTGCGTGCCGGGAGCCGCACGATAGCTTCGCGGCCCTTTTTCCAAACACCAGCCAACACTTTTTCCCATGTCCCAACATCGCAGTCTCAAAGGTGCCGCAACCATCGCGGCAAAGCGTAATGTCCTCAAGCGTTTCGAGCGCGTGGAAGTGCTCAAAAAGCGCGGCCAATGGAAGGAAGGCGACAAGGTGCTCGCGCTGCGCAAGACGAAGCCCGACGCGTAGTCGCGACCGGCGGGTCGGTGCGCACTGATCGCGTCACTCCGCGCGGCGTGCCCAGCGGAGTTTCGCCGGGGAGGATCGCGGATTGGAATGTTGTTCGGCCGGCACCGGACGGAGGACTCCGTCGCTGATGGCGGAATAAATCCCCGCGCGCAGGCCGGAGTCGAACGCCTTCTTCACTCGTCGATCTTCGCCGGAGTGGAAAGTGAGGATGGCCGCGCGGCCGCCCGGTCTCAGGCAATCGGGAAGCTGGCGCAGCAGGGTGTCGAGCGCCGAGAATTCGTCATTCACCGCGATGCGCAGCGCTTGGAAAACCCGGCGCACGGAGAGCGCCGCGTCCTCCATTTTCACCTCGGGAAGGGCGGCGCGAATCGCACGGGCGAGCGCCGCGGTGCCACTGAATTTTTTCCCGGCGAGGGCGGATGCGAGCACGGAGGCGTGCGGCTCGTCGGCATTTTCGTTGAGCATTTCCGCGAGCGCGGCGGGCCGGATTTTTTCCAGCAGTGCGGACGCGGGCTGGCCGCGCTGCGGATTCATGCGCATGTCGAGCGGGCCGTCGAGTTTCACGGAGAAGCCGCGCGCCGGATCGTCGATCTGCATCGAGGACACTCCGAGGTCCGCGAGCACGATGTCCGCGCCCGCGATGCCGTGGGCGGCGAGCGCCTGCGCGATGCCGGCGAAATTGCTGCGCTGCGCGATGAAGGACTCGGCGGCGAATCCCATCGCGCGCAGTCGCGCTTCCGTTTTCGGGAGTTCGATCGGGTCGGCGTCGAACCCGAGCAAAATCCCGCCGGGCTGAATCCGCGTGAGGATTTCCTGCGCGTGGCCGCCGTGGCCGAGCGTGCAATCGACCGCGATCGCTCCGGCTTGGGGCGCGAGCACTTCGAGGATTTCCGCGACCATGATCGGGCGATGCGTGCCCGCGGGAGTTTTGCCGGACGCGATGACTTTCGCGACGGTATCCGCGTGCCGCAGCGGATCGATCTCCTTGTATTTTTCCTCGAAGCGCCGGGGATTTTTCCCGGAATAGCGCGGACGCCGTTTGTGCGGGACCGCGGGCGGTTCGGGCGGGAGGTCCTCGGGCATCGTCGATTCTCGCGGCGGCGATGCGCGGGCCGCTCGCCGGAGTTTGCTCAGGAGACTTTCATCTGCGTCGCCAAAAAGAGCACGCCAAGCGCAGCGAGGGTCGCGAGGATGCCGAGCGCCATCACCGCGATGCCGGCGGTGTCCTTTTTTGCCACGCTCTTCTGAAACGGCGAAGCGTTCATGAAGTTCGAGGGCTTGATGCTCTTCGACGCGGCGGACACGGCGCGATCTTCATTCGACGGCAACTCCTGCGCGCCGGCCTCCGCGTGCTCCGGATCGAAGACGGAGTCCACTTTCCCAAAACGGATTTTGTCGCCGGGCTTCAGCGTGTATTCCGTGTCAGGCTGCAGTTCGGTGCCGTTCACTTTCGTGCCGTTCGTCGAGCCGAGATCCTTCAGCAAAAAGACGCCGGCGGCCGGTGCGATCTGCGCGTGGTGACTCGACACGCTCACGTCGTCGATCGGGAAAATATTGTCCGACGCGCGACCGATCGTGAGCGTTTCTTCGGTCAGTTCGTGGTCGGTCTGCGAACCATCGGGGCGGACGATCTGGAGCTTCGGCATGGGAGGGAGATAGGGCGGCGAGGTGGGGGAGGAAAGGAGAAATCCGCGCGGCTACTTTGCGCGCTCGATGAGGTCGGCGAACTGCCGGAAAAAATACCCCGCGTCGTTCGGCCCCGGCGCGGCCTCGGGGTGATACTGTACGCTGAAGACCGGCATGTTCTTGCACGCGAGTCCCTCGACGGTCTGGTCGTTGAGATTGATGTGCGTCACTTCCACGTCGCTCGGCAGCGACTCCGCATCCACCGCGAACCCGTGATTCTGCGAGGTGATCGTCACCTTGCCCGTGCGCAGATCCTTCACCGGCTGATTGCCGCCGCGATGGCCGAACTTCAGCTTGAACGTCTTTCCGCCGACCGCGTAGCCGAGCATCTGGTGCCCGAGGCAGATTCCGAAAATCGGCGTGCGACCCATGAGCTTGCGGATGTTTTCATGCACGTACGTGAGCGCTGCGGGATCGCCGGGGCCGTTGGAAAGGAACACGCCGTCCGGCTTCAGCGCGAGCACGTCCTCGGCGGAAAAAGTCGCCGGCACCACGCGCACGCCGAATCCCTCCTGCCGCAGCCGCCGCAGGATGTTCGTCTTCATGCCGAAATCATACGCCACGATCCGGTGCTTCACCGGCGGCAGCTTTTTGAAAACCTCGTTGCCCTCGCGGATTTCCACATCCGCGCCGTCGCCTTTCACGATGGTCCACTCGGGCGAGAGCTTGCCGTCCGGATCCCAGTCGAAAGATTTCGCGGGCGTGACTTCCTTCACAAAATCCGATCCCGCCATCGGCGGCGCACTCTTCGCGCGGGCGATGGCCTGCTCCACATCGAGTTCGCTCGAGATGCACGCCTGCATCGCGCCGCGCGAGCGCAGGTGCTTCGTGAGCGCCCGCGTGTCCACGCCCTGGATACCGGGGATTTTCCACTTTACGAGATACGAATTCAGATCGCCCGTCGCGCGCCAGTTGCTCGTGATGGCGGAAAGTTCCTCGATCACAAACCCGCGCACATGCACCGCACTGCTCTCATCATCGAGCGGGTTCACGCCGTAGTTGCCGATCTGCGGCGCCGTCATCGCGACGATTTGCCCGCGATACGAGGGATCGGTGAGCACCTCCTGGTAGCCGGTCATCGAGGTGTTGAAACACGCCTCGCCGACCGCCGTTCCCGGAGCACCAAATGATTCACCGATGAAGTGACGACCGTCTTCGAGTGCAAGGACTGCGCGCATGAGCGCGCGGAAGATGCGCGGGCTCCGTGCGCGTGCGAAGAAAAATGTCGGGGAAAATTCGTGCCGCGTTTTTCCGTGGCTGCCGACGGCAGGAGGCGGGCTGATCTTGTCTTCCGCTTTCCGTCTGCGGGATGCATGCCCGCCTCCTGCCGTCGTCGGCTACGAAGGAAGCTTCACGCGAGCTTGTGCGCGATCTGCTCGTCGAGAATTTCGCGCACGGTGAGCGGGACGATGACTCGGTGCTCCTCGCGGAAAAAGCGCGCGATTTTCGTCATCGCGTCGCCGCTGTAGCCGAAGCTTACGAAGAAGCCCTTCTCGCACTTCGCACGGCGCATGGCGGCACTGGGAAGAACGCTATTCCGAAAGTGCGAAGCGCACGGGGATTTCCAGCCGGGCGTTTACGGGCTTTCCATCACATTGCGCGGGGACGAAACGCCACTGGCGGACCGCGCGCACGGCGGCGGTGTCGAGGATGGCGTGGCCGGAGGTGCGGCGCAGCGTGACGCTGAGCGGACGGCCCTCCGCATCTGTCACCACGGCGAGCAGCGCGGTGCCAGAGAGCCGCGCCTTGCGGGCTTCGTTGGGGAAAACAGGGGGCGGGCAGGATCCGTAACGGGCGGGCGTGTAGGTTTGGGCGGCCCGTGTTGCCTCGCCGTTGCTCGCACCCCTGCCTTTTGCAGGGGACTTTCCCACGGCGCGAGACCCTGCCCCGGCCTTTGTCACGCTGGGATATTCCGGTGCGAAGAATGCGACTGAGGAAAACCGGCCTGTGTCTGCCGTGGTGAAATTGCCGGCGGGCAGCGCTAGCAAGGCAGGGGCAAGATGGACTGGGATTCCCTCCGGCACTGCGCTGATACGCGGGGCGGCGATTCGCTCCGGGCGGTCGTCTGGGACATTTGCTTCGGAGGGAATTGCGGCGACGAGGTCGCCCGGAATCTGCCAGTTCGCCAGCAAGACCGCCGTGCCGCTGTCTGTCCTCTGGGGCATTGTCAGGACACAGGCCGCGAGGAGAGCCGCGTGCAAGGCGAACGATGTGATGAAAGCGGCGCGGAGCATTGGTTTTTCAGCGGCCCTGCCCGCTCACCGGCGTGTAGCCGTGCGTCTTAGATTCGCCGGGGCCGAAGTCGTAGCCAACGACGAAATAGCCGATTTGCCGATCGGAGGCCTTGTTGGTGCCGAACATGCAGTTGAGGTCCACGTGGAGGTTCTTTGTCACCCGCCATTGGATGCTCGGGCCGATGGCGAAGATGTCGGCAGCCCTGCCGCGCGCGCCTTTCACCGAATCGCGATCGTAGAAGGTTTCCATGCCGACGCCGAGCTTGCCATCAATGACCGTATAGCTGAGGCCGGTGGTGACTTGGAATTCCTGCTCACGCTCACCGCCGAGTTCCGCCTCCCACACGAAGTTCACCGCCCAATGCCAGCGCGGCGCGAGCTGGTCGCCGAGCAACACCTTGAACTCATACACGTCCGGCCCCCAGTGGTGGTCGGCGAATTTGTATTCGGCATACAGCGCCGGATTGCCCCAGATTTTACCCCAGTCGGAGAGGGCGTAGCGCAGCTCCACATTGAAGCTCTGGTAATGGAAGCGACCCTTTTCGTCGCCTTCGATGTCGTTGTAGAGGTCGAGCTGGAGGCGGCCGGGGAGACCGATTTCGATTTCCTCCAGCAGCCGGTGCGAGAGGGTGCCATCGCGGTGATGCTTGAGCCGCCACCACGATTCGATGCCGAATCCGCCCGGTGCCTGCTGGATATACACGCGGGTGCCGGGGAAGCGGCGCGCACTGGTCCATTCCGGGCGGCCAGTATCGTCGGCGGGCTGTTCTTCCATCATCGAGCCCGCGAGCGAAGTGACCGTCGGCATGCGTTGCGCGCTGCCGGTGTCAGGTATTTTTTCCGCGGCAAGGGACGCTCCGCAAACCGCGAGGCCCGCAGAAAACATCAGAGCCTTTGGGAATGGAGCGGATGCTGGTTTCATCAGAGCCAGCACTTATTAGCTAGCGGTCGCTGAGATTCCACCTCTTTCTCCCCTGCATGCCTTCGTCTCGCCCCAGAAGACCTCGTAGTTGCGGTTCGAGTTGAAGGGCGGGTCAATGGTGATGAAGTCCACGCAGGCGGCGGGGAGCTTGCGGAGCTGGTCGAGATTGTCGCCGCAGTAGATGACGCGCGTGTCCACGAGCGCGGAGGGTTTTGCCTTTGCCATGCGCCGGAGGATGTGCGCGCGGCGCGGCAGAGGCAAGGCGAGCGTTTGCAAGCGGGACTCGGTGGCCGCGATGGTGCCCTCAGCGGCGCGGCGCTTGAGCTTCCCCCGCGAGGCGTGCTACTTTCCGCGGCATGAGCACCATTGCCGAGATTGAATCCGCCATCGAGAGCCTCCCTTCGCCGGAGGTGGCGCGGCTGGCCGTGTGGCTGGAGGAGTTTCGTCATCGCCGCGCAATGCCGGCTGGCGGCGAGCATCACGAACTGGACGGGCTCATCGGCACATGGCAGGAGGATGCGGCGTTCGAGATGGCGCAGCGGGCTTTTGAGCAAGTGGACGAGGCGATGTGGAAATGACGGTGGCGCTCGATACGAACGCCTACAGCGATTTCCTGCGGGGCGTGCCGACAAGGGTGGCGGTGGTGCGTGCCGCCGGGCGGATTCATCTCCCGCTGATCGTGCTCGGTGAATTGCGCGCGGGCTTCGCCGCAGGCAACCGGGAGGCGGAGAACCTCGCGGCGCTGGCGCAGTTTCTCGCCAGCCCGCGAGTGTCAGTGCTTCATCCGGACGAGGCGACGACGGAGCACTATGCGCGGATTTTTCTCCAGCTCCGGAAAAAAGGCGCGGCCATCCCCACGAATGATCTCTGGATCGCAGCGCTCGCCATCCAGCACGACCTCGACCTTTGCACTTCAGACGGGCATTTTCGGGAGGTGGACGGGTTGCGCCTGTGCTGAGCGGAAGGCATCGCCAACGCGTCTGCCTGCTACGATTTGTTCGCGTCGAGCCACGCGAGCGCCTTCTCGTAGCTTGCACGTTGGAGGTAGTGCGCGAAATCACCGGGGAGCGGGCGGGGGAGCGCGGCTCCGAGCTGTGTGATGCGTTCCGAGACGGACTTCAGCTTTTCCAAATGCGCGGCGGGATCTCGCGTATAGAGTTCGCGGTCGGCGATGACGGCTATGCGTCCACGCAGGGCGGTGGCGAGTTCGGCGAAGAGGTCGGGCATGGCTATTCGATGCGAGTGGCGGCGGCCTGTGCCTGGAGCGACAGTTCGGCGGCGTGGAAGGCGTGCTCCTGGGCCATCGCGTTTTCGGTGCGGTGCAGGCAGTCGAGGATGAGCTGGCCGAAGTAGGGGAAACCCACTTCGCCGTGGCAGCGGATGTGATGTTCGCCCTTGTGGTCCACGAGGAAAAGATGGTCGCCCTCGGCGTCTGCGCCGACGTTGAGATATTTCCGCACCTCGATGTAGCCCTCGGTGCCGAGGATGAACGTGCGTCCGTCGCCCCATGTGCGGAGGCCCTGCGGATTCAGCCAGTCCACGCGGACGTAGTTCGTCGCGCCGTTATCCGCGATGAGGTTCGCCTGGCCCCAGTCCTCGAACTCGGGATGCTGCTTGTGATGATAATTCGCAACCGCCGCATGCACGACGCGCGCGGTCTTGGCGCCCGTGTAAATGAGGAACTGCTCGAACTGATGGCTGCCGAGATCAATGAGGATGCCCCCGCATCTTTCGCGGCTCCAAAACCACGCCGGTCGCGTGGACGGATTGCTGCGGTGCGGCCCCATGCCCATGACCTGCACGACGCGGCCGATCGCACCCTGCTCGATGAGCTGCCCTGCGCGCACGCTTGCCTCCACGTGGAGCCGTTCGGAATAATACACGGCGTATTTTTTCCCCGTGTGCGCGGCCGCCGCGCGAGCCTGCTCGAGTTGCGCGAGCGTGGTGAAGGGCGCCTTGTCGGTGAAGTAATCCTTGCCGGACTCCATCACGCGGCAGCCGAGCGGCCCGCGCTCGCTCGGCACGGCGGCGCTGGCGACAAGCTGCACGTCCTTTTGCTCCAGCACCTCATCCATCGAGCGCAGCACTTTCGCCGCAGGATATTTTTCGCGGAATTTTTCCACCTTCGCCGCATCGGGATCGAAGACGTAGCGGCATTCGCCGCCGGCCTCGGTGAGTCCCTGGCATTGGCCGTAGATGTGGCCGTGATCGAGCGCCGCCGCCGCGAAGACAAACTCGCCCGGCTTCACCACCGGCGAGGGTTTGCCCACGGGGGCGTAGTTCATTCCGTCTGATTTCTGGTGTGCCATGCCTTTTGAAAATGAAGGGCCAGCGTGTGAAATGCAACGCGGCGCGCAGCCGTTCAATCCCACGCGCGGCTCACGCCACCGTCGCAGCCGCGAATCCGCTCCTCGCCGCCGGCGTCTCGGCGATCGCTTCGTCGGCCTGTGTGACGCGCACGATTTCCTCGACGGTCGTCTGCCCTTTCAGCACGCGACGCCAGCCGTCGGTGCGCAGGCTTTCCATGCCGTCCTCGATCGCCTGCGCCTTCAGCGCGCTGCCGGTTTCCTTGCGGATGATTTTTCGCCGCAGCTCCTCGGTGACGATGCACACCTCGAAGATTGCCGAGCGTCCGCGATAGCCCGTGTGGCGGCACGTGTCGCAGCCGGTGCCGCGGTAAAGCTTCGCGCCGGGCGGCAGGATGAGTTCGTTTTCCGCGAGGTAATCCGCGTCGTATGTCGCCTCGGCGCGGCAGTCCGGGCAGATGTTGCGCACGAGGCGCTGCGCGAGGAAACAGCGCACGACGCTCGCGAGCAGGAACGGCTCGATGCCCATGTCGAGCAGGCGCGTGATGCCGCTCACGGCGTCGTTCGTGTGCAGCGTGGAAAAGACGAGATGGCCCGTCATCGCCGCGCGAATCGAGATTTCGCTCGTCTCAAAATCCCGGATTTCGCCGACCATCACGATGTTCGGATCCTGCCGCAAAATTGCGCGCAGGCCATTCGCGAAGGTGAGGCCGATTTCCGATTTCACATCGATCTGCGAGATGCCCGGCAGGCGATACTCGACCGGCTCCTCGACGGTGATGATGCGGCGCGAGGGCTGGTTGATCGACGAGAGAAACGAATAGAGCGTGGTGCTCTTGCCGCTGCCGGTCGGGCCGGTGACGAGGATGATCCCGTTCGGCAGCGAAATCATTTTTTTCATCTCGGCCATCTGCCGCGCGCCCATGTCGAGGCGGTCGAGGCCGAAGGTGAGGGTCTCTGTGCGCGAGAGCAAACGCAGCGAAATGCTCTCGCCATTGACCGTGGGAATCGTGGAGACGCGCACGTCGATCGCGCCCGCGACGGTGGTCAAATTGATGCGGCCATCCTGCGGCAGGCGGCGCTCCGCGATGTCCATGTGGGCCATCACTTTCAGCCGCGAGATGATCGCGCTCTGCAGCACGCGGAGCTGCGGTGGCACGGCGATTTCGTGGAGAATTCCGTCCACGCGGTAGCGGATGCGCAGGTCGTTTTCGAGCGGCTCGACGTGGATGTCCGTCGCGCGCTCGGTGAGCGCTTCGCGGATGATCTGGTTGACGAATTTCACGACGCTCGCCTCGGGGTCGTCGTTCGTGATGTCGAGCGCCGTGTCCTGTTCGAGGCTCTCGAAGGCGCGGTTGTTCTTCAGGATTTCCTCGAAGACATCCGCACCGACGCCGTACGCCATGCGCAGCGCGCGCAGGAGCTGGCTGCGCGGCGTGAGCTGCCACTGTACCTTTTTCCCCTCGAGCTGCTGCTGCGCGAGGCGGCGCGCGGTCTGGTTGAAGACATCATACGTCGCGAGCACGACCGTGTTTTCATCCGGCGCGGCGACCGGGAGGATGTGGTGCTTGAAGACGAAGCGGCCCGGCAAAAGCTGGAGCACTTGCCGGTCGATTTTTGCGGCATCGATCTGCGCGACGGGCGTGCGGAAAATTTTCCCCAGCTCCGCGGTGAGCCGCGCCTCGTCGGCCTTGCCGGAATTCAGCACCTCGACCGTCCACGTGCTGCCAGCCTGCGGTTTGATCGCGAGGAGTTCGGCGGCGTCGTGCTCGTTGACGCCGCTGGCGAGCAGCGCGTCGAGGAGGGCGCGAAGCTGGCTCATCGTTTGCGCACGCTGTTGACTTCGTCGCGGAGCTTCGGCGCGGAACTGCGCAGCGAGGAAGACTTCTCCGGCGTCGGGATCCGCTCGCGCATATTTTCCGGGATGATCGCGCTCTCGAGGTCGGTCGGCATGTTCAGCGTGTCGAATGTCTTCTCGCGCAGGCGCGCCGTCTCGTCGGGTGCAAGCGTGACCACGGGGCGCATGATGATGATCAGTTCGTTGCGAATCTTGGCCTTCGCGTGCTTGCCAAAGAGCGCGCCGATGAGCGGGAGATTCGAGAGTACGGGCAGGCCGCTCCGGGTCTGGTCCACGCTCTCCTTGATGAGTCCGCCGAGAATCAATGTGCCGTGGTTGGGCACGGTCACGTACGTTTTCAGCGCGCGTCGCGCGATGTTTGGGATGTCGTTGTTGTCAATTTTCGTCGTGCCGGAGCGCTCGGAAATATTCTGCACGATTTCGAGCGAGACATCCTTGTCGCTGTTGATGAGCGGCAGCACTTCGAGCCGCAGCTCGATCGGCTTGTATTGCACGGAGCTGTTGGTGGTGAGGCCGTTCGTCGTGGAAGAGGTGGTGTTCAGCGAACTCTGGATGCTCGTCGGCACCGGCACTTCTTCGCCGGAGGTGATCAGGGCCTTCTTGTTGTTGCTCGTGAAAATGCTCGGCTTCGTGATGACACGGAAGCGGTCGGAGTTTTCGAGCGCCTTGAGTGCGACGTCGAACGTCCGGCCTGCGGCGATGATGCCCGTGACGCCGCCTGCGCCGCCGGCCAGCACTTTGCTCACGGAAGTCTGGCTCAGGAAATTATTCAGATTCAGCGCAGCCCCGCCGCTGGCGTCAAAGCCCGCGACGCCGTTGGAAGTCGTCGTCGTGGTGCCCGTGGTCGTGCCCGCGCCTCCCGTGGTGCCGGTCGTGCCGGTCGTGCCGGTCGTGCTGGTGGTCACGCCCGTCGCATTCGCGATGATGCCGCCATTTCGCAGAATGTACTCGATGCCAAATTCCTCGTTCTTCGACAGCTTCAGTTCGCCGATGATCGTGTGGATCATCACCTGGGCCTGCGGCACGTCGAGCGTGTCGATGAGCGCGAAAACTTTCGCGGTGATGTCCTTCGGGCCGACGACGATGATGCTGTTCGCGCGCTTGTCCGCGATGATGGTACTCTTGCCAACCTGCTGCGTGACGGGCTGCGTGTCGCGCTCGCTCGTGGAGAGCGTCTCGCCCGCCGAGGAGGATGAGGAACTGGAGCCGCTCGTCGTCCCGCCGGTCAGGTTGCTCTGCTGTCCTCCCGTCTGCGAACCCTGCCGTGTCGTGCCCGCCTGATTCTGCGGGCGCGGCGTGGTCGCGGCGGCGGCACCTGAGGCGCCCGCGGTTTTTTCACCCGGATCGGCGATCGCGGCGACCACGGCATCCATGACTTCCTCGACCGGCCGGAACCGCAGCGGCCGCACCGCGGGCGGGGCGAGCGGGACCTGCGAGTCGTACTCTTTGATCAGCGCGCGGATGAGCCTCATGTTGACCGGACGCGAGACGACGTGCAGCCGGTTCGTGCGCTTGTCCGCGGTGATGCGCACTTTTCCGACGACGAAATTATCCTCCGTCGGCCCCGCACCGTTTGCGCTGCCGTTGATCTGGATCGAGACCCCTCCGTCCGTTTGCACGACCGCGCCGGGCGGCAGCGGTGCCGCGGTGCCATCCGCATTCGGCCGCGCGGTCCGCTGCGCGGGCGCACCGGGCAGTCCGGTCGCCTGTTGCGTCTGCTGCTTTTCAAAGAGCTTCTCGAGGTAGCCGGCGATCTCCTCGGCCTGCGCGTGTTCGAGGCTGATGAATTCGCTGATGACTTCCGCCGGCTCCACATCGATCGCGCGGACGATGCGGATCAGCGTGCGGATGATGTTCGTGTTCTCCGTGACGAGCAGCGACTGCGCCTTCGGCAGCGGCGTGACGCTCGAGGCGCTGCCCTGGTTCGGCACGAGGATGCCGCTCTGGATCGTCTGAGCGAGTTCGGTGGCGTCGGCGTGCTGGAGTTTGAAAAGGAACATCACCGTCTGCTCTCCCGGCGGCAGCAGTTCCTCGCGATCCACAAACGGGATGCCGACGGACTTCGGATTCACGCCGGCGCTGGTGACCTTCCAGATCTTCGGTTCCTCCGTCGGCACGATGTTGAAGCCATTCATCAGCAGCGTCATTTCGACAATTTTGATCGCCTCCGATTGCGGCACCTGCCCGGAGATCGCGATGCGGATCGGCCCGGCGAGCTGCGTATTGTAGATGAGCTGGCGCCCCGTCCAGCGCTCATACATCGCGATCACGTCCTTCACATCGGTGTCGAGCAATTGCAACTGCACCGGCATGTCGCCGCCCGCGCCCGGCATGTTCAGAATCGGATTCGCCCCTCCCGGCGCGGGCAGGGCGGGGAAGCCGGGATTGACCACCGGCGGATTCACCGGCGGCGGAGCCGGCACCTGCGCGAAAAGGCGGGCGTTGAAAATGAAACTCGTGGCGAGGAGGAGGGTGTGGCGGAACACGCGGGACATCTAGCCCGCCGCGCAGAGACGGTCAACCCATGCCTCTCGCAGGGAGTGGCTCAGTTCGAAATCGTGCTTTCGCCGGCTTTCGCCTCCGCCATTTTCGCGCAGGGAAGTTCGAGGAGAAAAGTCGCGCCGGTGCCGGGACCGTCGCTCTCGCCGCTGAGCCTGCCGCCGATTTCCGTCGCCGCATTCGCCGCGCTGTGCAGCCCGAAGCCATGCCCAGTCGCCTTCGTCGTGAAACCGTGATTGAAAACCCGGGTGAGATTTTCCGGCGCGATCCCGCATCCGCTGTCGCGGATCGCGATCGTCACGTGCCCCCCGCCGTCGCAGCCCGCCGTGATCGAGAGGAGGCGCTCCGCTGCCGGCGTGTCGTCCATCGCCTGCCGCGCGTTGGTGAAAAGATTGATCAGGATTTGCATCACCTTGTGCCGATCCACGCTCACCTGCGGCAGCGCCGGTGCGCACTCCACCGCCACTTTCACCGAGCACTGCTGCAGCTCCGGTCCCGCCAGCGCGAGCGCCTCATCGAGCAGCGCGCGCGGGGTGAAATTTTCCATCACGCCGTTCACTTTCGCGTAGTCCTGCTGCATTGCGACGATGTCCTTGATGTGCGCGATGTTCTTCGTGAGCTGCTCGATCTCCGCGAGGCGGCCCGCCTGCTCGACATCGATCTGCTGCGCGAGCGTCGCGAGATATCCCGGCACCATGAGTCCCTTCCCGCCGGCGCTGAAAAACGCGGGCAGGTCCGCCTTGTTCGCATCCAGTAAATCCGCGACTTTCCGAATGCTCGCGGCCTTTGATTTTCGCACGCTGTCGGCCAGCACATTGGCGGAGACGTTCACGCTGTTGAGCACGTTGCCCACATTGTGCAGCACGCCCGTGGCCACCTCCGCCATGCCCGCGGCGCGCGACGCTTCCACGAGCTGCTTGTGCATCACGTCGAGCTGCCGCTGCGCCCTGTTCCTCTCGGTCACATCGTTCGCCAGCACGATTTTCGTGACTTTCCCCGCGAAGACGATCGCGTGTGCCGTGAGCTGCACCTCGATCACTTCGCCGCTGCGCTTCCGGTGTTTCCACTCGCCGGCATCGAACGATTTCTGACCCGTCCGGAACGCGCGTTCGACGGCGATCGGCTCGGCTTCCCGCGTGATGGCCGGCAGCGAGAGCAGCAGGAATTCCGAATGCCCGTACCCGTAGTGGCGCACCGCGGCGTTGTTCACCGCGATAAAATCGAGCGTCTCCAGATCCATGACGAACATCGGCATCGGATTGTTTTCAAAAAGGTTCCGGTAGCGAAGTTCGGAGTCCTTCAGCGCGTCCTCCGCCTGCTTTCGGTCGAGGATCTCGCCGTGGAGCTGGCTCGTGCGCGCGAGCACGTTCACTTCGAGGTCCGCCTGCGCCGCGCTCAGGGCCGCGTCCCGCTTTTCGATCTCGGAGAGCATGTTGTTGAAAGTCTCCACGAGGCGTCCGGTTTCGTCCTCGCTGCGCTTTTCCGCCCGCAACGCATAGTTGTTTTCGTTCGCGACGGTATTCGCCACGCGCGCCAGTTCCACGATCGGTTCGGAGATCATGCCCTGCAGGCGGCCAAGCAGCAGCCGCGCGACCACCGCCGCCAGGATGAAAACCACGAGCGTAATCACCGCGTAAAGCCGCAGCCGTGCCCAAAGCTCCGCGAGGCTGATCTCCATCACGAGCGTGCCCAGTCTCCGCGAGCCGTCCATCACCGGTTCCACATGGCTCAGGCTCGCTACGCCGAGGTGCGTGCCTGCCGGAGCACTCGCATCGATGAGGCCAGCCAGCCCCGACTTCGCCCCTTTCGTCGGGCGCGCGAAACTCCGTCCATCCGCGCCGTAAATCATCGCTCCCGTGACGTGCGGATATTCCATCAGCGCATTCAGCGTCGCGATGCTCGCGGATGGCATTTTGCGCTGAAGCGATTCGCGGCTGTTCTCCGCCGCGACGCGGCTTACGGAAACGAGCGAGCTGCGCGTCGCGAGAAATTGCGAGACGATATCGAAAGTGAAAAAGATCACCCCGGAGAGCACCAGTGCCGCGGTGCAGACGATCATCGTGATGGCGATCAGCTTGCGATGGATCGGCTTTGGTCCGAGCCAGCGCTTCACCTTCCACTCGATGCGTGCGAAGAGCCCCTTCGGCATCGGCGTGGCTACACGCCCCGTCGCGGCAGCGGGAGTCGGCTGCGCATCGGCGGCAGCGATCGTTTTGGACTGCAGTTCGGACATTTTCAGTGGGCGGAAGGCGTGTTTTGGCCACACGTCCCGGCGCAGGTTTTGCGCCACTTCCTCACGAAACGTCGCCTTCCAAAATGTCCCGGTTCAAACGCCCGCCTGCGCAGCGTCCGAGCGTTCGGCCGAGCCGAAGTCGATCCCTTCAGGCACCCGGATCCCGGCGAGCGTGCGGAGGCCGTTGGCGAGGAGGTGCATTTGCAAAATCGAGCAATTCGGCACCGTCACGCCGTTCATGAAATTGGAAAACTCGCGCATCGCCGCGGCGTCGATCACCGCCGGGCGCGTGAGTTCCAGCCACGCGATCGCCTGCATCACCCGCCCGTGGCAAAAGACAAAAATGCGATGCTCCGTTCGCCGCGCGGCGCTTTCGATCGCATCGCGCACGCGGGCGCAAAATTCCACGAACGACTCCGCCTCCGGCTCCGCGTGATGCGGATCGCAGCGCTGCCAGTACGCGATCGCCATCCCGTTGCGATCCTCCTGCGTCGTGTCCATGCAGAGCGCCGGCGCGAGGTATTGCACCTCATGCACGCGCCACTCTTCCACGCGCGCATTTGGGAAACGCCGGATCGCCGGCTCCGCCGTCTGCCGCGCGCGGACGTACGGCGACACCACGATCAAATCCGGTTCGACCTCCAGCGCCTCGGCGAGCTGCCCGGCCTGCCGGAAACCGAGATCGCTCAGCGGATACGTCGCCGCCTCGATCGTGCGCGCGCCCGCGTTCGCGACGCTCTCGCCGTGCCGGATGAACCAGACCTCGCGATGGCTACTTCGTGTCATCCGACGCCAGCTTTTCAAATCGTCCCGCGAAGACGAGCATCACCACTCCGAGCGCGGCGAAGCCTCCGCAGTACAGCCACCGCGCGGCCATGTAGCGCGAAAAGCGCGACTGCGGATCGTCGCGCCGATGCTCGATGCTCGAGTCCCCGCCGAGCGCCCGCACGGTGCCGGTGCGCACGGCATCCACGGCCGTCCAGCCGTAAAACATCGCAACCGCAAAACAGCAGATGGCAAAAATCCGCACGCTTCAGATCAGCCCGAGCTTCATCTTTCCCGCTTCGGAAATCATCGCCTGATTCCACGCCGGTTCCCACACGAGTTCCACCGAAGCCTCGGCGACACCGGGGACGCTCTCGATTTTTGCGCGCGCCTCCGCCGCGATCGTCGGTCCCATGCCGCAGCCCGGCGCGGTCAGCGTCATCTTCACGTTCACCTTCGCCGGCTGCGTGTCCTGCTGCTCGATCGCGCAGTCATACACGAGTCCGAGGTCCACGATGTTCACCGGGATTTCCGGATCGTAGCACGTGCGGAGCTGCTCCCAGACGGCTTGCTCGTCCACCTTCGCGGGCCCCGCTTCGGCCTCGGCCGGCTTCGCCGCGACGGCGATGCCGAGTGCGTCGGCGTTTGCGTCCGTGATGCGCGCGAGGCCCATGTCCGTCGCGATGGTGAAGCTCCCGCCGAGCGCCTGCGTGACGACCACGCGCGTGCCTTTCGCGATGCTAAATGTCTCGCCGCTCGGGATGCGGATGGCTTCGCAATCGCGCGTGAGGGTTTTCGTTCCGGTGTGATCTTCCATGTTCGTTAGTCGGCTTTCGGTTTCAAAATGACGCGCACCTTTTTCCCTGCGTCCGCGTGGGTTCCGGGTGCAAAACTGTCCATCAGCGTCGGGGCATTCGCGGGCGCGGCAGATGCTGGAATTTTAGCAGGTGCCGCCGGTGCGCCGGAGAGCGCCTGCCGCAGCGCGCCCTCGACGAGCTGCGCGCAGTGAATCCGCATCGGCGGCAGCGGCCCGAGATCCGCGCTCAGCGCCTGCCCGTCCAGCGCCATCGCCTCCTCCGGCGTCTTGCCCTGGATGAGCTGCGTGGCGAGGCTCGCGACCGCGATCGCCGTCTCGCAGCCGAAGGTCTGGAACGTCGCGCGATCGATCACCTTTTTCCCGTCCTCCTCGCGGAACTTGATCCACATCCGCAGCATGTCGCCGCAATCCGCGCTGCCCGCCGTGCCGACGGCATCCGCATTTTCCATCTCGCCGAGATTTTTCGGCTCGCCGATGGAGCTCTCGATTTTCTGCTGAAGGTCGTTGCTCATTCCAGATCGTAGCGCGGGATGTTCGGGTCCACGTCGCAGCTCCAGGCGTCGATTCCGCCGCGGAGCACGCGCACATTTTCCAGCCCGTGGCCGGTGAAATACGCTGCCGCATCGATGCTGCGTGTGCCCTGGTGGCAGACGAAAATGAGCAGCTCGTCCTTCGGCAATCCGCCGAGCGAGTGCATGAGTTCCTGCGTGAAAAACGTGCTGCCCGCGATGTGCGCCGCGTCCCATTCCTCGCGCGAGCGAACGTCGATGAGCCGCGCCTTGCCGGACTTCACGAGATCCGCAGCCTCAGTCGGCGCTACCTGCATCCGCTGGTCTTCGTCGTGCGCGGAGAGGATGGTCTGCACCGCAGTTTCCACCGGCAGATTTTCATTCCGCGCGCAGACCTGCGCGAGCGTCTCGTCGGACTTGAAGCCGCAACTCGAGCACCCGCCGATGTGATGCCCGCGAAACAGCGCGCGCTGCGCTCCCGGAAAGAGCGACACGAGGTCGCCCATGGTGATGTTTGGATCAATCGTCGCAGTCATTCGGCCGGGAAGGTAGTGCGCGGAACTCGCAATGGCAACCGCCGCCTTGTCGTTCCGGCGTGCCTGTGCCAAAATGGACAGCTTTTTCCAAGAAAGAGCCTCCTTTCATCCACCCCATGACCCGTTCCCGACTTCATCGTTGTCTCGCTGTGATTTTGCTCGCGTCCGCCGCGATGCTGGCGTGGCGCGTCGTGCCGCGGACGGCTCCGCAAGCGCCGACTGGGTCAGTCGCTGAGTTGAAAGTGGACGCAATTCAGAAAGCGACGCCTGCGGCCGTTTCGAGAATGCCGGAATTGCCGGGTAAGGTCGCGCCGGTGGCCGCGGTGAAGCCGCGCGTGCCGGATGAGGTTCCGCCGGAAGTGAAGTTGCCGATGCGCGCGGATCTGCGCTGGCGCGAGCCGGTGCCGGAGCCTGCGTTTGCGAGTTTCCACGATTGGACGGCGCGTTTTGCGAAGGCGCGGACTGCGGCGGAAAAGGCGGCGCTCGTGGGCGAAGGGATGGCGCTTGTCGAGCAGCGTCGGAACCAGATGGCGGATCTGATCGATCAAAATCCGCGCCGCGCACTCGAACTCGCGGTGCCGTCGTCGGTGCGGCGCGATCTGCCTGCCGCGATCACCGCGCAACTCGAGGAGCGCATTTCGGGACGCGGCGATCTGGCGGTGGTCGCGGCAATGCCTGCTCCGGGCAGGGCGTTCACCGTGCAACCGGTGCAGCGCACGGTGACGATGAAGGACGGGCGCGAGTTTGCGGCTTTCACGTTCGGCCAGCGCGACCGCGTCCAGACGCGCGCGGACATCGCAGTGCAGGGCATCGCGCTCGATGGTAAAATTGCGCTCACCGAATTGCCGGGACGTGTGCTGGAGCCGGTCGAGGTTGCGGACCTGCGTGCGAAGGGCGCGGGTGCGCCGGTGTGTCCGACATCGGGGAAAGTCACGAGCACGACGGGCGATGAAACCGTGGTGGATTGGGATGGCGCGAAGCACACTTTTTTCTGCGGCCCGAATCACGCGCTCGATGCGCTCTACGCGGCTTCGGCCGCGGAGGCGGCGTTTGGAGACGGAGGGAGCGGAGTGGTCGCGCAGAGTACGGCTACCGAGGGCACGAAGAAGCTGCTGATCATCCGCGTGGATTTCCCCGATGCGGTCGGGCAGGTGGTGAGCGATGCGACGCTGACTTCGCTCATCAACAACATGTCCACACACTGGACGGAGATGTCGTTCAGCAAGATGACGTGGACGACGCAGGGCGCGGGATCGGATTTCACTCCGACGGTTCGTCTGCCGCTCGGCTATGCGAGCTACACGAGCTTCGCCACGATGCTCGCCGCGGCGCGCACGGCGGCGACGGCGGCGGGCTACAACTACCTGAACTACACGCACGATGTGGTGGTCACGGCGAGCAAGCCGAGCGTGGGCTTTGGCGGCATCGCATACGTCGGCGCGCGCGGCGCGTGGCTGGCGAATTCGCAGTGGAACCTCGGCGTGTGCAGCCACGAGGTCGGGCATAATTTCGGGCTGAATCACGCGGGCTTCTGGAGCACCACGGACGGCACGGTGATCGGCGCGGGCGCAGCGGTGGAATACGGAAATCCCTACGACCACATGGGCGGCGCGAGCAGTTCGACGGACGCCCATTTTGGCGCACGCCAAAAAAACTACCTCGACTGGATCGTGGATGCGGACGTGGTGAAAATCACGACGGACGGCACGACGACGACGCGCATCCGGGCATTCGACAAGTCTGCGGCAGCGGGTGTGAAGGCACTCGCAGTGGATCACACCGGGACGAGCAACGACTACTGGATCGAATACCGCCAGCTTTACACGGACACGAACGGGTGGGCGAAGGACGGCGTGCTGCTGAACTGGGGCGATGTGAACATCAGCAACGGCAAGCCGCTGCTGCTCGACTGGACGCCGGGCACGAGCAGCCTCGATGATGCGCCGCTGCTGATCGGGCGCACTTTTTCCGACACGTCGGCGGGCATCCACATCACGCCCGTGCTGCGCGGCACGGATGCGAATGGCGTGGCGTGGATCGATGTGACGGTGAATCGCGGCGCGTTCGCGGGAAACCGCAAGCCGACCGTGGCGGTGACGGCGACGAATGTGAATCCGGCGGCCAGCGCGAGCGTGACTTTCACCGCGACGGCGACCGATCCCGACGGCGACACGCTGGGGTATTTTTGGGACTGGGGCGACGGGACTTTCACCGCGAACAACAGCGCGACGGCGGCGAAAAGCTGGAGCGCGACGGGGACGAAAACCGTGCGCTGCTACGTGACGGACATGAAGGGCATGACGACCACCGGGCAACTGCTCGTACAGGTCGGCACGAGCACGACGTTTTTCATCCAGGGCATCGTGACGACGACGCTCGGTGTGCCGGTGGAAAATGCCGTGGTGAAGGCCGACTCGACGCACAGCGACACGACGGACACCGAGGGCTACTACGCGATCACCGGGCTCTCCGCGGGCAGCTACACGATGACGGCGACGAAGACGGGACTGACGATCCAGCCGAACGCGGCGTTCTTCACGAATCCCGTGACGGTCGGGCCGAACAAGCAGAACGTGAATTTCACGGCACCGCCGGGCGTGCCGTATTTCGGCACGATGAAGGCGGGGCTGCTCGATCAGGGATCGAACACCGGCGCGGTAATCGTGCCGGTGAGTGACGCGGACACGGCGATCACTTCGCTCACGCTCACGGGCACCTCGTCGAACCCGGCGATCATCCCGAATGCGAGCATCGTCTTCGGCACGATCGGCACGACGGTGCGGACGGTCACGGTGTCCGCGGCGTCGAATGTGAGCGGGCTGGTGAACATCACGATCACCGCGACGGACCCGGAGGGAAACGCGGCGAGCTACGTGTATCCCGTGACAGTGAATGCGAAGCCCGTGCTCTCGAATCTTACGGGCAAAATAACGCCGGAAAACACGCCGCTCGACATAGACCTGCGCACGCTCGTCGCGGACGACCTGACGCCTGCGGACAAGATCGCGTTTGAGCTTTCGCGCGCCCGCGACGGCACGGTGACGCTGCTTCCCGATGGTCACACGGCGCGCTTCACGCCGGCTCCGAATTACAACGGCGCGGCGTCCTTCCAGATCATCGCGCACGATCAGTCGCTCGGGACGCGGATGCTTTTCCTCTACGACTTCGAGCCGCCGGATGTCTCGACGGATGCGAAAGTCACGGATCTCTCGAACGCCAACCGCACGGCTGCGCTGGAAACAGCCGGTGTCGGCGGCGAGTATGCCTACGCCAGCGATGTGCCGGATGCGCTCGCGCCGTACGCGACGAAATCGCTGAGCCTCACCGAAGCGGCGACCGGCGCGGCGCGGATGCGGAAAGTTTTTGCGAGCACCGACCTCGACTACAACGACGCGGACTGGACTTTTTCCACATGGGTGAAGCGCGTGAGCCGCGACTCGGACGACATCATTTTCCATCTTGGGCTGGGCGATGGTTTCGGCGTCGAGCCGGAACTGCAGCTCTATTTCCCTGCGAACAGCGACACGCTGAAGGTCGGGAAATACGGTGCTGCGGGACTGGAAAAGGAAGCGGTCGGTCCGGCGATTCCGATCGGCACGTGGCATCACGTCACGCTGACTTACGACCGCACGGCGACGACGACGGGTACGCTCGCACTCTACGTAGATGGCTTTGCATACGGCACGGTTGCGGCGGTGACGATGGACGTGAGCCAGACCGCGACGCTCGTGGTCGGCGGCGCATACAGCACGACGACGGGGCTCGATGCGTGGTTCGACGGGCTGCTCGAAGACGTGACGCTGCAGAGCGGGCTGAACGGCCGCGCGGAAATCTGGGGCATGGCGCACATGGGCACGCAGCATTACCACGGGCTGACGGCGACGGGTTCGGTGACGATCACCGTCACGGGCACGAATCAGCCGCCTGCGGTCAGTCCGATTGCGGATGTGATTTTGCCGATCAGCGGAGTGTCCGCGCCGGTGCCGTTCACTGTTTCCGATGCGGAGACGGACGCGCGCAATGTCACGTTCACGGCGGCTTCGTCGAACACGGCGCTGCTGCCGGCGGCGGGCATCGTGGTGAGCGCCGCGCCGGCGGCGTGGACGAGCGGGGACATCGGCGCGGTCGGCGCGGCGGGCAGTCTCACGCAGGATCACGGGACGTTCATCGTCGGCGGTGCGGGCGCGGACATCGGGCCGGCGACGGGAGATGAGTTTCGCTGGGTGCGGCAGGATTTTTCCGGTGACGGCGAAATGATCGCGCGCATCGCGAGCATGGATTTCATAAACACCGACGGAAAAGCGGGCGTGATGATGCGGGAGTCCGTGACGACGACTTCGCCGTATGCGCTCGTCGCGGTGACGCCCGGCAGCGGCGTGACTTTCCAATATCGCGCGACCGAGCCCACCGCCGCCGTGGTGAAGGCGACGATCAACGGCGTGGCCGCGCCGTGCTGGGTGCGGCTCTTGCGGACAGGGAGCAATTTCACCGCATTCTATGCGACCGACACTGATGGCGTCGCGGGCGCGTGGCAGGCGATCGGCACGGCGCAGGCGATCACATTTGCCGCCGGGACGAATGCGATCGGACTCGCGGTGACGAGCAAGGTGGATGCGACGGTCTGCACGACGGTCTTCGATCATCTCGGCGGCACGGTGAAGCTCGGGGGCGAGCGCACGGTCACGCTCACACCGACGACGGGTGCGTCCGGCACAGCGGTGGTCACGCTCACGGCGAATGACGGCGCGACGACGAGCGCGCGCACTTTCAATCTCACCGTGGATGGCGCGCCGCCGAGCACGACGGCGTGGAGCGCCACCGGCACGGGCAGTCTGCTGTGGAGCAACGGCGCGAACTGGACCGGCGGCACGCCGCCGCCGAACAGCCGTTTTTCGACGGTGGAATTTTTCACCGGGCAGACATTCGCCGCAGGCACGATCACCGTGAGCAACGACACTGCGATCGGCGACGCGCTGAACGTGCTCACGCTCGGCGGCACGGGGCCGACGACCGGCACGAGCACGGTTTCCATCGCGGGCAATGCGCTGCTTTTGCGCATGGAAACGGTGCTCGCTCCCGTGGTGAACTTGACGGCGACGAACGGAACCGGGCTGACCTACAATGTCAGCGCGCCGCTCACGCTCGACGCCACGACGACCTTCCAGGGAAATGGCACAGCGACGTTCATTTTCAGCGGCGGGATCGGCGGCGCGGGCGGATTGACGAAGTCGGGCACGAGCAGGCTCATCCTCAGCGGCGCGAGCAGCTACCTCGGACTCACGACAATCAGCGGCGGCATTTTGCAAATCGGCAACGACGGCGCGACGGGCACGCTGGCTGGGGGCAATGTGGTGGACAATGGAACGCTGCGCTTTGATCGCACGGGCACGGTCCTCGTACCGAACAACATCAGCGGCACCGGGGGCATCACGATAGACTGCCCGATCAACAACGGCACGATTGTGCTCAGCGGCGCGAACAGTTTCACCGGCGGCGTGAACATCAACTCTGGCGCGCTACGCATCACGCACAGCGGCGCGCTTGGTGCAGGCGCGAAGACGATCACGGCGAGCAACGGCAGCGCCGGTGGTTGCCAGATCCGGCTCGACGGGAGCGGAGGCGACATTGATTTGCCGACGACGATCAAATTCACCACCAGCAACGCGAATGGCGCGATCTTCAACGAAGCGGGAAACAACGTCCTGCGCGGCAACCTCACGCTGACCAGCGGAGGAGGGGACACGCGGATCTTCGTCAACGCGGGAACGCTCACGCTGGAAGGTGACATCGCGCCGAACATCACGGCGCGCACGCTGCAACTCTCCGGCGTCGGCACTGGTTTCAGCACCGGCATCATCAGCAATGGTTCCGCGACGCAGATCCTCGCGGTGACGAAAAACGATGCGGGCACGTGGACTCTCGCGGGCGCGAACACTTACTCCGGCGCGACCACCGTGAGTCTCGGCACGCTCAAACTCGGCCACCCGAGCGCGCTCGGAAATACCATCGGCGGCACCACGGTCGCGGCCGGTGGAACGCTCGATCTGAATGCGCAGGCGGGCGTGAATGAAGTCATCACGCTCAACGGCACAGGCGTCGGCGGCAGCGGTGCGCTCGTGAACAACAGCGCCACCGCTGCGACCGTGGCGAGCGGCGTGACATCGCTCGCGGTCACTGTGGGCGGCACGCACAGCACGGGGCCGGCGGTCACGATCAGCGGCACGGGATCGGGCGCGACTGCGGCTGCGACGCTCGGCGTTTCCGCAGCCAGTTTCACGATCACGGGCGGCACCACGGCTTATTCGGCCGCGCCCACCGTCACGATCAGCGGCGGCGGCGGCACGGGAGCGACTGCGACTGCAGTGCTCACGGGCGGGGTGGTCAGCGGCATCACGATCACGAACGCAGGCACCGGCTACATGACTGCGCCGACGATCGCATTTTCCGCAGGCACGATCACCACGGCGGGCACGAACCCGACGGGTGCCGGCAACGCAAACAATTTCACCGTCGCCGCGCTCGCCATCACCGCGCCCGGCAGCGGCTACACCGCCGCGCCCGCGGTCAGCTTTGGCAGCGGCACCGGCACGACCGCCACCGCGCAACTTTCTGCGATCATCCTCGGTACTTCGAGCACCGTCGGCGGCACGGGCGATGTCACGTTGAGCGCGCCGGTCTCGGGCGCTTTCACGCTCACGAAGGTCGGTGCGGGCACACTCACGCTCGCTGGCGCAAACACGCACGCGATCACGACGCTCACAGCCGGACGGTTGGTTCTCAGCGGCAGCGTGAACGGCACGGTGACTGTGAACGGCGGCACGTTCCTCGGCACAGGAGCGGTCACGGGTAATGTCACGATCGCCGGCGGCATTCACGCGCCGCGAAATTCGCCGGGCATCCAGCCGATCACCGGCAACTACGCGCTCGCAGCGGGCGGCACTTTGCAAATCGAGATCAACGGCACGACCGCCGGCACGCAGTATGATCAGGTGAAAGTGCAGGGCGCTGCGAGCACGGTCACGCTCGCGGGTGCGCTCGACATCATCGCCGCGCCCGGACTCGCGGTCGGCGGCACTTTTACGATCCTCGACAACACCGGCTCCACGGCCGTGAGCGGCACTTTTGCGAATCTCCCGCAGGGCATGGAATTCTATGAGGACGGGCAGTGGTGGCGCATCAGCTACACCGGCGGCACGGGCAATGATGTCGTGCTCACGCGCATCGCGCCGACCGCGTGGCAAAGCTGGCTGGCTGCGAACTTCGGCACGGGCGCGAACAACGCCGCGATCGCCGGGGACTTCGCGGACAGTGATCGCGACGGGCTGATCAACCGCCTCGAATACGCATTCGGCGGAAACCCGCAGATCGCCGCGCAGACTCAGGTTCCGAAGACCAGCATCGTGGGAGGCAGGGTTGCGGTGACTTTCACCCGCCTGCCCGCGAACACGGACATCACCATGACCGTGCAGGCGAGTGACACCCCCGCCGGCACCTGGACGGATCTCGCGCGGAGTTCCGCTGGCGGGGCGTTCACTGCGCTCCTCGGCGGGGTGAACGTCGCCGAGAGCGGCACCGGAGCGACGCGCACGGTCGAAGTGCGCGATCTCTATCTCACGACCGATCCTCTCCACCCGCAGCGCTTCATGAGGGTGCTGGTCACGCGACCGTGATGCGCATTCGCGCACCCGACGGAGTCTGTGCGCCTGCATCCCTCGGTGAGAGCGAGGGCGCGGGCAAACCTCTTGACGCTCCACCGCGCGTGGCGACGATGCGCGGACATGCGATTTCAGACTTTTTATGAAGGGCGGCATTTTCTCCTTCCCTCGCTCCTCGTGGCGATTTTCGGCGGGTGGCTCGCGGCGGACTGGCTCGGCTGGCTGTGGCTTGCGGTCCCGGCGGCGCTCGTGTTCGTTTTCTGCGTTAATTTTTTCCGCGATCCCGATCGCGCGGCACCGGGCGGCGCGGACCTCATCGTGTCCCCGGCTGACGGCGTCGTGGATGCGATCGAAATCGTGGAGGAAAAAGAGGTCCTCGGCCGTTCCTGCCGGCGCGTGAGCATTTTTCTGAATGTTTTCGACGTCCACGTGAACCGCGCGCCGATCGCCGGCCGCATCACCTACACGCAGCACCATCCCGGCACGTATCTCGATGCGCGCGATCCGTACTGCCACCAGAAAAACGAGGCGCTCACGTGGGCCTTCGCCGGCGAGCGCGCGACGCTCGTGGTGCGGCAGATCACCGGTGCCATCGCGCGCCGCATCGTGCCGTGGAGCAAGCTCGGTGCGACCGTGGAAAAAGGGCACCGCTTCGGCATGATCCGCTTTGGCTCGCGCACGGATGTCTTCCTGCCGCTCGACGCGGAGATCCTCGTGAAAATCGGCGATCACCTCGAGGGCTGCTCGAGCCCGCTCGCGCGCCTCGCCTCGCCGGACGCCGGCCTCGTGCCGACAAACGCGCTTCCCTCCCTCCTCGCATGAACGCGCTAAAACCCTCCGGCAAACCCGACGAAGGCTCGCCGAAAATCTACCTCCTGCCGAATCTGATGACGGCCGGGAATCTCTTCAGCGGATTCCTCGCGACGCTCAAAATCGTGCAGGGCGCGCTCGCCGTGCGGACCGCGCAAATGCTCGACGCCGTGCAGCCGCTCGATGCCGGGAACGAGTACTTCAAGACAGCGATCTGGTGCATCCTCGCCGCCTGCATTTTCGATCTGCTCGATGGACGCCTCGCGCGTCTCGGCGGGACCGACAGCGCCTTCGGCCGCGAATTTGATTCGCTGGCGGACATCGTCAGTTTCGGCGTCGCGCCCGCGCTCATGGTGAGCCGCGTCGTGCTGCGTGAATCCGAACGGCTCGGCTGGATCGTGGCATCCATTTATCTCATCTGCGGCGCGCTGCGGCTCGCGCGGTTTAATTGCATCGCCGCCTCCGGCGCGCCGGGCGCGGGCAAGGAATTCAAGGGCTTCCCGATCCCCGCCGCCGCCGGGCTCGTCGCGAGCATCACGCTTTTCATGCTCTGGCTGAACGACGATCGTATCGAGCACAGCCTCATGAAATGGGTGCTGCCGCCGCTGCTTCTTTTTCTGTCCTGGATGATGTTCAGCAGCTTCCGGTATCCGAGCTTCAAGAACATCAACTGGCGCACGACGCGCAGCATGCCGAAGTTCATCGTCATCGCGATCTCGATCAGTCTCACCGTGATGTATTACCATTGGATGCCCGCGGTGATTTTCATCGCTTACCTGCTCTACGGCTTTTTGCGACCGTTCCTCTCGCGTCAGATCAAAGAGGGGATCGAGGAGGAAATCGAGGATGACGAGGAAGCCGAGAGCCCGTGAGGGAGGGGGGCTGAGTTGTCAGTGCTCAGTGCGCAGTGTCGGGAATGGCACGTTGTCATTTTTTTCGAGATCACGACTGAAAACTGAGCACTCCCCGCCATGAAAATCATCCTCTTCCTGTTGCTCGCCGCCTCCGCATTTTCCGAGGACGTGGTGAAGCCGGAGACGCTCGGCTACAAGCTCGTGTGGAGCGATGAGTTCGGCGGTTCCACGATCGACGCTGCAAAATGGAGCACAGGCTACGCGCCGAAAGTCCACCCGCTCGGCTGCAACCACGAGAAGCAATCCTACGCGCCGGAAAACGCCGTGCTGCGCGACGGGCAGCTCATTTTGCGCGCGGAGCGCAAGGCGCGCGAAGGCATGACTTTCACGAGCGGGATGATTTCATCGCACGACAAATTTTCCCGCGAGTACGGCTGGTTCGAGACGCGCATGCGGCTGCCGAAAGGGAAGGGAATGTGGCCTGCATTCTGGATGCTCCCGCAGGCGAAAACCTGGCCGCCGGAACTCGACATCATGGAGCACAAGGGCCGGCTGCCGAACCGCGCCTTCCTCACGCTGCACGAACGACAGGCGAAAACGTGGCGGCCAAAATCCACCGGCAAGGAATGGGACGGCCCCGACTTCACGGCGGACTTCCACACGTTTGCGCTCGAATGGCTGCCCGACGGATTGCGGTGGTACATTGACGGCATCGAGCGCCACCGATGGAACGGCAAGGCGGACTTCGGCCCGATGTATCTGATCCTGAATTTGGCCGTCGGTGGAGACTTCGACGGCGACCCCGATGCGGCCACGCCATTCCCCGGCGAGATGCTGATCGATTACGTGCGCGTTTACGCAAAACCGTAGCCGACGACGGAAGAGGGCGGGGTGATTTTGTGATCGGTGATCCGTGATCGGAACCGCGCGTCCAGCGTGAAGCGGTGATTCTGATCACCGATCACCGATCACACGCCGCGCAGCAAAGCGCGCCCGCCTCCGCTCGTCGGCGGCTACGAAGCCAAATCCTCGACGCTCGTGCAGGTGCAGATGAGATGGCGATCGCCGAAGACGTTGTCGATGCGGCCGACGAACGGCCAGAACTTGAAGTCGCGCAGCCACGGAGCGGGCCATGCGGCCTGCTCGCGGGAGTAGGGGTGCGACCACTCGTTTGCGGTCACGGCGCGCGCGGTGTGCGGCGCGTTTTTCAGCGGATTGTCTGTCGCGTCCATCGTTCCCGATTCCACGGCGATGATCTCCGCGTGGATCGCGAGCATCGCGTCGCAAAAGCGATCCAGTTCGGCCTTCGACTCGCTCTCGGTCGGCTCGATCATCAGCGTGCCGACGACCGGCCAACTCAGCGTCGGCGCGTGAAATCCGAAATCCATGAGCCGCTTCGCCACGTCCTCGGCGGTCGTCATTTTGAACCCGCGCAGATCGATGATGCACTCATGCGCCACGCAGCCGTGCGTGCCGCGGTAGAGCACGGGGAAGTGATTTTCCAGCCGGTGCGCGACGTAGTTCGCGTTCAGGATGGCGAGCTTCGTGGCGTCGGCGAGGCCCTTCGCGCCCATCATTCGGATGTACATCCACGGGATCGTGAGGATGCTCGCGCTTCCAAACGCCGCGGCGGAAATGGAGCCGGTGTGTTTGTCCGGCCCTTTGCGCTCGGCGAGCGGGAGAAATGGCGTGAGTCGTTCCGCGACGCAGATCGGTCCCATGCCTGGGCCTCCGCCGCCGTGCGGGATGCAGAAAGTTTTGTGCAAATTCAGATGGCAGACATCCGCGCCGATGCGGCCGGGACTCGTCACGCCGACCTGCGCGTTCATGTTTGCGCCATCCATGTAAACGAGCCCGCCGTGCGCGTGGATCACCCGGCAGATTTCCGTGACGGTCTCCTCGAACACGCCGTGCGTGCTCGGGAAAGTGATCATGCACGCGGCGAGATCCGCCTCGTGGAGCTTCGCCTTGTCGCGGAGATCGGTCATGTCCACGTTGCCGACCGCGTCGCATTTCACGGCGATCACTTTCATCCCGGCCATGACGGCGCTCGCGGGATTCGTGCCGTGGGCGCTCGTGGGGATGAGGCAGAGATCGCGGTGCGGCTGCGAGCGCGACTCGTGGTATTTGCGAATGCAAAGCAGGCCCGCGTATTCGCCCTGCGAGCCGGCGTTTGGCTCGAGCGACACGCCGGGGAGGCCGGTGATTTCCGCGAGCCACGAGGCGAGCTGCCGGCCCATTTCGCGGTAGCCCGCGGTCTGATCGGCGGGCGCGAAGGGATGCAATTTTCCAAACTCCGGCCACGTCACGGGGAACATCTCGCTCGTCGCGTTCAGCTTCATCGTGCAGGAGCCGAGCGCGATCATCGAGTGCGTGAGCGAGAGGTCGCGCGACTCGAGGCGGCGCAGGTAGCGCAGCATCTCGTGCTCCGTGTGGTGCGCGTGAAAAATGGGATGCGCGAGCAGAGCGTCGCTGCGCCCATGCGGGGCTGGAATGCCCGCGCCCGCCTCGGCGGCGAGCGCCGCGACATCGATATTGTGCGCGTGGCCGAAGTTGAAAACCGTCAGCAAATTTTCGAGATCCTCGGCGGAGGTCGTCTCATCGACGGAGACGGCGAACGAAGTCCCGCCGGTGTCTCGGATGTTGATCTGCGAGGCGTGCGCAGTCGCGAGGATGACGTCGTGATCCGCAGCCGGGACGGTGACATGGACCGTGTCAAAAAACGGCGCGGCAGCGACGGTGAATTTGCGCCCGAGCTTCGCGAGTCCCGCGGCGAAAGTGCGCGCGGCGAGATGCACGCGGCTCGCGATTTTCCGCAGCCCGTCCGGGCCGTGATAGACGGCGTACATCGAGGCCATGACGGCGAGGAGCACCTGCGCGGTGCAGATGTTCGAGGTCGCCTTGTCGCGGCGGATGTGCTGCTCGCGTGTCTGGAGCGAAAGGCGGTAGCCGGGATTGCCGTGCGCGTCCTTCGACACGCCGACGAGGCGGCCGGGCATCACGCGCTTGAATTCATCCTTCGTCGCGAGGTAGCCTGCGTGCGGTCCGCCGAAGCCCATCGGCACGCCGAATCGCTGCGTGCTGCCGACCACGATGTCCGCGCCGAATTCCGCGGGCGGACGCAGCAGCACGAGCGCGAGCGGGTCCGCCGCGCAGATGCACAGCGCGCCGACCGCGTGCGCCTTTTCAAAAAACGGGGCGTAGTCGTGGATGCCGCCGAGCGTGTCGGGATACTGCACGATCACGGCGCAATAATGTTCCGTGGGCACGAAGTCGCGCTCATCGCCGACGTTGACCTTCACGCCGAGCGGCTCCGCGCGCGTCTGCACGACGGCGATGGTCTGCGGGTGGCAGCGCTGCGAGATGAAGACGGATTTCACGACGTTGTCCTTTTTCAGCGCGAGCGCCATGTGCATCGCCTCGGCGGCGGCGGTCGCCTCGTCGAGCAGCGAGCCGTTCGAGACCGGCAGACCCGTGAGGTCGGCGATCATCGTCTGGAAATTGAGCAGCGCCTCGAGCCGTCCCTGCGCGATCTCCGCCTGGTACGGCGTGTAAGCCGTGTACCAGCCCGGGTTTTCGAGGATGTTCCGCTGGATGACGGGCGGCACGATGCAGTCGTGGTAGCCCTGGCCGAGGTAGCTTTTGAAGACGCGGTTCTTCGCCGCGAGCGCGCGCAATTCCTCGAGCGCCTCACTTTCGCCGAGCGCCTCGGGCAGATTCATTGGCGCGGTGTTCAGGATCGCGGCGGGCACGGTGCGCGCGATGAGTTCGTCGATGGTCGGGATGTCGAGCGTCGCGAGCATTTCCGCGATCGGCGCTGCGCCGGAGCCGAGATGGCGCGGAGGAAAATCATCGCAACGGGCGAGCGGGGACGGTGGGAGTGCGGCGGGAGCGGCCGTAAGGCTCGCGGATTGGTGCATGGCGCGCGGACGTTAGTCGTCCGGTCGGCGCGTGCAAAAGGAAATTGCTCTCGCAATGCCGGACGCGAATCAGCCAACATTCGTGCCGCGCAACCAGCCGTCCGGGGCCGATTTTCCATACACCATGATTTCCCACTCCACCCTGCTCACCCTCATCTTTGCCGGCAGCGCGATCGGCGCGCCGCTCCCGCCGCCGCCGGCGCAGATCGATGTAACGAAACTGCCCTCGCAGGCGAAAGTGATCGACCGCGTGGTCGTGCCGGTGCCGAACGAAGTTTTCGCCGTGCTCGACAAAATGGGCAAGCCGCGTTGGGCGGGCCTCATCCGCCGCGACGTGAGCAAGGCGAAGCCGGGCGGCGAAGCGCCGCAGGTCGCGATGATGCTCGGCGTGGTCATCGCGGAGGGATTCATCGCGGTGGAAGCCGAGGATGCAGAGGAAGTGAAGGAACTCGGCCGTGCGATCCTCACTTTTTCCAACGCGATCGGCGTGCGCAAAGCCGTCGTCCGCCGCGCGAACAGCGTGATCGAATTTGCCGATCAAAAACAGTGGAACCGCGTGCGCACGGAACTCGACGGCGCGCTCTCCGATGTCCGCACTGCGATGATCGAGCTGAACAGCGAATCGCTCGCGCAGCTCGTGAGCATCGGCGGCTGGCTGCGCGGCACGGAGGTTCTCGCGCAAGTCGTGGGCATGGATTTCAGCCGCGCGGGCGCGGAACTGCTGCACCAGCCGGGACTCGTCGAGCATTTTGAAAAACAGGTGGACGTGATGAAAACGCGCCTCCGCTCCAGCCGCGTGACGGTGAGCGTCCGGCGCGGGCTCAGCGAGGTCCAGCCGCTCATCGGCGAGGACGATGCGGGAAAAGTTTCAGCAGGCGCGGTGAAGGAAATCGCCGCGATCACCGGCCGGCTCGTGGCGCTCATCAGCAACAAGTGAAACTCACCGTGAAAACAATCTCCCGTTTCTTTTTGATCCTCGTCGCAGCCCTCGCGCTGCCCGCCGCATTTGCCTACGTCGATGACGCCCATTCGCGTGCGATGGAAGCCGCGATGGCCGCCGTGAAGGACGGCTATCTCGTCCGCCAGGAATACTGGGCCGGCGCGCTCGAAACGAAAAAGCAGAGCGTGGTGAAGCACCAGCTTTTTGCCGGCAACAGCTACTGGTTCTGGCTCGGCAGCGACGAGGATTCCGCGCAGGTGACCGTGCATGTGTATGACGCGGCGGGAAAGCTCGCCGACGCCGATGCATGGCAGCGCGGGAACACTGCGGCGGTGAAAATCGTGCCGAAAACCACGGGCACGTATTTGATCGTTTTCAGCATCGAGCAGTCCAGCGCGAAGAAGAACCGCTGGGCGCTCGCGTATGGCTACAAGTGACGCGGAATCCCCGCGGGTGCGTAGCGCGGAATCCCCGCGGGTGCGTAGCGCGGAGCCTGCGAAAATGAGCGGCTGTTGCGGACACGGCGCGCCGCCGGAGTCCGAGGATTGGAAGCCGATGGCCGTCCGCTCCGCCGCGTGCCTCGTTTTCACGCTCGCCGCATTTTTACTGCGAGGATCGTCACTTGATCTCTTCAATCTCTCCGCGTCCTGCGTCGCAGGCGCGTACCTCGCGGGCGGGTGGGACCTCACCGCGAAGGTTTGGCACGGCGTGCGCGAACGCGAGTTCGGCACGGATTTTCTCATGTGGCTCGTCGCGTTCGGCGCGATCTTCATCGGCGAACAGCGCGAGGCCGCGGTGCTCCTGTTTCTTTTCTCCGCGTCCGGCGCGATGGAGCGCTTTGCCCACGGGCGCACGCAGCGCGAGATCAGCGCGCTGCTGAAAAACGCGCCCAAGCTCGCGCGGCTGATCGAGAATGGCGTCGAGCGCGAAGTCCCCGTCGCGATGCTCCGGCCCGGACAGCACGTGCGCATCACCGCGAATGAGCAGGTGCCCGTGGACATCCTCGTCGAGCGCGGCGAGAGCGCGTGCGACGAGGCGATGCTGACCGGCGAAGCCGAGCCGATCGCGAAATCCGTCGGCGACACGGGACTCGCCGGCACGCTGAATCTGTGGGGCGTGATCGAGGGCCGCGTGCTGCGCGCCGCCGAGGACAGCGCGCTGCAGCGCATCATCCGGCTCATTGAAAATGCGCAGCACCTGAAGGCCCCCGTGCAGCGCTTCACCGATCGCTTCGGCACGCGCTACACGGCGATCGTGCTGAGCGTTTGCACGGCGCTTTTTTTCGTGTGGTGGCTCGTGCTCGGTGCGCCGCCATTCCTCCGCGATGCGGCGCATGAGAGCGCGTTTTACCGGGCAATGACGCTGCTCGTGGTGATGTCGCCGTGCGCGCTCGTGCTCTCGGTGCCGTCGGCGATTCTCTCGGCGATCGCGTTCGGTGCGCGGAACGGCGTGCTTTTCCGCGGGGGCGCGGCGATCGAAAATCTCGCCGGCATCACCGTCGTCGCGATGGACAAGACGGGCACGCTCACCCGCGGCCGGCTCGAGCTCATCGGCGTCGAGGCGCTGCAAGGATCGGAGGCCGAGGTGCTGCTCGCCGCCGGGAATTTCGCGCGCATCTCGAATCATCCGATGTCGCGTTCCATCGCGCGCGAAGCGAACCGGCGCAGGATTCCGGTCGAGCAACCGGGCGAATCCGAGACCGTCTCGGGCCACGGCGTCCGCGGAAAATGGCGCGGCGAAATCGCGATCCTCGGCCACCGCGATCTCGTGGAGTCCGTGCAGGGCGGCGTCGCTTTGCCGCCGCAGGCGGAAAATGCGAGCGAAGTGTGGTTCGCCTCGCGCACGCTGCTCGGTCGTGTGCTGCTCCGTGATCAATTGCGCCCCGAGGCTCCCGCGCTCGTCGCTCGGCTGCACGAGGAAAAGCTGAAGACCGTGATGCTCACCGGCGACAAGTCCGGCGCCGCTGCGCTCATGGGCCGCATGGCCGGCGTCGGCGAAATCCTCGCGCAGCTTTCGCCCGCGCAAAAAGTCGGGGCGCTCCAGCGGATGAAGGCCGCGGGGGAATCCGTCGCGATGATCGGCGACGGCGTGAACGACGCGCCGAGCCTCGCCGCCGCGGATGTCGGCGTCGCGATGGGCGCGCGCGGTTCGGATGCCGCGATCGAGCAGGCGGAGGTTGTGCTCATGAACGACAAGCTGGAAAATTTCCTCCTCGCGCTCGACCTGAGCAAGCGGGCGCGGCGCATCATCCGGCAAAATCTCACGCTCGCGCTCGGCGTGATCATCGGCATGTCGCTCACCGCGCTTTTTGCCAGGGCGCTGCCGCTCGCCGTGGGCGTGCTCGCGCACGAAGGCAGCACGGTGATCGTCGTGCTGAACAGCCTGCGCCTGCTCTTCGCGCCGCGCGGCGGGGAAACACGGAGCGCTACAGAAAATCCCGTTCGTCCGGCCGCATTTTAGGCACTTGCGGCAAACACTCGCAGGCAACAGGAAGGCGCGGCGGCGGTGTACCCGCGCGCCGGCGGTGGGTTTTTGTGAGGCCGGGCTATCCTGCCTTCAAGGGGGCTCAGACCACCATCAGTTCCGCGCTGTCGCTCCAGTCGCTCGGGCCGGCGGAGCCGAGCGCATTCACATCCACCAGATAGAGCTGCCCCGGCGTGAGGCCGGAAAAGGTGATGCGTGCGGCTGTCGTCTGCACCTCCTGCACATAGGCCTCGGGAGCCGAGGAGAGTGCCACGCGCCAGTTATAGGTGTAGGCATTCGTCACCGGGCTGGTCACCGCGACGAGGTCGCCGCTGCGCCCGCCGAGGCGGAGCACCGGGGTTGCCGGGGCAGGTAGGATCCCCGCGGGTGTGCGCGTCGGCTTCTGGATGGGGAAGCCGCTGCTGAGCAGCACGGCCATGTCCCCACTGCAGGCCACATGCACATAGCTGGCGAGGTGGCGCAGCGCCGCGCACAAGGAGGCACGCTTTGCGTTCTTGATGGCGGTCAGCTCCGTTCCGCCGTTCGCCGCAGCGGCGATGGCAGTGCTGAAGTCGTTGATCGCGGTGGTGATCGCCGCCAGTACCGGTGAGGGCGAAGGGTAGGCACTGTTGTTCGTCATTGAGGTGACGATGGTTTCCGCGTCCGTGACCAGCGTGGAATCGCTGTCGGTGCGCAGGAAGCTAACTGCAGGTTTGATGACCATGGTATTATTTCTTTTGTAGTTAAACCGCCAGCGTGGTGCCGGCGACGGGGTGAAGCGCTAGCCAGAACCATGCCAGATGCTGTTTTTCGCATGTTGGCGGAGGGCTTCTGTGGATCGTTTCCTCCCTTCCGCGGTTCGGCTGGCCTCTTCCAGATCTGGGAAAGCGTCTTCTGCATATCGTCGAGCCTTCCAACGATAGCGTGAAGGCCTTTCATTCATACGCGGATGCTCTCCCGATCTCGGACAGCCTCCTCCCGATATCACCAGAGCTTTTGCCACACAAGCGACGACTCTCCCCGATACCGTGCAGGGGTTTTCCGATACCGTGCAGGCTTCCCGCGCTATGGTGGAAGGCCGTTACGGTATCGCACAGGCTCTCCGCGGTACCCATCAGGGCCTCGCCGGTCCTGCTTAGAGGCTCGCCAGTATCGGGCAGAGCTTCCGCTGCCCTGCTGGGCGCTTTCACGGCATTGCCCCGGCCCGACATGAAATGGACCCGGCTCGTCCGAATCCCGCCCATCGCATTCGCGAGAATGTTTGGTGCCTTTCCAAACCCGAGAAAGGCTTTGCCAAACTTGGCGGGAGCCTCCGCACCCCTGTTCCGGCACTGCGCGGAATCGTTCGTTCTCACGGCAAAGTCACATGCCCCCTGCCGGATATCGTTTCAGGGCTGGGTCAGCGCGCCATGCCATCTGCTCCGAAAAATTTTCATTTTTCCTTTGACGCCGGAATTGCCCTTCTGCTACGCACCGCGACGTTCGTAAAGTGGTCGGCCTTAGTTTGGTAAAATTATGAAGCGTATTCCCCCCCCCAACAAAACTCCTTCGCAGGTAATTCCATGCTGCCCGTGTCGCCCGACCGGTGCAGGCAGGCTTTAGCGGCATTCGTTTTTTCACCCCGCAGGATTTCCTTACTTGAGCGGCTGCGGCGGCGTCTCCGGCACGCATGGCTGCTGCATTTCAGCCTCATTCTTTCGCTGCTCCTCCTGCCGGTGGGCAGGCTCGCCCGTGCGGATGGGGGGAGTGGCTTCACGCTGACCGGCACCGAAAGCACGGTGTCTGTGAGTGTGTGGGCCTCGGAAGGCATGATGGGGATGGAGTCGGACTCCAGCCGGCAGGTCATTGCCAATGTCCAATTGAACACCTGGGAGGTGTGGACGGATGCGGCGTCTGGGATTTCCGAAATCCGAAACCCGCTGAGGACTCCCATACCGGGCGCTTTTCTAAATTTCAGCGCATCCGGGGATGGCCTAGTGTTTCCGGAAACTGGAAACACGGACGCCAATGGGAGTTTCATTGCATGGTTCACGATGGGTTCCGCCGACTCGAGATTCACGGTCACGGAGGGAGGGTCTGGCGCGACCGGGTCAGACCTTTTCCGTAACGCGGTGAGTAACGAGACTTGGACTTGGGATCATGACGAGAGCAATATTGCCGCCACCCTGAGCGCGACCGACTCGACTGATAATGTCCCCAATGGAGAAACCCGCTCCGTCTCGGCGCATGTGGAATTCAGCACTTGGTCCGTCTATGCCAGCGATCTCGGCAACACCGCGATTGGCTACTCCGGCACCTCTCCGGCCATCGGTGCGCAGGTTTTCTGGACCATCGAAAATGGCGACGGGTCGGTTGACCCGGGATCGTCGGACACCGTTGGCAGTGGCGATGCGGTGGCAACCTTCACGATGGGAAGTTCGACCTCAATCGTGCATGCGGATGTGAGCTTCGCCGCCACGAACTCGACGGTTGCGACTTTGCAATTCACGCCGGCCGGCGTGGAGGAGACGTGGACCTTTGATCACGCGGAAAGCTCCGTGTCGGCTATGACAGTAAGCGCCGACGGGAGCACGGACGCATTGGATCCCGGTGCGCAGCGCAACGTGACCGCGGCGGTCACCGCGGATTCCTAGGACGTGTTTGTGAGCAACCTCGGCAATACCGAAAACCGGAATGCCACCACCGGGCCCGCGAGCGGCGTGGTCGTCACCTTCTCGGTGGCGCCCGGGAATGGCTCTCTTTCCAGCCCCAGCGCAATCACGGACAGCAATGGCAATGCTACCGTGGGCTTCACCATGGGCAGCCAGGATTCCGTGGTGAGCGCGGGCGGCGGAGGGCAGTCCGCGAGCATTGGTTTTTACCGGGGCACCGAGGAATGGACTTATGATCACTCTGACAGCGATTTGGCATTTTCCGGTTTCACGGCCAACGGTTCCACAAATGACCTCGGTCCCGGCGACACGCGCACCCTGACAGCCGAGGTGACGCGCAACTCCTGGGACGTGTGGGTAAGCAACTACGGCAACACCGAATACCTGAACAATTCCAGCGATCCGGCCTCCGGAATCAGTGTCGGTTTCTCCGTGTCGTCGGGAGACGGCCAGCTTTCTTCCGGCGGCGGCACCACCAATGCGAGCGGCCAGGCCACGGTGGAGTTCACGATGCTCACACAGTCCACCACCGTGCAAGCGGATGCGGAGGGGCAAAGTGCCACGATCACCCTGTCTCCCCCTGCAGCCGAATTTCATTATGACCATCTCGAGACCACGATTTCCACCACGCTGACTGCGGACGGCACCACGGACTCGCTTCCGTCCGGGGCCGTGCGGGTGGTGACCGCCAATGTCTCCTTCGACAGTTGGGAAGTGTGGAAGGACTATTCCGGGAATGAAGATCGCCGCAACCATGACTCCGGCGCGGCCAATAATGCCTCGATGGATTTTTACCTGACCGAGGGGGACGGCACGCTTTCGGACGTGGCAAGCAGCACCGATTACAATGGCAACGCCACTGCCACTTTCACCATGCTCACGCAAAAATCCACGGTGCAGGCGACCGCCAACTATGCCGCCGCCTCATCCTATGGCACGATTACCTTCACCCCCGACCCGTGGGTGTGGGATCACGCCGGGGGGCCAGTCCTGAGCGTGAGCCTGACTGCGGACGATACCACCTCGACTGCAACCGCCGCGGCCACCATCACGACATCGGATGTGTATTCGAATGGGAGCGGCAGTTACGAGGATCGGAACATCTCCACCGGCCCGGCGGGCGGTGCCACCGTGAACTTTTCTGCGGATGGGGACGTGACCGTGGCCACTGCCTCGACGCAGACAAATTCCGCCGGAAATGCGACCACGGGCTATGCCCTCCCCGTTGAAGGAGGGCAGGGCAACATTACTGCCGACGCCAGTTTCAATGATGCGAGTGCAACTGATACAAAGCCTGTAAAGCAGGACGGGATGACGACGACCACGAAGGTAGAACCGCAGAACGGAGTCGATTGGGAGTTATCGGGTGATGGTGGCAATATTCGGCTCAGCGATCTAGCACAGTATAAACAAGCGGACGGCTCCTACCTGATACCTACGGAAATAAGTAATCCTTGGCCGCGTAATCTTGAATTGGGAGTCTCATACGGGGCAGACGCCAAGTTTGACGCAACATTTGTGAAACAGTCTGATGCGGATGGGGCATCTTGGTGGCAAGAACAAAACAAGAATGACACAGGCTGGCAGCCAGATGATGGATCAATTAGGGTCCAAAACGACAAGACCGTCACTTTAACGGATGTCCCTGGACAGAGAGTACGTTTGCCTGACAAGGTCATTTATAATCCAGATGGTAGCATTAAGGTAAGCCCACCCCCCGCTCAAGCACCTGTGCCGTCAGATCCGAATTTGACGATAAAGCTTCGCTTCAAAACTCATATTAAAGTGAATGGAGTAGATAAAGGCTATTATGAGTGGGGAGTCGATTATGACGCCAGCAAAAACCCACGTTCCACCGTCGTGCAGCCAGTGTGGCACGCAGAATAGTTTTAACGATGAAAATGAAAACACGAACACGTATTATACTTATCATCGGTCTGGGATTGCTTGGTTTGGCTCTTGCTGTATATTTGAAAATACAGGGTACCAAGTCTAGTTTCACCGCACAAGACGACAGCGAACACCTGAAAAACGCCATGGATGATCGGAATAACAAAGATAGGTCGGAGAAAGCTTGGACTGGCCCCCACAAACGAATAGACATCGGGGTGACCTATTTCATCCGCCAGCCCGTTTCGAGGGAGATTGTGAGTCGCGCGGCCAAGCTCGGCATTAAAATCGCACCCTATTACGGTAGCACGAAAATAGCCATGATAGTGATGCGATCCGGAGAATCGGTCCCGGAGTTCGTGCGTTTACTTAAGGAGAGCAGCGCCAGCGAAGCTGAGATCACTGAAGAGCGAGACAAATGGTGGGAGGAAAACAAGGAGAGAATTACTAAAGAACAGGAAACGATGGACAACCAGCCAGAAGTGGTCGCAGCAAAGAGTCAAGCCGAAGAGCGGTGGAAGGAGATCGAGAAGATGAGAGGCCTTACGCAGCAAGAATATTTCCAATTGCAACACGAGGCTACGCAAGAACTTAATAGAATAAGGCAAAAGTATAATGGAGTAACTATGCTTCCAAAGAAATAGGAATAATCAGCGGAAATTAGTCCGTTAAGTATCATGTATACGATCTAAGGGGCACCGTTGAAGAAATTTATCATGCAACCTACCTGCATAAGTAAACAGTTGCGGCTAAGGCTGTCCATCCTCATTGCTGGCCTGAATAGACCGGCTTAGCGAAATGATGACGAAGCACCCGCTGGCTCGTTGGGCGTTAATCATCGTCTGCTCATCCCTGGCAATGGGAGCATTCACGTGCCTCGTGTATGTGCTCTGGCCAGCTTCGAATTCCACAGAGGCAAAGGTGGAAAGCCTTCCCTCGCCTGTAGCTTCGCCCACGGCGAGCGCGGTGGCTGTCAGAAATCCGGCAGGCAATACCGCGGCGAGTTTCAATGATGCGAGTGCAACTGATACAAAGCCCGTAAAGCAGGAGGGGCTGACGAAGACAGCGAAAGTGGAAGCAAGCAATGGAAATGCCTTGGAACTCCTGCCTGAAGATAAAAATGCCGCGCAATTTAGCATATCACTCACTAATGCGGCGCAATACAAACAGCCTGACGGCACCTATCTGATCCCTAAAAATGATCTTCCAGAAGCCGAGAGAGATGTGAGCTTGATATTGGCAGCTATATTTGGGGCGACCGCTGAATTTAAGGCAACTTACCAGAAACAATCTGAGGCAGACGCGGCGGATTGGTGGCAAGAGAAAAACACGGACGATCAAGGATGGGTGGCAGACGGGCCCGCCGATGGAGCAGGAGTGCACGCCGATAAGACCGTAACCTTTAATGATAGCCCAGGAGGTAGAACCTTTGCCACGGGTGCAGTCGAAACTCTCGCAAATGGAACTATTAAGGTTACCCCTCCAGCTAACCAATTTCCCATTAATCCTAAACTTGGGGTGCTGAAAAAGCGTTTTAGGACTCATCTCAAAGTGAATGGAGTAGAGAAGGGATATTATGAATGGGGGTTGGATATCGATGTCAATAAAACCCCGCCTGTCACAATCGTGAATCCGGAGTGGCATAGTAATTAATTTCAACCTATGAAAAAAAACTCACGCAGTACATTATTTGTCGGCCTTGCCTTGCTGTGCGCGCTTCTTGCCGTCTATGTCAAGAAAGAGAATGCAAAATCCCGGGCGGTTACTGAGCACAAGGCCGGATTGATCGCGGAGGAAAAGGAAAAACAAAGGCAGGCTAAATTGGATGACGACTGGCCAAGATTTAGGCAGTTACGACTTGAGAGTTATATCATCCGCCAGCCCGTCTCAGAGGAAACCAAGAATCGCGCGGCCGAACTCGGCATTAAAATCAACCCTTTTTTTGATAGTGCGAAAGTAGTTAATGTGGTGATTCCCCAGGCAAAGATCCCCCTCATCAATTACGATCCGGAATTCGCGCGCCTGCTGAAGGAGAGCAGGGCCAGCGATGCCGAGGTCGATGAAGAAAAAGGCAAATGGTGGGAGAGGAACGGGGAGCGGTATGTGAAAGAAGGGGAGAAAAGAAAAGAAATTCTCCGCAACCAGCCAGAAGTGGCCGAAGCGGATCGCCGATATAAAAAACGAATGGAAGAGATAAGGGCGATAAAGCCCATCTCATGGTCTGAATCCAGCAAACTGGAATTCGAGGCTGCCGTGGAATACGACGGTGTGATCTTTGAAGTAAGAAAGAAGCTGTCTGCCAACCCTGTGACCCCTGCTGCGAACAGTGACAAGCAGCAGAAATAGGGCTCTCAAGCATTATCGAAGTGAGCTAAATGATGGCGCCAAAGAAACCGTAGAAATGTCAAGGCGACCGTTCATGTTCCTCTGTGGCTTGTTCGAGCCCGTGAAACAAGCCGTCCTTGCCGCGTGGAGCATAGGCGGCCATATCAAGACTTAAGGGAATGATGACGAAACAAACCACACGGAGCCGTCTGGCGTTAATCATCGCCTCTTCATTTCTGGCAACGGGAGCAACCCTGAGCCTCATCTACGTGCTCTGGCCTGCCTCGCCCCCCCCGGAGGCGCAGGCAAAAACCGTCCCCACCTCCGCCACTTTGAAGACAGCGACCGACATGGCTGGCGGGAATCTCGCAAGCAAATCGGCACTTCAAGGGACGAGCGGGCCGGTTCGTCCGGCCAGTCCGGTGAATGCAATGATTTCGGCTACGGGAGTCCGACCTCCGCAGCACAAGGCGCTGGTGGTGCCGCCGCACACGGAGGCAAACATGATCAAAGGGCCGGTTCCGTGGAGAAGGAGCGGACCGCCAGTGATCACGCCGGTGCCGGGGTCGTCCACGGCGAAGTCCCCGCAGGTCAGCAGTGTCAGTCCGCTGGTTTCCCCCGGCGGCACGAACAGAAATGTGCGCGGCCAGACGCTCCCCTTTCTCCTCCCCGCCCGCAAGATGCCCGCCCCCATCCCGGACACCGGAACTCAAAAGACGAATTGACGAGCGTGGGATCGAGAGGTGCTGCAGGAGGTGGCGGTTGCGAGAGATGGAGCGTGTGTCCGCGACGAGCGCGCCCCGACGCGCGCAGGAAAACGGGAGCGCACGCTTCCAGCGTGCCGCGTCCGGCATCCCTGCCGGGCGCAGGGCGAAGGCGGCGGGTCCGCCCGATCTCGGAGAAGCCAACAAAGTTGCAGTCCCGCAGCCCGGTGAGGCTTTCCGGCAGGATGCCGCAAAGGACACGCTGGAAGCGTGTGCTCCCGTTTTCCTGCGTGCTGCGTCCGGTTTCCGTAAATCGTTTGCCGGGCTGAATGTGAAAGGCGGACTTTTTTCACCGTTTCTAAAGAAAATCCCGCTCGTCCGGCCGCACGCTGAGCACGGGGCAGGGCGCGAGGCGCACGATTTTCTCCGCGACGCTGCCGAGCAGCACGTGCTTGATGCCCGTGTAGCCGTGCGTCGCGAGGATGATCAGATCGGCCTTCGTCTCGCGCGCGATCTCGATCACCTCCTGCCACGCGCGGCCGAGGCGCACGACGTGATGCGTCTTCACGCCCGACCCGGCGTCGAGCGCGCGCATCCGCGAGAGCACCTGCTCGCGTTGCTCCGCGGCGAAATCCGTGACGGCGAGCGGCGGATACATCCAGTCGCCGGGATACACCATCTGCTCGACGATGTGGACGAGCGTGACTTCCGCAGCGAACTGCGTCGCGAAGGCGAGCGCGTACCGCAGCGCCTTTTGCGAGTGCTCGGAAAAATCCACCGGCACGAGGATTCTGCCGATGTGGAACTGCATCGGCGCTTTTGCCGAGGCGCGTGCGGATGCCTTCTTCGGACCGGTCTTGTCCGTCACGATGAGTTTGGCGGCGCTCGCTGAACTGGAGTTTTTTTTCGGTTTCATGGCTGGGAGTTTTTGAGGAGGGGAATCCGAAATGGATGTCCGCCTCCAAAGGAAGCATCGCCGTTCCGCCTTTGCGAGACTTCCCTCAGAGCGAGCACCGAAAGTGCGCGCCTGCGGTTGGAGGGGCCGCATTTTGAAACGCAGAGACGCAGAGACGCGGAGAAGCGGAGATGCGGAGAGCGGAGAAGCGGAGATGCGGAGATGCGGAGACGCGGAGAAAGCGGGGCGGTTTGTGCAGTGTTCTCTGCTTCATCCTCCGCGTCTCTGCGTCTCTGCGTTTAATTTCTGACTTTCGGCACACTCGGATCTGCCGGAAGCCCGCTGCGGATCGCCGCGCCCATCATCTCCGTGACTTCGCCTCGCCGCCGTGCGAGAAGCTGCGCCCTTTCCCATGAAAATCCTCCGCCTCCGCACGCTCGCGCTTTTCACTGTCCTGCTCAGTCTCGTCCTGTCCGGCAAAGCGGAGCAGCCCGCCCCGACGCGCGTCTTCGTGTGCGCGCACAGCTTCATGATTTTCACGGCGAAGCTCCTGCCGCCGCTCGCGGAGGCGGCGCACTTCCCGTATGCCGCGGCGGGGCAGCAGATGATCGGCGGGTCGCGCACGATCCAGCACTGGGATTTGCCGGACGAAAAAAATGTGGCAAAGGCCGCACTGCGCGAGGGGAAAGTGGACGTGCTCACGCTCTCGCCGCATCGCCTGCTGCCGGATGAGGGGATCGACAATTTTACGAAACTCGGCCTGGAAAAAAATCCGAAGCTACGGGTGATCGTGCAGGCTTCGTGGCCGGGATTCGACGGCGTGTGGACGAAGCAGTTCAAAAACGAGCAGCGCGATGCCGCGACGATCGAGAGCCTTCGCGAAATGCGGAAGGGCTTTCGCGAGCAGTGGCTCACCGCGATGGAGGCGCAGGTGCGCGCGCTGAATCATTCGGTCGGGCGCGAGGCAGTGCATATTTTGCCGGTCTTCGATGCCGTCTTCGCGCTGCGCGAGCGCATCGCAAAAGGCACTGCGCCGGGACTCACAAAGCAGACGGATCTTTTCCGCGACGACATCGGCCATCCGCGCGAACCGCTCGCCGCGCTCGTGACGTATTGCCACTTCGCCGCGATCAGCGGGCGCAGCCCGATCGGGCTGCCGGTGCCGGCGGAATTGCAGCGGCTGCCGCAGGCGGCGGCTCTGAACAGCCTGCTCCAGCAACTCGCGTGGGATGCCGTGACGGCGTATCCGATGAGCGGAGTGAAGGCGACGGCGGCGGCGAAGTAACGCGGCCACTCGCGCCTCGCGGGACGTCCGGTTTTCCGCCCAATCAGGTCGCCTGTGGCTTCCCAGCGTCGCGCTCGGATTCGATTTTCTCGACGGCCGCGGTGTCGTGTCCGAGGTAGCGCGCGGCGATGAACCACAGCGCGCTCGCGAGCACCATCGTCAGCGACACGAGGCCGAAGGCGGTGTCCCAATTCGTGCGATTTTTCACCCACCCGATGAGCGGCGGTGAGAGCGCGTCGCCGAATGCGTGGATGAGGAAAATATTGATCGCAAACGCCGTGGCGCGCATCGCGGGCGAGGTCACATTTGCGAGCGCGGTGTTCGCGGGACCGGTGTTGAAAAAGAGGAAGAACACCGCGCCGAAGACGGCGATCCATGCGTAGGGGAAGGGGAGCTTCAGCATCGCGAGCGTGCAGGGGAATGCGAGGAGGATGGCGAGGCCGGAGACGGTGAAATACGCGCCGCTGAAGCGCGGGCGGAGTTTGTCGCCGAGCCAGCTTCCCGTGAGCGTGGAGAGGATGCCGGCGATGACCACGATGATGCCGAAGGTGGTGTTCACCTCGGCGAGGATTTTGTTGAACTGATCCATCGCGCCGAGATCGCCGAGCGCGCTGAGCGTCGCGAGGCCCTGCTGCTCGGCGATGCGCTGCGACATGTACTTTGGAATCCAAAACGCGATGCCGCCGATGGCGAAAGTCATGGCCGTCATCGCGGCGGTATTCAGCAGGTAGGACGGGATGCGGAGCAGCGTGCGGGCGTCGGCGCCCAGCGTGCCCTTGCTCACGACGCGCGGGCGGTGCGGGTGCGGTTCGCGCATGAACCACGAAAGCACCGCGAGCAAAAGCCCCGGGATCACGACGATGTAAAAGGCCGAGCGCCAGCCGCGCCATTCATTCATCTGCCCGCCGATGACGTAGCCCAGCGCGCTGCCGACCGGGATCGCGACGTAGAAAAGCGCCATCACTTTTCCGCGCTTCTCGATCGGAAAATAATCCGAGATCAGCGCCGGGGCCGCGGGCCCGTAGCCTGCCTCGCCGATGCCGACGATCACGCGGCTCGCAAGCAGCACGCCGAAGCTGCCCGCCAGCCCCGTCATCCCGCTCGCGCAACTCCACACCGCGACGCTGGCCGCGATGATCCACCAGCGTGAGAAGCGTTCCGCGAGCCGACCGAGGATCGGCGCGCCAAACATGTAGGCGTACAAAAAGGCGGTGGCGAGGAGGCCGACGCGTTCCTCGCTGAGGTGGAATTCCGCGGTGAGCGGCGGCACGACCGCGGCGAGGATGTAGCGATCGATGTAGTTGAAAAGATTGATCGTGAGCAGCAGCGCGACGGCCTTCTTCGCATCGCGGTGAAATGGGGCGGCCGGCTCGTGCATCGCGGGAGAAAACATTCGCGCCGCGTGCAGTCCAAGCACCAAAAGGCTGCGCGGCCTTCCCCTCGCGCGAATTCTCTTTGCCAAGGCGTGCGTGGCACGTTGAATCCGCAGCCTCATGCGGCTTCGGAACAATCTGCTCGCGCTGGCAATCGTGCTCGGCTTCCTCGGGATCGGCGTTTTGTACGTGCGGTTCTGGGTCGTGCAGCGGCCGTACGGGATCATCGTTTTTGTCAGCGACGGGCTCATCACGCGGCACCTCACCGCGGCGCGACTTTATGCAAATGGCGCCGGCCACCGCCTCGAAATGGAGCGTCTGCTGACGCACTCCGCGCTGCTGCGCAACGACTCAGTGCAATTCGCGGTGCCGGACGCAGCCTCCGCCGCGAGCGCGCTCGCGACGGGAAAAAAAGCACGCCACCACACGGTCGGCGTGGACGAGCAAGGCGCGTCCGTTCCCTCGATCCTCGAGGTCGCGCGGAGGGAAGGCCGCGCTGTCGGACTCGTGACGAATGGCAGTCTCAGCGCCGCATCGGTCGCCGCATTTTACGCGCACACCGGGAACGCCGAGGCGGACCAGACGCTCGTGCCCGCGCTGCTCGCGGCGCCGAAATTCGGGGTGATCTTCGGCGGCGGTGCGGGCGATTTTTTATCGGGCGGAAAAGGCGGGCGGCGCACGGATGGGAAGGATCTTCTCGCGGGGCTGATGACGCCGCGCTGGGACGTGATCCGGACGCGGGCGGAATTGGAAACCGCCTCGCCGTATCGCGAGGGGACGCTGCTCGGGCTGTTTGCGGATGGCGCGCTGGAATATTCCAAAAAGCGCGAACTCGGCGTCGCGCAGCCGTCGCTCGCGGATCTCGTGCGCCGCGCGATCGAATGCCTGGAGACCAACCGCCGCGGCTACGTGCTCATCGTGGACGACGCGCTCGTGTCGCAGGCGTGCGTGCTGAATGAAGGCGAGCACGTGATGCGCGAGACCGTGGAGCTGGATCGGGCCATCGGCACCGCGGTGAAATACGCGGGCGAAAAGTCCCTCATCCTCGCGGTCGGGCGGACGAGCATCGGCGGCTTCACTCTGAGCGGCTATCCGATGTGGCAGGACAAGGGGCTCGCACTCCTCGGCCCGACGCCGGAGGGAAATCCGTACATCACCTGGGCCACCGGCCCGAAGCTCGCGAAGGCCAACGAACCCGTCGCGCGCGAAGCGGTCGGCGGCGTGAACACCGCGGAAGACGTGCTCGCGCTCGGGCTCGGCCTCGGCGCGGAACGGCTGCGCGGGTTCCTCGACAACACGGACATTTTCAAGATCCTCCGCGACGCGCTGTAGCGCGGGACTTGAGAGTTGGGAGGTCGGAAAAATCGCGCGTGCGCGGCTTCGCTTCAACTTTCAATCTTCGACTTTCACCTCCGTCACGGCATCACCGCGATCAGTTCCACCTCGAAGATGAGCGTCTCGTTCGGGCCGATGAATTTGCCCGTGCCCTTGTCGCCGTAGGCGAGTTGCCACGGGATGTAGAGCATCCACTTCGAGCCTTCCTTCATGAGTTGCAGCGCCTCGGTCCAGCCTTTGATCACCTGCGTCACGCCGAATTTCGCGGGCTCGCCGCGCTTGCGGCTGCTGTCGAATTCCGTCCCGTCGATGAGCGTGCCGCGATAGTGCACGACGACCTGATCGGCCTTCGCCGGATGCTTGCCGTCGCCTTCCTTGAGCACGCGATATTGCAGTCCGCTCGGCAGCGTTTTCACGCCTTCCTTCTTTCCGTTCTCGGCGAGAAAGGCCTCACCTTTCTCGCGTCCCGACTGCGCGTGTGCGCCGGACGCAGGGAGGAAAAATGCGAGGCTGACAGCGAGGGCGGCGAGGGCGGAGCGTTTCATGCGCGAACGCTACGCGCGCCGCTCGGCGCATCGCAAGCGGGGACATTTTCGACCGCGGCGAAAATCACGCCGCGAGAAAATTCCGCAGGATTCCGAGTCCGATCGCCTGGCTTTTTTCCGGATGAAATTGCACGCCGGCCACACTGCCGCGCGCTGCCGCCGCGGCGAAGGTCTCGCCGTACGTGCTGCGCGCGATGACGACGGATTCGTCGCTCGTCGCGGGAAAGTAGCTGTGCACGAAATACACGTACGGATTCGCGGGCAGCCCGTCCCAGAGCGGGTGCGGCACGAGGTCGAGCGAGTTCCAGCCGATTTGCGGAATCTTCAGCCCCGGCGTGCTGAAGCGCCGCACGCGACCGGGAAAAAAGCCGAAGCCGCGGATGCCGGGAGACTCTTCACTTTCCTCGAAGAGCATCTGGTAGCCGACACAGATGCCGAGGAATGGGCGACCGTCCTGCAGCGCCGCGTGCATCACGTCCCACAGCCCGCGCTCCTTCAGTCCGCGCACGCAATCGCCGAACGCGCCGACGCCCGGCAGCACGATGCGATTCGCGTGCGCGATGACGGCGGGATCGGCGGTGAGCTGCACATCCGCGCCGTGCTGCCGCAGCGCATTGAAGACGCTGCGCACATTGCCGGAGCCGTAGTCGATCAGAGCGAGCATGGGATTTAAGATTTCTGATTTAAGATTTAAGATTTTCGGATTCTTGCGAGCCAGCCCTGCGGCCCGGAAAAATCTTAAATCTTAAATCCTAAATTCAGAGCATCCCCTTCGTGCTCGGGATGCCGGTCACGCGCGGATCGATCTGGCAGGCGGCATCCGCCGCTTTTGCGAGGCCCTTGAAAATCGCCTCCGCCATGTGGTGCGCGTCGCGGCCGTAGAGGATTTCGGCGTGCAGATTGCAGCCCGCATGGACGCTGAAGGCGCGCAGAAATTCCTCGACGAGCTGGAAGGCGAAATTGCCGATGCTCGCGACGGCCTGCGGTGCGCGGTATTCGAGGAAGGGACGTCCGCTGAAGTCCACGACGACGCGCGCGAGTGTCTCATCCATCGGCAGGTAGGCGAAGCCATAGCGGCGGATGCCGGACTTGTCGCCGAGCGCCTTCGCGAAGGCCTGGCCGAGCGCGATGCCGGTGTCTTCGACCGTGTGATGGAGGTCCACCTCGATGTCGCCGTCCGCCTTCACCTCGAGATCCATGAGGCTGTGCCGGGCGAAGAGCGTGAGCATGTGATCGAAGAACGGAATCTTTGTCGCGATGGTGCCCTTGCCGCTGCCTTCGAGGGTGAGGCCGATGTGGATTTCGGTCTCGCCGGTCTTGCGATGGATCTGTGCGGAACGTGCCATGGATATTTCGGTGGAGTCGTGCGAGGGTCGGCGGAGCGATTACTGATCGAGCACGTTGTCCGCGGCGGCGCGGGTCTTCGCGATCTTTTTCCCGATGACGGCGCCGAACGCGACGATGACGGCGACGGCGATGAAAAAGATGGGACGTTTGAAAATCGGCCTGTCCTCCGGCTGTGGCTCCGGGTCGGCGGCGGCGGGCGCAGGGTTGGTCGAGGCGGAAGGTCCGCGCTTCGGCGTGGGCGCGGGCGTCGGAGTCGGCGCGGGAGACCTGGGTGCGGTCGCGGCTTTTTTGGCGTCGGCGAGTTTGGCCTGCGTGCGTTTGGCCAGCTCATTTTCCGCCCATGCGGAACTGGCATCCTTGAGCGCCTTTTCCGCGGCGTCGAAATTTCCCGCCGAGAGCGCCGCCGCGCCTTCCTGCGCGAGGCGGGCGGACTCCTCCATTTTTTCCACGCGCAATCCATTCACGCGCGTCGTCTCGGAAGTCACGCGCGTCAAAAGCGCCGCGAGGCTGCGCTCATTCGCCGGCTGGAGCGGGAGCCATTTTACGCCGGCGCGTTCGCTCGCGGCGAGTGTCGCCTCGGTCCGCGTGTGCTCCTGTTTGAGCAGCGCTTCGAGCTGCGCGTGCTCCGCACCTTTCGAGGTCGCGAGCCGCATTTTCTCATCCTCAAGCTGCCGTTTCAGAGCCGTCTGCCGCTGCTCCACCGCGATGAGCAGCGAAGGCAGGATGCGCCGCGCGAGCTCCACCGCCTCCGGGTAGCTGAGCGCGCCGGGGAAGCTCTTTTCCATCTGTTCGAAAATGGCCATCGCATCGGTCAGTTGTCCCGCGGCGGTCGCGCGTTTCATCCGGTTCAGCAGGACTTTTCCCGCGATCTGCACGCGCTCTTCGTGCACTTTTTCCTTCGGCAGCCACTGGCCGTTCAGCTTCACCTCGCCCACGCTCACGCGCACCTGTTCCGCCATGAATTGATCCAGCCGGCTCTGCGCGTCCGCGGCGTGCTTGCTCTTCGCAAAGGTCGTCGTGAAATAGCCGAGCGCCGTCTTGATGCGATCGTATTCGTCGCGCTCGAGCGACTCGCTGCCGGGCACGAAATTCACAATCGCCGCCCATGCCACTTCGTCCGGCTGCACTTTCTCCACCGACGCGATCTCGTCCCGCTTGACCACGCGCTCGTCCTTGATCGTCGCCGAGATTTGCACGCTCATCGTCACCTCCGCATCCGTCTCGTTCAGGATTTTCCCCTCCAGCTTTTCGCCGGATTTCAGGGTCACAGTGTCGGCAAACAGGCTCATGCAGAGGCAGAGGATGGCTGACAGAATGGCGGTGGCGTTGCGGATTGCTGGCATAGGAATCGGTGAACAAAACAGAGCACGCGCGGAGAGAAAAGCCAAATTCCCTGAGCAGAGGCAGTGTCCGAATTTGAAGTTGAGAGTTGAGCGTTGAATGTTTGACGTTGATCCCGCCGAAGGCGCATTCCGAATGAGGACAGCGGTTCTGAAACCGAACGGTCCGCTGCGCGGGGCTCAACGCCTAACTTTCAACGTCAAACATCAAACATCCAACGAGGATAGTGCCGTCGCAGCGGCGTCCTTGCCATGTCGTGCGGAGGCCGCTAGGGTTCGCGCCCTTTTCAAAATATGAGCCGAGAGCCGTCCAAACATCCTGGGTCACTTCACCGCCGTTGGTCACGAGAAGTCGTGGACGGAGCCGAACGGTCGGCAAGCCGCGCCATGCTGCACGCCGTCGGATTTGCGAGGGAGGATTTCAAAAAATCGCAAGTCGGCATCGCGAGCACGTGGAGCATGGTCACGCCGTGCAACATGCACATTGACGGCCTCGCGCGGCAGGCCGAGGCGGGCGTGAATTCCGTCGGCGGGAAGGGGATCATCTTCGGCACGATCACGATTTCCGATGGCATCTCGATGGGCACGGAGGGCATGAAATATTCCCTCGTTTCCCGCGAAGTGATCGCCGACAGCATCGAGACCGTGATGGGCTGCGAGCAGTTCGACGGCCTCGTGGCGATCGGCGGCTGCGACAAAAACATGCCCGGCTGCCTCATCGCGATGGCGCGGCTGGATCGCCCCGCGGTGTTTGTGTACGGCGGCACGATTTTGCCCGGCTGCATCACCGGCGTCCTCGCCGAGCGCCGGCTGAACAAGGAGCGCGCCGCGCTGCTCGCCGACAAGCCGCTGGACATCGTCTCATGCTTCGAGGCCGTGGGCAAACACGCCGCCGGCGCGCTGGACGAACGCGAACTCGCACTGATCGAGGAGAACGCCATCCCCGGCGCAGGCTCGTGCGGCGGAATGTACACGGCGAACACGATGGCGAGCGCCATCGAGGCGCTGGGCATGTCGCTGCCAAACAGCGCCGCGCAGAATGCGGTCTCCAAGGAAAAAGCCGCCGACGCGCGCGCCGCCGGCGTCGCGGTCGTCGAGATGATCAAGCGCGGCATCCGCCCGAGCGACATCCTTTCGCGCGAGTCTTTTGAAAACGCGATCGCCATCGTCATCGCCCTCGGCGGCTCGACGAACGCCGTGCTCCACCTCCTCGCGATGGCGCATTCCGCAAACGTGAAACTCGAACTCGATGACTTCACCAAGATCGGAAAAAAGATCCCCGTGCTCGCGGACCTCAAGCCGAGCGGACGCTTCCTCATGTCGGAACTCGTCGCCATCGGCGGGCAGACGCCGCTGATGAAACTCATGCTCGACGAAGGCCTGCTCCACGGCGGCTGCATGACCGTGACCGGCAAGACGTTGAAGGAAAATCTCAAGCGCGTGAAAGCGTATCCGAAGGGCCAGGAAATCATCCGTCCCGTCGCGAACCCGATCAAAAAAGACAGTCACCTCGTCGTGCTCTACGGCAATCTCGCCCCCGAAGGCGCGGTCGCGAAAATCTCCGGCAAGGAAGGCACGCACTTTTCCGGCAAGGCAATCGTCTTTGAAAATGAGCAGGACGCGCTGAAGGCGATCCTCGACGGCACCGTGAAGAAAGGCCACGTCATCGTCATTCGCCACGAAGGCCCCGTCGGCGGCCCCGGAATGCGCGAGATGCTTTCACCGACGAGCGCCGTGATGGGCCGCGGCCTCGGCAACGATGTCGCGCTGATCACGGACGGACGTTTCAGCGGCGGCTCGCATGGATTCGTCGTCGGCCACATCACGCCCGAAGCAGCGCTCGGCGGACCGCTCGCGATCGTGAAAAACGGCGACCCGATCAAGATCGACGCCGAAAAGCGCGCGCTGATCCTCGACCTTGCCAAAGGCGAAATCGAGAAGCGCCTCGCAAAGTGGAAGGCTCCGGTTTCCCGCTACACGCGGGGCGTGCTCGCGAAGTACGCGAAGACCGTCTCCACCGCGAGCACGGGCGCAGTGACGGACTAGCCACTCACCGAGCGCCCAAATGTGGCGCCTGCACAGCCTTCTTCCGCCTCCAAGGCCCCATGACAGGCGAACCGATCCTCCGCTGGCGCGAAGTGCTGCTCGGCTCCACGGCCCCGACCACGATCTAACGTTCATTTACGCACACCGAGTCGTCGAAGTGCTGAGGAAGGCCGGGAAGATTGCGGAGGCAAAGACTCTCGCATTGCGCGCGTACCGGGGATTGGCAAAGACGAGGGACACCCAGCCCGCTTGGATTCAGAGTGCGCGGGAGCTTCTCGTCGAAATGGGCGAGAACGTCCCCGGCGAGCGGCAGGGCGGGGAAAAGTAAGCGCGCGCATCCGGCCCCCCGCCGCGCTACACCCGCGGCGTCCTCGCGGAATATGCGAAGACCGTGAGCACCGCGAGCAGCGGTGCGGTCACGGACTGATCTGGGAGCGGCGACTTCCAAGTCGCCGAAGTCCGGACACGAACCGGGGCGACTCGGAAGTCGCCCCTCCCAGGGTGCGCGCGCAATTCCGTTTTGCGAATGCCGCGCCGTGAGCCCAGTATCGCGTCATGCACCTCTGCCGATTTCTCCCGATCCTCGCTGGACTCGCATCCGCCGCATTCGCCGCCGACCCAAAGCCCGTCCCGCGCATGCAGGCGATCCCGCTGCCGCGAGACGAGGTTTCCTTCCAGCGCGATGGGGAGGAAATCGCGCGGTTTCATTTTGCCCAGGATCAGCGGCGGCCGTTCGTCTTTCCGATCATCGGGCCGGGCGGGCGCTCGCTCACGCGCATGGGGCATCCGCATGATCCGGTCACACACAGCCATCACAACTCGGTGTGGTTTTCGCATCAGTTTGTCGGCGGCGTGAATTTTTGGGGCGACGATGGCGGGCGCATCGCGCATCTCCGGGTGCTGCGCTTTGAGGACTCGGATGAGGTCGCATTTTGCGAAACTGAAAACGCGTGGCTCGGCAAGGATGGCAAGCCTGTACTGCACGACAAGCGTCGCATCAGCGTGCAGCCGCTGGCCGATCGCGAGTGGCTGCTGCTGCTCGATCTCCAGCTCGAGGCGCGCACCGCGGATGTGCCGCTCGGCGAGAGCGCGTTCGGGATGCTCGGTGTGCGCATGGCAAAGACGATCGGCGTCGCCGATGGCGGCGGCACGATCCGCAACAGCGAGGGCGGCGTGGACGAGGCGGGGTGCTTTCGCAAGCCGGCGCGCTGGATGGATTACAGCGGGCCGATCACGCCGGCGGATGTCGAGGGCATCGCGCTTTTCGATCATCCGCAGAACGCGAATCACCCTGTGCCGTTCCATTGCCGCAACGACGGCTGGATGGGCGCGTCGCTCACTTTTTCCGGCGCGCTCACGGTGAAAAAAGGCGAGCCGCTGCGGCTGCGGTACGCGCTCTACGTTCACCGCGGGATGCCCGAGCCCGCGAAGATCGACGCGCAGTGGAAGGCCTTCGCCGACTCGCCGTGGATTGATTTTCCGGAAAAGAAAAAGTAATCGCACTCCCGCCGCTCAAAAGCGCGGCCCTCCCCCATAGCCGTGGCCCGCGAATCCGCCGCCGCCGAATCCGCCGCCGCCGCCGAATCCGCCGCCGCCGATAAAGCCACCGCCGCGACCTTGGAATCCACCGCCGCCAAAGCCCCCGCGTCCGCCGAAATAGGGGCCCGGGCCACCGCGGAAACCGGGCCCATAGAAACCGGGGCCGGACCCGTACGGGTAGCCGCCATACCCGTAACCATAGGACGGACCGTAGGGATAGTCGTAGGGGCCGTACCTGCCGTCGTAAGCGTACGGATAATATCCGTAGCCGTTGCGTCGGTTCGACGTGACCGCAGCGGTGATGACGGCCTGGCTCACCCCGGCCTTGCGAAGCTGCCGCAGCTCATCCTTGGCCGCGATGAAATCCACGCCGACGCGTTCGATTTGGCGGAACGCCACCGCGTCGTCCACCCTGCGACGATGGAGTTCGATGAGGTCTCCGACGCTGAGCGGGCGGGCGCGCTGGAGTTTGTAGATCAGTGCGGAGGACACGCCGGCGGCACGCGCGGCGGCGAGCTGTTCGGGACTTTGCGTGGCGCAGCCGGCGAGCAGTGCTGCCGTGAGGAGGGCGGGAATGGCATGGGTGATTTTCATGGGTGGAAGATCGCATCACCTGGGCGCGGACGCAAATGACACCCGGCTCCCTCGCGTTCGACGCGGGTCACTGCCGCTCATACTCGCCCTTGCTGGTCTTTTTGTAGATTTTGAATCCGGCCTTTTTTGCGTCCGTCACCGAGAGCGGTTTGGTGAGCTTGGGCGAATTCACGCCGGTGATGATGCGGCGCACGGGCTTGCGGCAGAGCGGGCACGCCTTGCACGGCTCGCGATCGAGCGGCTGCTGCAGCTCAAAGCTGCCGCCGCAGATTTTGCATTCGTCGCCTTCGCAGATTTCGTACACGTAGATCGGCATCGTGGGACCATGTCACATCCCCGCGGCGGCGTCATGCGCGGCGATCCGGGCGGTGCTGAATTTGGAAGCGATGAGGCCGTGAACGTGAATTGCTTCATGAAAATGATCGCGGCACCGGCGCGACGTCCGTGGGGAGTCACGCAAAGGCGCAAAGCCGCGAAGGAAGAAGTTTTCTCCACGCCTTTTGCGTGAGTGCGCCTGAGAGTGCGTTTCAAAAAGTCAGAGGATAAACGCGGAGACGCAGAGACGCAGAGGAACGCGGAAAGGATATTGCAAAATCCGCCGCGTTTTCTCTGCGCCTCCGCGTCTCTGCGTTTCAAAACAAGCCTCCTTCATCCCCATGCAGGCACTTTCAGCAAACACTCGGAGGATGATTTTGAAAATGGAAACGTGAACTCAAAGGCCGCGCCCCGGCGGCGGTCGCGCGCGGCTTTCCTGATTTCCTGGATTTCCAAATCCAAGATGTCCGCCATCGCAGCGCAGGAACTTTCCGCGCCGGGCAGGGTTGCAAGTCGGGCGCAGGCGCTGTCACTTCCCTTATTCCCATGAACTTTTCCCAATCCCGCACCGCGCTCGTCGTCTCCATCGGCTGGATCGCCACCGCGGCGATCGCATTTTGCGTGGGCCGGATCGGTTTGCAAAAAGAGAGCGCAGCCGGTGGCGACGATGCCATGCATGGTGCCGAACGCGCGAGTGCGAGTGCGCGCGCGGGCGATGCGGCGCTGGCGGCGAGCGGCGGTGCGAAGGGGCAGTTTCGCATGGATGAGGGCGGCGGTCCGCTCACGATCGAGCGCGTGACGAATGGGCAGCCGCTCGAGAAGTGGATGAAAAACCTGATGGCGCAGCAGGACGACATCGTGCGGATGACCGGTCTGCTGCGACTGCTCGAAGCGGTGCGTGATCCCGAGGATCTGAAGACCGCGCTGAGCGCCATCAATCTCCGCGGCGATCGCGGTTCCGGGCGCGGCGCGCGGTTCACGGAGTATTCGATGATTTTGGAAAAATGGACGCAGCTCGATCCGAAGGGCGCGATCACCTACGTGAACAGCAAGGGCCGCGAGGAAAAATGGATCGGGACGAGCGCCGTGCTCCAGACGTGGACCCGCGCCGACGCCGCCGCGGCGGTGACGTGGGCGCAGACGACCGGCAAGGAGGGGAAAGATTCCGAAGGCGGGCCGGGCGGAGGGCCGCCGGGATCCAGCGGTTCGCCGATCGGGATCGTGCTCTCGCAGCTCGCGCATTCGGACATCGATCGCGCGCTTGGCGTCGCGGCCGCGGAGACTTTCGATCGCCGCAGCCGGACGATCGACACGCTCGCCAACGAACTCGTGAGCCAGCGCGGGCTGGAGGCAGCGCGCACGGCGCTCGACGGCATGGCCGCGGGCTCACTGCGCGACGGCCTCACCACGCAGCTCGCGGCCAAATTTGCGGAAAAAGATGCGCCCGGCACCGCGGCGTGGGCGCTCGCCCTGCCCGAGGGAGATGCGAAATCCCGCGCCCTGTCCGAGACGATCGGCGAGTGGGCAAAAACGGACGCCGCCGCCGCCGGGGCATTCATGGCGAAACTGCCCCCCACGCCCGAGGCGGATCGCAGCCGCGAGGCGTACGCGAACGCCGTTGCGGCGAAAGATCCGCAGGGCGCCATCGCGTGGGCTTCCTCGATCACGGAGAAGGATCGGCAGGAGCGCGCCGTGGAAAGTGTGGCCCGCTCGTGGGTGAAACAGGATGCGCCCGCCGCGACGGCATGGATCGCACAGAGCAGCCTGCCGGATGATGTGAAAACGCGCATCCAATCGCCGGGACGCGGCGGTGGCTACACTCGAGGGCGCGGGCCGGGGAACTAGCCGCGCGCGCCGTCCGCGCATTTTCGAAAATGATCGCCGCGGAAAGTGCTTCGCGTCCGCGGGGGCTTTCGTTTTGAATCCGCCAAGATGTCCGCGACTCCCGATTCACCACCCCCGAGAAAGCATCGCATGGGGCATTTTTGGGCGGTGATTTGGCGCACGGGCGTGAAGTACGTGGAGACGGATGGCGAGCAGCACGCGGCGTCGTTTGCGTACTACGCGCTCTTCTCGCTGCTGCCGCTGCTGGTGCTGCTGATTACGCTCGGCACGCGCTTCCTCGGCGACCAGGCGCAGGCGACGAATCAAATTTTCGATCTCATGTCGCAGTACATCGCCGGCGAACGCGGGCCGGAGGAAATCCGGGCGACGGTGCAGGGGTTCATGCAGTCGCGGCTCGGCTCGGGCATCATTTCGTTTTTGATTCTCACATGGTGCTCGCTGCGCTTCTTCCATTCGCTCGTGCGCGCGGCGAACAACGCCTGGGGGACGCATGAATACAGTTGGTGGCGGCTGCCGCTGAAAAATCTGCTCATGGTGAGCGTGCTCGCCAGCGCGCTGCTCATCGGGCTGCTCGCGCCCGCGATTCTGAACGGTGTTGAAAACTACTACCGCGCGCATCGCGATGCGTTCGCGTTCGATTTCGGATGGGTGGTGCGTTCCGCGCGGCAACTGCTGCCGCCGCTGCTGCTGTTTTACAGCCTCGTGCTTTTCTACAAATTCGCCCCGCGGCGGCGGACGACTTTCCGCGAAGTGTGGGTCGAGGCGGTGCTCGTCACCGCGGCGCTCGGCGGCCTGCAAAAGCTGTTCCTTTTCTACGCGGCGCGCGTGGCGGATTTCAATGTGGTGTACGGCGCCTTCGGCAGCATCGTGGCATTGCTCCTGTGGATTTACCTGACCGGCACGGTGATCATCGTGGGCGGATGCTCGTGTGCCGCGCGCGCCGAAGTCGCGCAGGGCCTCGCCGATCAGGCGACGCGGATGATGGCGGACGCCGAGGCGCGCGCAGATTCCTAATTTGGAAGCCATGAAGCCATGAACATGAAGCTGAAAGGCAGGCGCTCGCCTGCGCTTTTCATGATTCCGTGGTTTCCAAATTCACCATCACCCACCGCCGAGGCGCGGGACGCCTTGTAATTTGCGGACGATTCGAGTTCGCTCCCAAACTGCCCCGACCTCCTGCCCAGCAAACGGAACCCAATGCCCACCACGAACCGTCCCATCAAAGTCCTGCTCACCGAGGACAACACGGAGCATGCCGAACTGCTTGAGCGACTGCTGGGATTTTCCGAATACCCGGCCTTTTCCGTGACCACCGCAGCCTCGCTCGCCGCCGCGATCGGGAAGCTGCACGGCGCACCGCCGGACATCGTGCTGCTCGATCTGAGCCTGCCGGACAGCGAGGGCGTGGAGACTTTCCGGAAAATGAATGCCGCCGCGCCGACGGTGCCGATCGTGGTGCTGAGCGGAATCTCGGACGTGACGCTGGCGATCGAAATGGTGCAGGAGGGAGCGCAGGATTACCTCGTAAAAGGGCACGTGGATACGCATCTGCTCCTGCGCTCGATCCAGTATGCGATCGAGCGCAAGCGCGCGCATGTGGCCGCACAGCAGATGAACGCGGAATTGGAGGCGCGCGTGAAGGAACGCACGCTGTCGCTCATTTCCGTGAACGAAGAATTGCAGCGCCAGATCGGCGAACGTCGGCACGCCGAGGAGCAGATCGGGAACACGAACCGCCAACTGACGGTCGCGCTGTCGGAATTGCGCACGGTGCAGCGGAGCCGCGCGGTGTCGGATCGTTCGGGTGTGGCGAACCGCGAGATCGAGGAGGCCTTCAAGCGAATCCAGCAGCACGCCGAACTGATCCTGCGCGCGCCGGGCATGCTCGCGAACGCGGAGAAGGTGACCGAACACGTGCAGCAGATCGTGGCCGCTGCGGAGGCTGGCTGGAAGGCGCTGCGCAAGCCGCGCGAGGCTGCGGAACACACGACGCACGAGGAGAGCGTGCCGGCGGCGAGCCCGTTTGAAGTCGTCGCGCTCGATGCGCTGGCGGAGCGAGTCATCGTCCTGTGTACGCCGAAGGGTGGGCAGCAGGCGGATGCGGCGGCGGCAAAAATTTCGTTCGTTCGGAAGGCGGGGCGAGGCGTGGAGATTCAGGGCGATCCTGTGCAGCTCCGGGAAATGCTCACGCACATCGTGCGCAATTCGATCAGCGCGATCCCGCGCCGCGGCACGATCACCGTGGGCGCGGAGCAGCAGGGGAACGATGCGGTGCTTTTCGTGCAGGATGACGGATTGGGAATCACCGAGACGGTGCGCAAGCGGCTGCTGGATCCGAGCGCGGCGGAGGATCGGCCGGACGGCTGGCCGAGCGGCTACGGGGTGATCCACGAAGTGGTGGCGCGGCACCGCGGCCGGCTGGAGATTGAGAGCCGCAAGGGCATCGGAACCACGGTGCGCGTCATTTTTCCCTCGGCAAAATCCGCGGCCGATGCCGCCCGCCCGCGCCGCGTGCTCGTGGTGGATGATGACCCGATGGTGCGCGAAGTCCTGAGCACCTACCTGAGCGAGGATGGCTACAAAGTGGAACTCGCGAACAACGGCCGCGAGGGGCTCGCGAAATTTGCAGCGGGGGAATTCGACATCGTGCTGACGGATCGTTCCATGCCCGAGATGGAAGGCGATGAACTTGCGCGCGAGGTGAAAAAATTGAAGCCGCAGGTGCCGGTGATCCTCGTGACGGGATTTGGCGACATCATGGCCGCGACTGGCGAGAAGCCGGAGGGTGTGGATTTCGTGATGACCAAGCCGTTCACAATGGCCGGCCTGCAAAATATGCTGGCGCAATTCCGCTGAGCGCGGAGCCGCCGCCGGTCAGCCGCGGAAGCCGAAGCGCTTCCCGATTTGCAGACACTCTTCGAGCGGCCGGATGCCGCCCGTGCAGGTCTCGTCGCTGAGATTTGCGGCCGCGGCGCAGACGCCGTTGCGGAGCTGATCCGCGATCGGCTGGTCGTCGTGCCAGCCGAGCAGCACGCCGGCGGCGAACGCATCGCCCGCACCCGCCGCGCCTTTCACGTAGCCCGCCGGGAGCTTCACGGAAAAATGCTCGGTCCACGAACCGTCCTTGCCGAGCGCGCACCCGCCCTCGGGGTAGTGGACGACGACGCGCTCGCGCACGCCCGCATCGAGGAGGAGCTGCATCGCGCCGCGGAGCTGGATGGGATCGATGCGCTCATTGCGCCGCACGCGCCGTCCCGTGCAGCGCCCGGCCTCGAATTCATTCATGATGCAGTAGTCCACGTGCTTCAGCGCGGGCATGACGATTTTTGCAAAGCGATCGCTGTCCTCGCTCACGCAATCCACCGAGGTCTTCAGCCCCGCCGCCTGCGCCTTCGCGAGCACTTCCGCAGCGACGGTGCCGTGCGTGGCGCTCGGCGCGTCGAGCTTGTCGAGCAGCAGCAGGTAGCCGAGGTGGAAGATGCGCGCATTCGTGGCGCTGAAATCAAAGTGCTGCACATCGACGAGCGCATTCGCGCCGCGGGCGTGGAAAAAGGTGCGCCGCCCGCCATCCCGCACCGTCATCACGTCGGTGAAACTCGTCGGCGCGTCCGCGATCTTCCGCAGATGCGCGGTGTCGATCCCGTGCTTCGCGCAGAACTCGAAAACCCAGCGTCCATTGTCGTCATCGCCGACGAGCCCCGCGCCACCGAGCGGAAATTTCGCGCCGAGCAGCGCGAGATCCACGAGGATGTTGAAAGGCGAGCCACCGGAGCCTTTCGCCGTGCTCAGGATGTTTGCGAGCGTGTCCTGCTGCGGCCAGACGTCGATGATCTTCACCGCGTCCACGATCCAGTTGCCGCCGGCGATGATTCCATTTCGGGAGGTGCTCATTGAGGTGTGATGGAAAATTGCGAGGCGGGAAAGAGCCACAAAGGGCCGCGAATTGTCGAGCGCAAGCTGCCTCCATTTTGTCACCCGGCATGTTCCCCCTTGCCATCGCCCGAGGGTTTTCTGGTAATGAGTCGCCATGAGTTCGCCCGAAAAACATCCGACCCTGACCGTCGGCGAATTCTACACGCGCCACTCGGAATCGCTGCAGATGAAAGTGCTCACCGAGGAGGGCGTCGGCTTTCACCGCCGCATCCGCGAGCCCACGGTGAACCGCCCCGGCCTCGCGCTCAGCGGGTTCTACCAGTACTTCGCGGAAAAGCGCATCCAAGTGCTCGGCTCCGCGGAACTCTCCTACCTGAAGAGTCTTTCGGAAAAGGAAATGAACCTCCGCTGCGCCGCCATCTGTTCGCGGCCCATCCCGTGCCTCATCGTCGCGCGGCACTATCGCGTGCCCGAGGAGTTGCTGAGCATCGCGAAGGAAAATGGCGTCGCGGTTTTTTCCACGCCGATGGTCACGATGCGCTTCATCAATGCCGCGACGCTCTCGCTCGAGTACGACTTTGCCCCGCGCAAAAGCGAATACGGCAGCATGGTGGATATTCAGGGCATGGGCGTCCTCGTCCGCGGCTCGAGCGGCATCGGGAAAAGCGAATGCGTCATCGGACTCATCGAGCGCGGCTATTCTCTGGTGAGCGATGACATGACGCACTTCCGCGCCATCGAGGGCCGGAACCTCATGGGCACCAGTTCGGAACTCACGCGCAACTACATGGAAGTCCGCGGCCTCGGCGTGATCAATGTGACGGCGATCTTCGGCATCGGCGCGGTGCGGCGCGAAAAGCGGCTCGATCTCGTGGTGACGCTCAAGGAATGGAGCGAGATCGAGGACATCGACCGGACCGGGCTCGAGAGCGAATATTTTCAGATCCTCGACCTCTTCGTCGCCCACATCACGATCCCCGTGCGACCCGGCCGCGACATCGCCCGCCTCGTGGAAGTCGCCGCGCTCGACCAAAAACTGAAGAGCGTCGGCCACAACAGCGCCATGGAATTTAACGAGCGCCTCCTTGCATCCATGCAGAAAAAGAAGAAAGAAAGCTAAATGGGCCTTTTGAGTCGCAACCCCGGAACGAAAGTCACGAAGGACCTCGAGATCCTGAACAAGCTCGGCCTGCACGCGCGCCCGTGCGCGAAATTCGTGAAGCTCGCGAACACCTTTCGCTCCGAAGTGTGGGTGCTCAAGGACGACGATCTCGTGAATGGAAAAAGCATCATGGGACTGATGATGCTGGCCGCCGGCAACGGCAGCCGCCTGAAGATCACCTGCGAAGGCGCGGACTCAGACGCGATGCTCGCGGCACTCGAAAAACTTTTCCTGGCGAAGTTCGATGAAGACTGAACGACGATTCCACGGCGTCGGGGTGTCGCCCGGCATCGCCCGCGGAATCGCCTTCGTTCACCGGCCCGACAACGACCCGCCGCCGCGGAGAATCGTCGCCGGGGAAAATGAGGGCGAAGTCGCCCGACTGCGCGAGGCGCTCCTCACGACGCGACGTCAAATCGTGGAGTTACAGGAGCGCGTGGAGCAATCCCTCGGCGCGAAGGACGCCGCGATTTTCGAAGCACACGTGATGGTCGTCGAGGACGGCGTGATGATCGACGAGGTCGAGAAACTCATCCGCCGCGACTCGTGCAACGCGGAGCACGCTTTCTACACCGTCGTGCAGCGCTACACGAAAAGCCTCAGCGAGGTGGAGGATCCGTATCTTCGCGAACGCGCGCTCGACATTCACGACGTGGGCCGGCGCGTGATTCACAATCTTCTCGGCTTTGAACTCGCGGCCCTCGGCGGGCTCGATGCGCCGCGCATCGTCATCGCGCACACGCTCACGCCGAGCGACACCGTGCAGGTGAAGCGCGAATTTCTCCTCGGCTTCGCCACGGAAGTCGGCGGGAAAACTTCGCACACCGCCATCATGGCGCGCTCGCTGAACATCCCCGCCGTGGTGGGCCTCCACGGCAAACTCGATGATATCGAGTCCGGCACCGAAGTGCTCCTCGATGGCTACGGCGGCCTCCTCATCGCGGATCCCAGCGAGCAGACACTCTTCGAATACGGTGCGGTGCAGACGCGCCGGAGACGCATCGAAGAAGAACTCACGGGCCTCCGCGACACCGTCGCGACCATGACCGATGGCGCGCATGTGATGCTTTCCGCGAACATCGAGCAACCGGACGACATCGCGCAGGCGCTCGCGAGCGGTGCCGAGGGCGTCGGCCTTTTCCGGACGGAATTCCTCTACTTCAACCGCGCCGATCTGCCAGACGAAGAGGAGCAGTTCGCCGCCTACCGCGCCGTCGTCGCGGAAGCGCAAGCGCGGCCCGTCATCATCCGCACGCTCGACCTCGGCGGTGACAAGCTGCACGCGCAACTCCACGCGGACGGCGAGGACAATCCCTTCCTCGGCTGGCGCGCGATCCGCGTCTGTCTGGAAAGGCGCGACATTTTCCGCACGCAACTCCGCGCGATCCTCCGCGCCAGTGCCTTTGGGAAAGTGAAGATCATGTTCCCGATGATCTCGGGGCTGCCGGAGTTGCGCGACGCGAAGGCGTTCCTCGAAGAGTGCCGCGCGGAACTGCGCAGCGAGGGCGCGGCCCTCGGCGAAAAGATCGAAGTGGGCATGATGATCGAAGTCCCGAGTGCCGCGATGATCGCGGATCTGCTCGCGAAGGAGGTCTCATTTTTCAGCCTCGGCACGAACGACCTCGTCCAGTACGCCACCGCCGTGGATCGCACGAATGAACGCATCGCGCACCTCTACGTACCCACGCATCCCGCCGTGCTGCGGCTGATCAAAATGACCGTGGATGCCGCCCAGGCAAACGGCATCCACGTCGGCCTCTGCGGTGAAATGGGCGGCGACATTTCCGTGACTCCGCTGCTCATCGGCCTCGGCGTGAATGAACTCAGTTGCGGTGCCGCCGTGCTCCCGCGCGTGAAGCGCGCCATCTGCTCACTCGACATGGCCGCATGCCGCAATCTCGCCGATCTGGCGATGAAGCTGGACACCGGCGCGGCCATCCAGGCGCGCTGCGAGGAAGTCGCGCGAGCGCATTATCCCGAGTTGCTCTGAAGAGCGCGAAGTCGCTGCGCCGCAAAATGCACTTTGAGTCGCGGGCCGCGCCTGCTCGTATCGCGTCGTGAAAATCATTCCCTTCCTCGCCCTCGTCGTGTCGCTTTTGCCCCTCCGCGGATTCGCAGATCCTGCGAAGTGGGAGAAGGAAATCGCCGCCTTTGAGCAGGCGGACCGCGAGCATGCGCCGGAGAAAGGCGGCATCGTCTTCACGGGCAGCTCGACGATTCGCCGGTGGAAAACGCTCGCCGAAGAATTCGCCGGATTCCGCGTCACGAATCGCGGCTTCGGCGGATCGCAGATGGAAGACTCGGCGTATTTCGTCGAGCGCATCCTCGTGCCGCAGCAGCCCGCCGCGATCGTGATTTTCGCCGGGAGCAATGACATCAACGCGGGCAAAACCGCCGATGCGGTGGTCGCGGATTTCAAAACATTCGTGGCGAAAGTGCGCGCGCAGCTCCCACGGACGCAGATCGGTTTCATCGAGATCACCAGCAGCCCGTCGCGCTGGACGCAGCGCGAAAAAGTGATCGATGCGAACCGGAAAATCCGCGCGTTCTGCGAGGAGACGTCCGGGGTGAAATTCATCGCCGTGCGGGAAAAGCTCCTCGGCGAAAACGGCGAGCCGCGCGCGGGGCTTTTCGAGGCGGACCGGCTGCATCCCAACGCGGACGGCTACAAAATTCTGGCCGACGCGATCCGCCCATTTCTCCCGAAGCCGTGAGGCGCAGCGGACAAGCTACGCAGATGCCGCCGGCTCCTGCTTCGCGATCGCGCCCGTGCTGAATGCGCGCTCCCCGGCGAGCCAGCGGGGCTGCGCGTCCGGATCGCCGAGCGCTTCCGCCAGCGCGCTGCCGAGATCGTACACGGTTTTGTCGAGCCCAGCTTCGAGGAAGGCAAACGAGGTGCCGTCGCTCGCGACGGTCATCGCGAGCTTCGACTCCGCGTGCGAACCGCCTTTCGCCGTGAGGTCGTCGGGATTTTGAAACGCGCGCTCGCAAATCCGCACATCCACCGAGTGCCCGATGCGGCACACGCCGGGCCGCGCGGGATGCGCGCTGCAGCTCATGTCGCGGAGCAGGGGACACGCGCGCACGGTGCGGAGGTGTTGCTCGAGCGTGAGCGGCGCCACGACTGCCGCGTGCGCCCGCGCGCGGCCGAGGACGGCGTCGCGTTCCTCCGGTGAAAAATTCCGCGTGATCCAATCCGCGAGCGCGAAGACTTCATGAGCGCGAGCGTCAATTTTCCCGAGGTGGCAGCACGTGCCGCAGCCCGCCTTGCAATCCACGCGCACGCGATGCTCCGCGAAGAGCTGCGCCTCCAGTGCGTTCAGCCGCGCGTGCGCGCCGAGCGTGACGGCGTGGACCTCGTCCGCACTTTCCGCCCGCTTCAATTCCGCGGCCGCCGCGTCGCGAAATGCGGTGGCGAGTTCGAGCAGTTCTTCGCGTGAAGTGTAGGCCAGCATGGATGCGCGCAAGATAGCTGGCATCGCACGAGCGGCGATGGATTTTCGGCGCGACTGCGGAGCGGCTTGTCCGTGGTGCCGGGCGTGCTTACATTCGCCACGCTCATGCGCCACCAGTTTTTCCCCATCCTGTCCGGCATCCTCCTCGCCGCCTCCGCGTGCGCCGAGCCGAGCTACAAAAATTTCGACGAGCCCCCGCACAATTACCACACGGCTCCGCTGAAGGATCGCTTCACGAAACTGAAAGCCGATCTCGAGTCCGGCCGCATCCCGCTCGATCGCACGAGCGAGAAGGCCTTCGTCCTCAGCCTGCTCAAGGCGCTCGATATTCCCGCGACTTCGCAGATGCTCGTCTTCTCGACGACGAGCCTGCAGCTCCGGTTCATCACGCCGCGAAATCCGCGCGCGATTTTTTTCAACGACGGCCTCTACCTCGGCTACATCCCCGGCGCGAAAATCGAAATCCTCTCGATGGACCCGGAACTCGGCGCGATTTTCTACATGTTCGACATCCCGACCGGCGCGCAGCCGATCGCTGCCGAGCGCTCGGAGCGCTGCGTGAATTGCCACACGCGGGAGGACACGGGCTTCGTGCCGGGGCTCGTGATCAAGTCCGTGATCCCCGGCCCGACGGGCGGCAGTTTGAAAACATTTCGCAAGGAGCAGACCGGCCACGCCATCCCGTTCGCGGAGCGTTTCGGCGGCTGGTATGTGACGGGCGATCGCGGCATCGCGGGCGAATGGGCGAACGTGATCGGGCGGTACTCGGGCGACGACATCTCGAAGACCGTCGTGCAGCCGGGACAGCTTTTCGATTTTGCAAAGTATCCCGTCGCGACGAGCGACATCCTCCCGCAGCTCGTGCATGAGCATCAGGCCGGAGCCGCGAACCGCATCCTGCAGGCGTCGTATCGCGCGCGCACGGCGTTCCATCTCGACCAAGCGAATCTCAGCGCCGCGCACTACGCGGAACTCGACGAGCAGGCGCGCCTCGTCGTACGCTACCTGCTCTTCGCCGACGAAGTGCCGCTGCCCGCCGGTGGCCTCGCGGGCGACGCCGCGTTCAAGACGGACTTTTTGCGCAGCGCGCGCGTGGTGAACGGCGCATCGCTGCGCGAGTTCGATCTGCGCACGCGACTTTTCCGGAACCGGTGCAGCTACATGATTTACAGTCCCGAATTCCAGGGCCTGCCGGCGCGCATGAAGCAGCAAATTTACATCCGCCTCCGCGAGGCGCTGAGCGTCGAAAAGCCGGCGGCGGAATACGCGTACCTCCCCTCCGCGGAGAAGCAGGCGATCCGCACGATCCTCAAAGGCACGCTGACGGATTTGCCTGCGGGCTGGTGACTTTTTGCGGCACGAAAAAGGGCGTCTCCCGCAGTGCAGGAGACGCCCGTGATTTTCGGGAAGCGCGGTTTACTTCGCGGCTTCGAGCGGCGCGTTCGCGGCCTTCCATCCGGAGATGCCGGCGGAGAGGTGCTTCACGTTCGTGTAGCCGAGTTCCTTCGCAGCTTTCGCGGCGGCGGAGTAGGCGTTGCATGTCGGGCCGCCGCAGTAGGCGACGACGAGCGCGTTTTTGTCAGCCGGCAGCGACTTCGCGAGATCGGATTTCTGGGCGCGGAAATCGATCGCGCCGGGGACGTGGCCGGACTTGAAGGAGTCGGTGCCGTTCACATCGATGACGGTGACTTTCTTGGCGGTGATGGCGGACTTCAGCTCATCGATGCTGATGTCCGGAAATTCGCCGGCCTGTGCGGTGACGGCGATGAATGCAGTGGCGAGGAGTGCGAGCAGTTTCTTCATGTTGTTTTTTTTGGTTGGTTCTGTGGATTTGCCTCGCCCCATTCGGAGCAAAGCGGTGAGGTTTTTTTCCGCCGCCTGAACGGCGAGTATCAAAGAGCGTAAATGCCGCGAAGTTGCGAACCTTTGAACGGTTTTTTTAATGGCGACATGCAGCGATCAAACGGATGCGCGGCAAAAATGGATGCCCCTGACGCGTCGTTATGCGCTGCGCGACACTTCGCGGTGCCGGAAGCAGCAGGTGAGGTGATCGTTTACCATTCCGACTGCCTGCATAAAGGCGTAGCAGATCGTCGAGCCGACAAACTTGAATCCGCGCCGGAGCAGTTCCTTGCTCATCGCGTCCGACTCCGCGGTGCGCGCGGGCACCTCCTTCATGCCGCGTCGCCGGTTTTGGATCGGCTTGCCGTTCACGAAACTCCACAGCAGCGCGCCGAGGCTGCTGCATTCCTCGGCGACCGCGATGGTTGCCTTCGCATTCTGGATCGTCGCCGCGAGCTTCAGCCGGTTGCGGACGATGCCGGGATTGCCGAGCAGTTGCGCGACCTTGCGCGGCGTGTAGCGCGCGATGCGCTCCACATCGAAATGGTCGAACGCCTCCCGGTAGTTTTCGCGCTTCGCGAGGATCGTGGACCAGCTCAGCCCAGCCTGCGCGCCTTCGAGGATGAGCATTTCGAAAAGGTGCCGGTCATCATGCACCGGCACGCCCCACTCGGTGTCGTGATACGCGATGTCGAGCGGCTTTGTCGGCCAGGGGCAGCGGATGTGGTTCATACGGCAGGCACGCCTCTACGAAAGAATCAATATGCTGGTATTGGGATCTGGCTCGAACGCTGACAGAACGCGGAGACTTGCCCGCAAGAGCTGAGTGATGCGACTTGTCGGGCAGTTTCCGACACGGAGGAAAACCAGCTTTGGCGGATGCCCCAAGAGCAGGCTGCGCTGATGAAAATCTGCATCCTTCGAGACGATGACGTAGCCATGCTCCCGGGCGAACGACCAAATGAGCGTGTCGTTCGTGCGGAGCAGTCCGTGCGACTTGACGTGTGTCGAATCTGGAAAGAGGTCGAGAACCTGCGGGACGATCCGGTCGGACAGGTTTTCGTCGAGCAGGAGTTTCACGCGGCGGCTGTGAACAGCTTGCGCTCACGGTCCGCGGCGAACGCCAGGCACGCCTTGATATCCTCACGGGTCAGCTCGGAAAAGTCCGCGAGGATTTCGTCCTCGTTCATGCCGGAGGCGAGATACTCCAGGATGTCCTGCACGGTGATGCGCATCCCACGAATGCACGGCTTGCCGCTGCGCTTGTCGGGCTCAATCGTGATGATGTGCTCGTAGTTCATACCGGGAGCGTATGTTCGAGCGGCGTTCCCGGCAAGCGATCCCCGGCGTGCCTCAGTCGGCGTGGTTGAGCGTGTTCATTTCGACGGGAAGGAAAAGCGCCCGGATCGCTCCGGGCGCTTTGAATGTTTTTGGACGGAAATCCGCGGCCTACGCGTTGTACCATTCCTGCCATTGCTTGCCTTGCTTCAGGCCGGGCGTTGGCACGGGGTATTTGCCGTCCTTGTCGGAGAGCAGCGGCGGCGGGCTGTCCATCGTCAGCTTGTCTGCATTCGGGCAATACTCGTGCTCGTGGTTGAGCATCTCGTCGAAGGTCACTTCCTGACCGGTGTGCGCGGCCATGCGGCCCATCGAGGTGACGACGCTGGCTTCGACGCCGTATTTTACCTCGTTGTACGGCTTGTCGCTGCGGATGGCGTCAATGAGATCGGTCCACTCGTTGAAGTGCGACTCCATCTCGTTCTTCGCGACATCGGAGGTCCAGATCATGTTGCTCCGGCTCGGCGTCTGGCCCTTGAACGTGCTCGAAGGCAGCCCGGTGTCACCGCTCTTCGCGGCAATGGCCATGCCCTTCGTGCCATGCACATAGCTCGAGTAGATCTGGTTCGCACCGATCATGCAGCGGCCGTCCATGTAGAGCCGCGCGCCGTCCTCGAAGATGTACTCGACCGCGTAGCTGTCGAAATTTTGATCCACGTAGTCGTAGCGGTAGTGCCGTCCGCCGAGTGCCTGGGCCTTGATCGGCCACGCATTTTTCATCCAGCTCAGGTGGTCAATGTGGTGGATGTAAAAATCGCTGAAGCAGCCGCCGCTCGCCCAGATGAAACTGTGGAAGCGGGAGAGCTGCCACTGCAATTCAGTCGGCTTGCCGGGCAGGGTGTTGTTGGGGCCGGGATATTTTTCTGAGAAAGCCGAGCCGATCGGTGGCGACATGCGGTAGCCGCGCATGAACATGATGTCGCCGATTTCGCCGTCCCCAATGCGCTTGTGAAGTTCCTGGAGCGCACGGCTGTGGCGGCTGTTCAGGCCCACGGCGACTTTCAGGCCTTTCTTCATCGCCTCCTCGTTTAGCTTGAGCATCAGCCGCGACTTCGGGCCGTCCGCCGTCACGGGCTTTTCCATGAAAATGTTGACACCCTTTTCAATCGCATACGCGAAGTGGACCGCGCGGAAAGCCATCGGTGTCGTGAAGATCGCCACGTCGCCTTTTTTCAAGCAGTCAATCGCCTTCTTGTAGCCGTCGAAGCCGATGAATTTCTGATCCGGAGACACCTTCACGTTGTTGGGCAGGGCTTTCTTCAGCGAGTCGTGGCTGCCCTGCAGCCGATGGTCAAAAATATCCGCCATCGCGACGAGATTGATCGGCGGGCCAGTCTGATCCATCGCGTTTTTCGCCGCGCCGGTGCCGCGTCCGCCGCAGCCGACGAGCGCGATATTGATCGTCTCGCTGCCCGCGGCATGGACGAAAGGAATGGCCACGCCCGCGAGTGCGGATGCCGCGGCGATCTGGCCGGAGGTCTTCAGAAATTCGCGGCGGGAGGAGAGAGGAGGCTGGGAATTGTTCATGGCCGGCGAGTCTCGCGGGATGCTTTGCGCGGTGTCAATCGTCATGGTCTGCGCGCCGATTTCTCGCGCGAAAAAAAGTCGCAAGTTATTTCAAACGAGTCCGACGGTCGCCGGTCTTACCCTGTGTTCTGGGGGGAACACCGGGGTCGTCGGAAGGTCCACACGGACGCCGACGACCCCGAAATTTTTCGCGCGCGCCCGTCTTTCTCAGCGCTTCGGCGCGAGCGCCGCGGCGGCTTTTTGGAATGCCGGCAGCACCTTCTTTCCCTCGTCGCCATTCGGATATCCCGCGTGCTGCACGAGGTAGATCGTCGCGATCCCCGCGCCGGGATTGATCTGCATGTTCGTGGCGTACGCGCCGCCATGGCCGAACGGCCCGCCGGGATTTTTGTCCACCGCCCAGCCGAGTCCGTAGCTCGTCGGCAGATTGCCGGTCTGATTGCCCGTCATCGTCCGCAGCGCCTTTTCGGAAATGTAGCGCCGGCCGTCGAGTTGGCCGCCGTTCAGCAGCATCCGGCAGAATTTCGCCAGATCCTCCGCGGTGGAAAAAAGGCCGCCCGCCGGCATCGGCTGCCGGCTCGGATCGTCGAGCGGATACTTGAGCTGCGAGACCACCGTTTCCTCGAGGCCGTTCTTCGCGGCATTCGGCTTGTACGATTTCGCGATGCGCGCAATCTGCGATTTGCTCGGCGTGAAGGTTGTGTCCTTCATCCCGAGCGGCGTGAAAAATTTCTCCTGCAAAAACTGCTCGTAGCTCATGCCGCTCACGACCTCGATGATGCGCCCCGCGGTGTTGATGCCCGCGTTCGAATACTTGTAGCTGCTGTCCGGCTCGGACATCAGCGTCATCGCCGCGTAGCTCTTCACGCGCTCGGCGAGCGGGAAAAGATCGAGCGTCGGCATTTCGATCGGCGAATGCGGCGGCAGGCCGCTCGTGTGGCTCAGGACATTGCGCACCGTGATGGGATGCACCGGCACCTTCGTCACCGGATTCTTCGCATCCCCGCTCGCGACTTTCTGCCCTTTGAATTCCGGCAGAAATTTCTCCACCGGATCATCAAGCGACACCTTGCCCTCATCCACGAGGACCATGAATGCCGTCGCGGTGATCGGCTTCGACATCGAGGCGATCCAGAAAATCGCGTCGGGCGTCATCCGCTTGCCCGCGGCGATGTCCGCGAAGCCGACCGTGTCCACGGCGAGCGTCCGGTCCTTGTCCGTCACGAGCGTGACCGCGCCCGCGAGCGTGTGGCTCTCGACAAACGGCTGCAGCGCCGCCGCGATGGCGGACGGTGCTTCCGCGCGGAGTGGTGCGGCGACGAAGAGTGAAAGTGAAGCGGCGATCGCCGTGGCGAGCGCAGTGCGGCGGCGGAGGGGAGTGTGCATCGGCGCTTCTGCGCAGGAATGCGCCGGGCGGTCAACGTGCGCGCAGCGAATCGCCGTCGGCGCGCGCGGGCGAGCGCGATGCTTGCCGTCGCCCGGCCGCACGGCTTGCATGACGCCGTGCTTCATTCCGCCCTGCATCTCGACCTCGACGGCGCGTGGTCGCGCGACGCCGTGCCGGGCGCGGAATATCTCGACGTCCGCGAGTGGGGGCCGCGTCTCCGCTTTTCCGCGCCGCGCGCGGAGATGGAGCGATTTTACGAGGAAGTGAAACCGAAGCTCGCGCCGTTCACGCTGTTCGGCTCGGGAGAATTTCACCATCTCAGTGCGCTGTGGCTGCGGCAGTTTTCCGAAGCGGTCGTGCTCGTGTCATTCGACAATCACCCCGACTGGGACGTGCGCCCCCCGCACTGGGGCTGCGGCGGCTGGGTGAACCGCGCGCTGGAACTGCCGCAGGTGCAATCCGCGACCGTGTGGGGTTGCGGGAATTTCGAGTTCAACTGGCCGCATCGGATTTTTGCAAACCAGCGCGCGATCAAAGCTCGCAGGCTCGCCGCGCGAGTGTGGAAGGAGCGGATAAGCGAGCGGGTGCAAAAGCGCTGGCCAGTCATTTCACGGGAGGACTGGCGCGAGCAATTCGCAGCCTTCGCGGCGAAGCTCGGCGGCAGAAAAGTGTACGTGACCATCGACACCGATTGCCTGCGCGCCCAGGAAGCGGTGACGAATTGGGAGCAGGGACTTTTCACCGCGGAGGAGGTCGCGACCGCGCTGAAAATTTTGCGGGCCAGTGCCGCGCAGATCGTCGGCGGCGATGTGTGCGGCGCGTGGTCGCCGCCGGCGTACGTGCGGTGGACGCAGCGCTTCGCGGCGAATTTCGATCGGCCAAAGCTCGGTGCCGTCGATCCTCTCACGGCGCGCACGACGAACGAGCGTTCCCTCGGGACGCTCTGGCCCGCGCTTCTCGGGAAGTGATCCGGACTTTCGAGAATCACGGGATGCGTGCGGCGCAGCCGGGGGGATCCGAGGCACGCCGGGAAGCGCGCGCACGGGAGCATCCGCGCACGCCCACGCCGCCTTCACCCTGCGACGAGGAACAGCCCGCCGCAGATCAGCGCGACGCCGAGCGCGATGCGCAGCGTGATTTTTTCCCGCAGAAAAAATGCGGCGGCGACGACGATTGCCACGCGCTCGATGCCCTCGAAGGGATAGTACTTGCTGAGCGGAATCTGCGAGAGCTGCGAAAGACCGAGGAAAAAGCTGAGCGCCATCGCAGTGATGCCGCACGCAAATGCCGCCACGCGCTGCCGCCGCGGTTTCGCCGCGCCGGTTTCGTCCATCGCCATTTTGAAAAAAACCTGGCCGACGACCTGCAGCACGAAAGTGAGCGTGACGAGGGTGACCGTGAGTGTGCTCATCGGAGCGCGCGCCAGTTCATGTCTGCCCCTTTTCCTCCGCGTGCGAGACGGCGGGCGCGGTGATCATCACGCCGAGGAAGACGAGCGCGATGCCGATCCACTGCCGCGTGCCGATGTGTTCGTGCAGCAGCCACCACGAGCCGATCGGCACGAGGACGTGCTGCAATCCCGAGAGATTGTACGCCACACTGAGCCGGATGCTGCGGAGCGCATTCAGCCAGCAGAGCAGGCTGCCGATGCCCGCGATGACACTCAGCCACACCCAGCCCGATCGAAGCTGCGAGACATCGATCACCGACTGCGCGACGGCGGAATCCGCGCCGCGCTTTTTCAAGATCTCCGAGACCACCACGAGGATCACGGCGAGAAAAATCTGCACCACCGGATGCGTGATCCTTTTCCACGCCCGCGCGATCAGAGTTCGTGGGCGTTCGCGAATTTCCGGATCGTCTTGTCGTGCCGCACCGGCTGGAGGAACCGGAGCGCGATTTTGAAAATCGGATTGATCAGGCGGGACGTGTGCCATGCGTAGAGGTCGAGCGGCGCGAGTTCCATGCGGAGGTGGAACTTCGGGTCATAATTGAGCGGCGCGGTGTAGTAGCGTTTCAGGCCGTTGGCGAGCGCCCACTGCACGACGTCGCGCCACGTCACGAAGTAGAGGTGCAGATCGAGCGCGACCGCGTAGTCGAGGCCGACATTCAGATCATGGATCGTGTCGCCATGGATCATGCACAGCGCGAAGGCGACGATCTTTCCATTTTGCCGCCACAGAAAATAGCGCGCGCGATCGGGCATCTCCCGGCCGATGCGGACGAGGAAGTCCTTCGTGAGTTCCTCGAAGCGCAGTTCCGAGCGCGTGAAGGTCTGCGTGTAGAGCGGGTAAATTTCATCCGCGACGTGCGAGACATCCGTGACGACTTCGAGCGTGAGCGGCGGGTGCTCGGCGAGCTTTTTGAATTTTCGCCGCAGATTTTTGCGAAAGGAATAGCTGACGCGCTTTTGCAAAAATTCCTCGAAGCTCGCGAAGTCGAGCGCGAGTCCGCACGCGGGCATGGAGGGCGCGCGGCTGTATCCGCGCGCGAGCAGCGGCTTCAGCGCCTCGCGGTATTGCGAAGGGAAGTCCTTCAGCAAAACGATGGAGATTTTTTCGCGGCGTGCGAAGACCGCGAGTGCATCGGTGAGCGCGTCCACCGCCCACGCCGCGGTGCTGTCGAGCGAACCTTCGCTCGCGGAGCAGCCGAGCATGAGCATGCGGAGCGAGAGCCAGCGCGGGAAAATTTTTCGCGGCCAGTTCAGCATCGCGCGCAGCTTGCCGGGCATGCCCGCGGTGAGATCCTGCTTCACGAAAAAGAGCTGCTGCATCGCGACCTCGCCCGTTGCGGAATTTTCGAGGAAAAGGTAGCGGTGATCGAACTGCGTCGCGAGCGTCTCCGCGCAGATCTGATGATAGCGATGATCCTTCGCGTGCCCGGCGAAGGCCTTCTGCCAGCGCGCGAGATCGTCGCCTTCGAGCGAAGCGACGATGCGCGCCCTGCCATTCGCCGTCGCAAATTCAACGGGCGCTGCGAGCGCTCGGTCAGGCTTCGGGTCGCCGGCCGTCGCCGGTGCTGCGGGAGTTGCGGCGTCCATCACGAGTGCAGCGCCACGCCACCGCGAGCGACGCGCTTTTTTCCGGCGTAGCGCGGCACGATCGGACTCGGAACGGATGACAATTCGGCAAACACGCGCGCAGTTTTCGGAAAGTGCGCCGCAGTTCAATCTCCTTCGTGCGCTTTGTGCCGTGCAAGCGGCTATGCACGGCAAAGCAGCCGGTCACGCCATGACGCAAAGCCGCGACGGAAGCGATGCGAGTGGCACCCTTTGCGTCTCTGCGCCTTTGCGTGACACTTTTTCAAAATCGGCGCGAAACAGCTTGGCAGCCGCGTGCGGGGCGTGTCTGGTGCGGACCTATGGGACACTGCAAAGGCAAAGACAACATCAAGAAACGCGCCGTACGCCGCAAGAAAAACGATCGCCTCGCGCTCGCCAAGAGCGAGGCGACGGCAAAGTAACGCGTCGGGCTTTCGCCTGCGTCAGCGAGACCTCGGGATTCGTTCCGAGGTCTTGTTTTTTCGTGTGATGACGGCCTGTCGCGCGAACTCAGGACACCGTCGCGGAGGCATGCATCACTTCGTGAACCACGGCTTCGCGAGTGCGTTCGTCGTGAAGAAATCCAGCAGCAGTTTCGCCACTTTTTCCTGTCCGCTGCGCGAGGGATGCGTGCCGTCGCGCTCGGCGAGATCCTCGCGCTTAAAAATGAGGCCGTCGGATTTCCGCGCAACTTCGCCATTGGCCCAGAGGTAGGGACCCCAGAGCAGCACGGGCGCTTTCACGTCGCCCTTCGCGGCGTCGGCATTCAGCGCGGGCGCGCCTTTCATCTGCTCCTCGATGAGCCACCGCACGGCGAATGCGCTCTCGTACGAATACGGTTCCGGATTCAGCGGCGTGGTCGCGTAGCCCGCGTAGATGCGGCTGCTGAGGTAGGCCACGCGCAGGTTGGGAAATTTCTGTTTGGCCAAAAGAACGATCTCGCGTTCGCGGTCGCGCAGTCGCTCGGTCTCGGACGGGAAACCTTCGCGCGGACCGATGAGCGCCTGCTTGATCCACACCGCCTGCACCTGCGCGGGCGAGACATTCGCGGCGCGCAATTTTTCGTCCGCCACTTTCCACGGCGGTGCGTCGGCCGTCGCCCACGCGGTCGCATCCTTGCCGCCCTGCGCGGCATCCACCACGACGACGTGCGCCGCCTTGCGCGGGTCCGCATTCGCGAGCGGCACGAAGGTGCTGAATTCCATCGTCGTGTTCGACATCCCGATGCTCATCAGCACGACCTTGCCGTCCGCCGCGGGCTTGCCTTCGCGGTCGAGCGGTTTGATCTCCGCGATGGCCTTGCGCGCGAGCGCGGCGTGCTCCGCGGGCGGCTCGTTTTTTCCGCCGCCGTAAAGTCCGCCGTCCTGCTCCTTGTATTTTCCGGTCAGCTCATCCAGCGGCACAAGATCCTTCGGCGGCGGCGCGGGCGGCGGGCGCTGCTCGCCGGGCGCGCCGGGCCGGCGACCGGGGCCGCGTCCCTCGGCGATGCGCTTCTTCGCCGCATCGAGGAGGGTCGTCTCGTCGGCCGTCAGCGTCTCGCCGCGCTTTTCCTTTTCATGCGCCGCGCGTGCTTTTTCCCAGTCAAAATCATCCTTCGCCTGCGGGCGTTCGCCTTGAGCTTTCTGCGGCGCACTTGGCGGAGTGCCTTGCGGCTGGTCGGGGCCGCGGCCTTCCTCGAAACGCTTCCGCGCTTCCGCGAGCGACTTCTTCTCATCGTCCGAGAGCGCTTCGCCGCGCTGCTCCTTCTCGTGCGCCGCGTGCGCACGGTCCCACGTGAACTCTCCGCCGCCCGGCTGCGCGCCGCCCTCGGCCATGCGCCTCCGCATTTCCTCCACCGTTTTCTGCTCCTCGTCGGTCAGCTTTTCACCGCGATCCATCTTGTCCTTGATCGCGCGCATCTTCTCGCGATCGGGAATCGCTCCGCCCTGCCGGGCATCGCGCTGGCGCTTCGCTTCCTCAAGGTATTTTTGCTCGTCGGTCGAGAGCGTTTCGCCGGCCTGCGCACGGCGGAAAAGTTCCTTCGCGCGCTCGATGTCGATCGGCTCCTCCGCCGCGCGCAGCGAACCGGACAAGTGAAACGACAGCGCGAGAATTCCGGCGAGGAATGGGAGGGGCGTCTTCATTCCGCCCATGAACCCGCGCGCGGCAGCGAAGTCGCGCCCGTTTTTGGTCACGCAAAGTCGCAAAGACGCAAAGGCATCCATCTTTGCGTCTTCGCGGCTTTGCGTGACATCATGCCTCGGAGGCTGGCGCACTCTCGCAACGGTCCGGCCATTCCATGCCTATCCGGTTCGTTGTCTAACAATGGGCTGTGATTGGACAGGATTTACAGGATTGGCAGGATTCACGGAATTCCCTGCGGCGAAATCCTGCCATCCTATGAATCCTGTGAATCCTGTCTCAAATCCCACAAGCTTGGCAGCAAACCGGATTGGCATGAGCCATTCCGTCCAGCGTGATGGTGATTGAGCGAAAGCCGATCATCTGGTGTCTGTCTGCCCGCATGTTGAAATTCCCGCTCGCCACCCTCGCCATTTTCTCCGCCGCACTCACCGTCTCCCCGCTGCGCGCCGACGACCCGAAGCACGAGGAGAAAAAGGACGCGCCCGCAAAAAAGGACGACGAAAAGAAGGAGGAAAAAAAAGACGACAAGCCGAAGGAACAAAAGCCGAAGGACAGCAAAGGCAGCGTGACCATCGCCGGCACCGAGATCACCTACGCCGCCAAAACCGGCACGCTCCCGCTGCTGAAGGACGACGGCGCGACGCGCGCGGATGTCTTCTTCGTGTACTACGCGCGCACCGCCGAAGACGGCAAACCGCTCGCCACCGCCGACCCCTCGCGCCCGATCATTTTTTGCTTCAACGGCGGCCCCGGCAGCAGCGCCGTGTGGCTGCACTTCGGCGGACTTGGCCCGAAGAAAATCACGCTCCCTCCCGATGGCCGCACGCCGGAAGTGCTCGGGAAAATTTCCGACAACGCGAACAGCATCCTCGATGTCGCCGATCTCGTCTTCATCGATCCCGTCGGCACTGGCGCGAGCCGCCCGGCGAAAGGCGAAAAAGGCGAGCAGTTTTGGGGCGTGGACGAGGACGTGGACGCGTGCGGCGAATTCATCCGGCTCTTCGCCACGCGCGAGCAGCGCTGGCAGTCGCCGAAATTTCTCTGCGGCGAAAGCTACGGCGGCATCCGCGCCGCGGGCCTCGCGAATTTCCTCCAGGAAAAACACGGCATGTATTTGCACGGCGTCATCATCGTCAGCGGCCTGCTGAATTTCCAAACGCTGCACGCCGACACCGCGAACGATCTGCCCTTCCTCACTTACCTGCCGACACTCGCCGCGAGCGCCGCCTTTCACGGCAAGCTCGCGCCGGAGCTCTCCGTGAACCTCGAAAAAACGCTCGCCGAAGTCCGCATATTTGCCTTCGGCGAATACGCGACCGCGCTGCTCAAAGGCCGCACGCTGCCCCCCGCCGAGCGCCAGCGCATCGCCGAAAAACTCGCGCGCTACACCGGCCTCCCGCAGTCGATCATCGAGGACAGTGAGCTGCGGATTTCGCCGAATATTTTCCGCAAGGCGCTGCTGAAAAAGGAGGGCAAAATCATCGGCCGTTTCGATGCGCGCGTCACCGCTGAGGACGGCGCGCGGCTCGATCTCACGCCGGAATTTGATCCGAGCTACACCTTCATCGTCGGCCCGTTCAGCGCCGCGGCGAATGCCTTCGTGCGCGGCACGCTCGGCTACGAAACCGATCAGCCCTACCGCATCCTCGCCGGCCTGCCGTGGAGCTACGCACATTTTGCCAACCGCTACGCCAGCATGGAGCCGCGCCTCGCCGACGCGATGAAAACGAATCCAAATCTGCGCGTGCTCGTCTGCCAGGGCCTGCGCGATCTCGCCGTGCCGCCGGATGCGATGCGCTTTTCCCTCGAGCACATGCCCATCCCCGACAGCCTGCGCGCGAATCTCACGATCAAAACCTACGACAGCGGCCACATGATGTACCTCCTCGACAAGGACGCCGCCAAGCTGCGCGCGGACATCGTGGGTTGGCTGAAATGATCGCGCCGTGCGCTTGCTGCGCGCCATCACCACCGCTACGTTGTCAGGATGAAAGTGCGACTGCTCGTGCAATTCGATTCCAAGGTGAAACGCTGGTCAGCGGTTTTCCCCGAATTGCCAGGCTGTGCCTCCGCAGGTGACACGGAGATCGAGGCGATAGCGAATGCGAAGGAAGCGTTGGCCCTGTGGTTCGATCCCGCGCCGATGAAACTCGCGGCTGGTGAAAAGATGTTGGAACTCGCCCTGCCGTGAGTCGGAGGTTTCCCGTTTGCAGCGCAAAAGAAGTCATCCGAGTTCTGCGCGAAGCCGGTTTTGAGGTCGTGACCCAAGCGGGCAGTCATCAGAAATGGCGGCACGCAAACGGACGGCAGGTCATCGTTGCGATGCACGGCAGCAAGCCCATCCCCGTCGGCACACTGAAAAGTATCATCGAGGGAAGCGGTCTGGGCGTGGACGATTTCCGATGATGCGTCGGCGCTCCAGCCTCAGGAACGCGCAACTGCACCCGGCAACAATCGGTGTGGTTTCGGACAAGTGCGGTCGTTGACCCTCCGCCGATGCGCGCCGTAAGTTTGCCTCGCGCCGGTGCCGTTGGCGCGTCGTGCCATGCAATTTTCCCATGCTCTTTTTTCCCTCGCGGTGGCGGTCGCATTTTCCTCCGCGATACATGCGGAAGATGAGGCAAAGCTCGCCGCTATCGCGCCGCCGGAGCGGACGATTGCGGAGGAGACTGCGGTGCTGGAAAAGGGGCGGCTCTCGGCGAAGCAGCGCGCATTTGCGCGGCTCGCGGTGCATCCCGAGCCTGCGGCGGAGGGATTGCTGCGCGCGCAGTTCGAGCGCTACCGCGCGCATGAATTGCCGCCGGCGTTGTGGCTGGATCTTTTCGAGGCGATGGCGAAGCGCGGCAGCGCGGAACTCAAATCGCTGCTCGCCGCGCGCGACGCGGAACTCGCGAAATCGGCGGACCCGCTGCGGCGTTTCGAGGAGTGCCTCGAGGGCGGCAACGGCGAGGCGGGCCGCGCCGTTTTTGAAAAGAAACCGGAGGCCGGCTGCATCCGCTGCCACTCCATGGATGGCAAGGGTGGCCAGATCGGTCCGGAGCTGACGTGGCTGCGCCGGGCGACCGAGCGCAGTCACATTCTCGAGTCGATCATCCTGCCAAATTCGACCATCGCGACGGGCTTCGACAGCGTCGCACTGAAGCTGAAAAACGGCGAGACCATCGCGGGCGTCGTGCGCGGCGAATCGGCGACGGAGATCACGCTCGCGTCCTTCGTGGACGGCAAACGCAGCACAGTGAAGCTCGCGAAAGTCGTCGAGCGCACGCCGCTCCCGAGCCCGATGCCGCCGGGATTCGGCCAGGTGCTCGACAAGCGCGCGATCCGCGACCTCGTGCAGTTCATCGCGGGCGGGGACTAGCTCTGCGCGACGGCGACCGGCACGAGGATCGCGTCGCGCATTCCGTGGATCAGCTTTTTGTCCGCAGGCACGATCGTGGCGAGGATGCCGCCGAGTTTGATTTCTCCGGTTTGCGGTGAGGCGCCGCCCGCGACGAAATAGTATGGGCACAGGCGCACGCGGCCTCGCATGGTGCGGACTTCGCCCGTCGCGGGATCGAAGTACGGATGCTCGACGATCCGCGAATGCGCGAAGCGCATGAGGACTTGCGGGTGATGCGGGAAGTCGGCGATCGCGCGATCGATCGCGGCCGCCCATTCGGTCTGCGGGACATCGGCGGCGACGGTCACGCCGCGGCTGCCCCACGCTTCGGGCGAAAAGCCGCTGACCTTCAGCACGAAGTCGCGCTCCTTTTGCGAGAAGGATTTCAGTTCGTCCCACGACGCGATGTTCAGCCACGGCAGCACGGCGTGATGCGGCAGCGGCGCGGGATCGACGATCCACGATTGCGGGATGTGCTTTTGCAGGATGAGAAAATTGCGCTCGGTGAGTTCGCGCCGCCAGAAGTCGCGCAGCGGGCGCGACCAGAAAAGTGCGAGCCACATTTTTTCCTCGAGCAACGGCTTGAAGGGCGGCGTGACGCGCGTGCCTTCGCCGGCGGCGTCCATGATGGCGCGGGCGGCGGGGATGTTCGGGAGATCGAAAAGCTCGAAGAAACGGTAGAGGGATTTTTGATTCCCGGTTTTTGATTCCCGATTGAATTCCTCTGCGCGCCGCACGCTCCACTGCGCGCCGGATTCGTTCGCACGATCAGCGAGCCATTGCATCTCGGGGCGGTACGTGGCGGATTCTTCGGAGATGAGGATGTCCGCATTTTCGCCGACGACGGAGCGGAAACCGACGAGCATTCCTTCGGGACCGCCGACGATGTCAAAGCCGAGAGCGGCGTACGTTTTTCCGAGCCACGCGGTGAGGCCGATGCCGCCGGGGACGCTGTCGAGTTCCGAGATCGCGAAGCCGTCGGCGGTGAGCAGCAGGTCGGGGCGGATCACCTTCGGGAGGTCATGGCGGAATTGCTTCCGTCTCGCGAACTCGACGAGTTCCGGCGGCTTCCCGCGATCAAGATATTCGGCGACCCACGCGGGTGCCTTGCCGCTCACGCTGCGCTGGTAAAGTTCATTCGATGCGCGCTGAAAAATCGTGAGCCGGCGGCCGAGTTTTTCGAGTTCTTCGACGAATGCCGTATCGAGGCGGAGCGGCTCGGGCGAGAGGAGCCAGTCCTTTTCCGCGAACAATCCCGCACTGGGAATCTCCGCGCGCAGCCGGGCAAGCGTTTCAGTGTCGCTCATGCGATCTGGCTGGAGCGGCAGCCTTCGGAGGTCGGAACCGGGACGCTGATTTTCGCAAGGGTCATGCGCCACTTTTGAATGGTGGAGCCGCGGGGAGTCGAACCCCAAACATTTCGTCCGGGGGAAAAGTGCGCGTGCGCCACGAGTCGTTCCGCATTGAAATTCTGCCGCCGTGTGGGTAGGGCAGCCGGCATGGCAGCCCCTCAGACCGAAGTCCTCGTCGCTGTCGATGGGAATCCGCGCGGCCAGTTTCTTTTCACGCCGGGCGATTACGTGATCGGGCGCGAGGCGGGTTGCCACATTCGCATCGAGGCCGATCTCGTGTCGCGCCGGCACGCGAAGCTGACGATCGATTACGAAAATACGTACCTCGAAGATCTCGGATCCTCGAGCGGCACGCAGGTGAACGGCCACGCCATCACGGGGCGCACGCGGCTGTGGCCGAATCAAATCATCCGGATCGGAGCGGCGACGATCACGCTCCGGCGGATGAAGGGCGACGTGTCCGAGCTTTCCCTCGCCCCCGCCGCGTCGGTCGTCCTGCGAGCGCTGCCGTGGGATTCTCTGCGCGAGAAAAAATACGAGATCGGAAAGGCGATCGCGTTGGGCGGGATGGGTGAAATCCTCGACGCGAGGGAGGTGCCGCTCGATCGCCACGTCGCGATGAAGGTGATGCTGAACGCGCCGCTCGCGGATGACGTGCTCCGATTTCTCAACGAGGCGAAAATCACCGGACAGCTCGAGCATCCGAACATCGTGCCCGTCCACGAACTGAGCGTGGATGAAAACGGGCAGGTCTTTTACACGATGAAACTCGTGAGGGGCGTCACCCTGAAGGTCGCGCTCGACGCGATCGCGAAGGGCGATGCGGACGCGCTCAAGCAGCATTCGCTCGCGGCATTGTTGACGGCGTTTCAGAAGGTGTGCGACGCAGTCGCCTTTGCGCACAGCAAGGCGGTGATCCACCGCGATCTGAAGCCGGATAACATCATGCTCGGCGCATTCGGCGAAGTGCTGGTGATGGATTGGGGCCTGGCAAAAGTGCTCGATCCCGCGCGCAGCGTGACGGGCGTGGATTCGGAAGTGGAAATGCGTTCCGCGGTGCGCGCAGTGTCGGGCACGGCGGGTTCCGGATCGGCGACGGTGGATGGGACGGTGCTCGGCACTCCGAAGTTCATGTCGCCGGAGCAGGCGCGCGGCGAAAATGAATCGCTCGACGCCCGTTCGGACATCTACTCGCTCGGCGGCATTTTATCCCAAATCCTCACGCTGCGTCCTCCGATCGAAGGGCGCGACGTGAACGAAGTTTTGGCCAAAGTCGCGCGCGGAGAAATCGAGCCGCCGCGCGCCGCCACCGCGGGGGCCAAGCGGCTGCCGCACTTGCCCGGCGGACGAGTTCCGGATTCGTTGAACGCGGTGGTGATGAAGGCGATGGCGTTGCCGCCCACGGATCGATACCGCTCGGTGCCGGAGTTTCAGGCGGAGATTTCGGCGTATCAAAATGGGTTCGCGACCTCCGCAGAACAAGCGGGGGTGGGGCGGCAGGCGATCCTTTTTGTCAAACGTCACAAGGCGCTCTCCGCGCTGTCCGCGAGCGCGGCGCTGATCATCGCCGCGATCGCGATCGTGGCCTTCCATCAGGTGCGGAGCGAACGTGATGATGCCGTCGAGGCGCACCAGCGTGCGGCCTTTGAAAAAGAACGCGCGGTGTCCGCTCTCACGAAGGCGGAGCGCTCCCTGCTGATGATCGGCGATGCGCACGAAGATGCGTCGCGATTAGTCTCCGATTTGCTGATCAGTCTGGAAGCGGGACTCACCACGCCGGACAAGGACGCTGTCTTGCAAAAGGCGCGCGCAATCGTGAGCGAGCATTTCGATGATAGCGAACCGACCAAGCAGGACGACGACAGCCGGCACATGCGTTCGATTGTGCTGAACCGGCGCGGCCATTTTGCGCTCAGCCAAAGGGATTTTGCGGGTGCGGAAAAATCATTCATGGCGTCGCTCGCCGTCCGCCGTTTGCTCGCGGCAGAGCATCCGGAGAATCCCTTCTGGCAGCACCATCTGGCGGTAAGTCTGGATAACCTCGGAGATATGCACGTGGAAAAGGCGAAGGTCTTGGAAGCGCAGCGCGCAAGCGGCGACACGGAATACGGGAACGCTCTCCCATTCTATCAGGAAAGCCTCGCCATCGTGAAACCACTCGCTACTCGCGAAGACACGCGTCCCGTGTGGGGGCACGATGTGGCGGTCGGTTACTTTAAAGTCGGAGATACCCTGTATCGCATCGGCGAGCGTGATGCGGCGCTTGCCGAATTGCGCAAAGGCTACGAAGTCGCGCGCAAGGCGGCACAGGCTGATCCTGAATACGCGAAATGGCAGGCGACGCTCGGGTGGTATTGTCTGGATATCGGACGCATCCTGGCGACTTACGGAAAGAACGCGGAGGCCCGGGGAATATTGAAAGAAGGTCACACGGTATTTGCACAGTTGCGCGCGCGGAAACCGTCTGCGGCGAGTTACGCGGCGGCCCTCGATCAAATTGAGATGATCCAAAAGGAAGTACGCGAATGAATGCCGAATATCGGCTTGCCGCGAAAAGATTCACGACCATAAACGAACCATGTGGCACTTCGGAACACGCTTAGTGGTATTTGTCGCCGGGAACATGCTCGCGTTCTCTGCCCGAGCCGCGCAGGAACGCTCTGCTGCCAAAGTGGAGGAGAAGGAAAGGACCGTGGAAGCCTCGCCGCCGCCCGCGCAGCCATGGCTGCCGGCGACCATCGGCGAGATTTTGGTCCTGAACGAAAAAGTGCGCACCGGTAAGCTAAGTCGCGCGACGGTGCGACTCTCAAATGAGCACCTGCTCCGCGTGAATGAGAAGAGTCAGCTCGTCATCCTTCCCTCATTAGTCGAGGGCAGGCCGGTCGGCGTCGATTTGGAGAAAGGGGAGATCTATCTCCACAGCCGCGGACTCCCGACGGAACTGGGCTTGAAAACGCCCGTCGTCACCGGCTTGCCGCGCGGGACGGAGTTTCGCGTGCGAGTCGAAGAGGATGGCACGACGACGTTCACCATGTTCGACGGCGAAGTGGAACTGACTAATGAGCATGGCAGCTTGCGGCTGGCGAATGGCGAGCAGGCTATCGTGGAGCGTGGCCGTGCTCCGCGAAAGACGGCAGTGATCGAAGCTAAGAGTACCATCCAGTGGTGCCTGTATTATCCGGGCGTGTTATATCTCCCGGAACTAAGGCTAAGTGCCGCCGACGAGCGCGTCCTTCGCAAGTCACTCGATGCCTATGAACGTGGCGATTTGCTTGGCGCATTGGATCAATGGCCCGGCCACTATCGTCTGGCATCCGCCGGCGGAATGCTCTATCGCGCGATGGTCGTCCTCGCCGTCGGGCAGGTGGATGACGCGCGTCATTTGCTCGCCGCAATCGCCAAAGACACGCCTGGACGCCGTGCGATCGAGGAAATGATCGAGGCTGTCAATTACATCGAATCCAAGGCCGTTCGCGAGCCGGCGACGGCGAGTGAATGGATTGCCCGATCCTATTATGAGCAATCCCGCGGACGCTTGGAATCTGCGCTCGCCGCCGCCGTGCGGGCGACGGAAATTGCGCCTGCGTTCGGCTATGCCTGGGCGCGCGTTGCGGAATTGCACTTCTCATTTGGAAAAACGAATGCCGCGGTGAAAGCCCTCGACCGGGGATTGCAACTCGCCCCGCGCAATGCGCAGGCCCACGCGCTCCGCGGCTTCCTGCTCGCCGCGCAAAACCGCATCGGCGAAGCGCGGCAATCATTTGACCAGGCAATCGCGCTCGATGGAGCGCTGGGGAATGCGTGGCTGGGTCGCGGACTGACGGCCATCCGGCAGGGGCACGAAGCAGAAGGTCGCAGCGACATGCAAGTCGCCGCCGCGCTCGAGCCGAATCGCTCGATCCTGCGGAGCTATCTCGGGAAGGCATTCAGCCAGGTAGGTCAGAAGGAAAACGCCAATCGCGAACTCGAGCGCGGCAAGCTTCTCGATCCGAATGATCCGACGCCGTGGCTTTATTCGGCCATCCAGCGAAAGCAGGAAAACCGCTACAATGAGTCGGTGGATAATTTGGAGCGTTCGATGGATCTGAACGACAATCGTCGCATCTATCGCTCGCGCTTTCTGCTCGATCAGGACCGCGCAATCCGCGGGACGAATCTTGCAACCATCTATCTCAACGAAGGCATGACGGACCAGAGCGTGCGCGAGGCTGTGCGGGCCGTGAACAGTGATTACTCCAGTGCGGCCGCGCATCTCTTTCTGGCTAATAGCTACGATGCGCTGCGTGATCCCACGCGTGTCCTTTTGCGGTATGAGACCGCATGGTTCAATGAACTCCTCCTCTCCAACCTGCTCTCGCCGGTGGGAGGCGGATCGCTTTCGCAGTATGTCTCACAGCAGGAATACTCGAAGTTATTCGAGAAGGACGGAGTCGGGATCAGTTCGCTTTTCGACTATCGCAGCACCGGGCAGATCCGTGAGGCGGCTTCCGCATACGGGACGATGGGCAATCTAAGCTTCGCCATCGATGGACTCTATCAATACAACCGCGGAGTCCGGTTAAATAACAGTCTGTCGAACTTGGAGACCACAGCCACGTTTAAATTTCAGTTGGGTCCGCAGGATTCGATCTTCCTCCAGACGTCATTTACAAATCTGTCCACCGGCGACGTTTTCCAGCGTTACGATCCGTCCGAGGTGAACGGGGTGACCTCGCGCGTGCCGGATGGCAACGGCGGCACGACGACTAAGCAGGTTCCTAACAGCGTGGCGCAGTCGTTTCATCAGCACGAGACGCAAGATCCTGGGATGGCGCTGCTCGGCTGGCATCATGAGTGGAGTCCCGGCAATCACACGCTCCTCCTGCTCGGCCGACTGGCCACGCGGCAGGATGTGACCGCGAGCGGCGTGAATGTTCCGGTGGTGATACGGAATGTTGCATCCTTCGCGCCGGAGGGCTGGGATCTGGATGTCGGGTCAACCATCCCTCGTGATGCCAGCCTTTTCTCCGCACTGGGTTCGCTGACCGGGAAAGGCGACGTCCTGGGTTATAACTCGGCGGCATTCGATCTGAACCTGCGGACGGAGTTTGAAACTTACACCGCTGAACTGCAGCAAATTCTCACATTCGGTTCGCATAGTCTGGTGCTCGGAGCGCGGTATCAGGAAGGGACTTTCGACACGCAGGTGCAACTAACGAACTACAACAAAAATGTGAGGCCGGACGAAGTCTCATTTTTCCAGAATCCGCCGGCAAATCAGTTCGCTTCGGTGGATTTCGAACGGATCAATCTTTACCTCTACGATACTTGGAAGGTGACGCGCTGGCTGAGTGTGACCGGCGGGATCACCTATGACAGCCTCGCCTATCCCGACAATTTTCGCAGCCCGCCGGTGACAACTACTCAGGCGAAGCTGGCGAAGGTGTCTCCGAAGGCCGGGATGATTCTGCAGCCGTGGAAAGGAGGCACGGTCCGCGCGGCTTACGCGGAGGGAATCAGCGGCGCGAGTTTCGATGAAAGTGTACGACTTGAACCCACGCAGGTCGCGGGATTTCTGCAGGCGACTCGTTCGCTGGCGTCGGAGGCGCTCATTGGTTCCGTGGCTGGGAGCAGGCTGCGCATCGCGGGCGTCTCACTGGAGCAGAAGCTTCCTTCGCGGTTATACTTTGCCGTCGAGGTGGAACGATTGGAGCAGCGGCTCGATACGAGGGACGGCGTGTTTGACAACCTGGATGACGTCGGGAACCCGCTCGGCATTCTGCCTTCATCGTTGGTCGAGCGCATCCGTTATCGGGAGGATATCTTCACCGCTTCGGTGAATAAGTTGCTCGGGCCGACGCTGTCGCTCGGGGCGCGCTATCGGTACACGAAATCTGACCTGCACCGGGAACTCCCGGAACTCACGGCAGCGCTGAAGGTGTCGCAGGATTCCGGCGCGGTGGATGGGCTCGCTCAGAATGCAAATACCCGGCTGGTGTCCGGCCTGCATGAGCTAAGCCTCTTCGCGATCTACAATCACCCCAGTGGTTTTTTTGCTCGAGGAGAGGCGAACTATTACCGGCAGGCGAACGCGAGCTATGTGAACGACGCCACGCTCAGCGAACCCGGTGCTGATGGGAGAGCACACGCCATTGTCACGACATCCAATACCGGTGTTGCCGGCGACAATTTCTGGCAATTCAATTTGCTCGCCGGTTACCGCTTTTCGCGGAACCGATGCGAGGTGAGTTGCGGTGTGCTGAATCTGGCGAATCGGGACTACCGTCTGAGCGTCGTGAATCCGTATGAAGAGTTGCCTCGCGAGCGTACGTTTGTCGTGCGTTGCAAATTGAACTTCTAATTCCAATTCCGCCGTGAAGCCGATCGATGATCGACCTCCGGCGGACAAGGCGCGTGGTCGGGCGAGGTCGCTCTTTAATCCCCGGAGGTAGCTAAGGACAATGTGAAGAAAGTGCTTGCAGACTAATCGTGCAAACGAATAAATCAGCCATGGGGATGAAACGAACTTCCGCCCAACGGCGGCATTATAGGCTCGGCACGGGGGTGGGCTGCGGCAACGGAACGGCGTCTCATCTGACCATGTTAAAGTAACCTCAAACTCGAACCAAAACATGATAAACCGCATCGTTCCGTCTCTCACCGCAGCACTTGCCATCTTCACGATGGGTTGCGCAAATAGTAAAACCTTTCGCCGTCCGCCGACGCATTCGGAAAAACCGCCCGCGCATCGGGTCGGGATTAAGTCGAATGTCGGCGTGCCGCGGATCGACTATCTCTATAACCCGACCAATCAGCAGACCGGATGGCTGCAATGCGTCTATGCCACTCCGAACGATGCAACCTACCATCAGACGAAATGGCAGCGAGGAGATCCCACCACTGGAGCGTGGTCCGGATTGGTGCCGGTGGGAACTACGATGGGGCCCCTCAACGCGAATAACTCCACGAACTCATTCTACAGGGACTACCTGATGAGGTTCTGGCCTCAAGTCGCGGGAGACACGGCGACCGCTACGGTCACGGCCCGTGTTTACACGGGATACCAGACGATCGTCACGATCACTTACCCCTGATCGTCCGGCCTCCCGGCGTCGCTCTGAAATACTGCGAGCAATGCATGGCCCAGTCTTCGGGTCGCAGCATTCGGGGCTGCGACCCGAAGCACGGGTGCGGCGCGCTGAGGCGCGGAACGCGCGCGAGGCGCGCGGATTTTCATCTGCGATGTCGGCACTAGGATGAGTGAGCGTCGTGTGAGCGCACTTCGCCGGCGGGGGGCGTGTGTGCGGCAAATGCCCCCGGCCTTTGCCGATTTTTCTCGAAAGGACGGGCGCGCCCTCCTGCTGCACCGGCAAGGATGGGAATTTGTGCTTTCGCCTTCGTGCGGCTGCGGGGGGAAGAGCGGCGGGAGGAAGCTGCAACCTTCGCCGCGAAAAGTGCGACCGCGCTGGCGGGCCGATCCGAATCGAAGTGCAGCCGTGAGGAGTCGAACCTCAAACCTTCTGATTCGTAGTCAGATGCTCTATCCAATTGAGCTACGGCTGCGTTTCCGAATTCGGGACGCGGAGAAAAGCACATGCCTGCGCGCATGGCAACTTTTTCTGTGCGCGATGTTGCGCGTGCCCGTAGTCGGAAAAAAACGCACCGTGCTTTTGGCGCAGAACACTTGCCATGCCGGGATGTGGCGGTAGAGTCCGCCCCAGTTTTTCCCGGCACAATTTTCAATGAGCGCACTTTTCCTGAAACGATTCCTCCGAAGCCCCTGGCAGGTCGCTTCCATTGTGCCGAGTTCCAAAACCCTCATCCGCAAAGTGTCCGACAAAATGGATCACAGCAGTGCGCGCGTGATTGCGGAATTCGGGCCCGGTGAAGGCTGCCACACTCGGGAGATCGCGCGGCGGATGCGTCCGGATTCGCACCTCATGCTGTTCGAAATCGATCCCGAACTTTGCGTCCACCTTCGCAAGCAGTTCGCCTCTGACCCGCGCATCAGTGTCCACAACGACGACTGCGTGAAGCTGCCCGAAGTGCTCGCGGAAAAGGGGCTGCCCCACTGCGATTACGTGGTCTCGGGCATCCCCTTCAGCATTCTCGAAAAGGCGAAAAAGCGCGAGATCCTCGATCACACGTACACGGTGCTCGCGCCGCAGGCGCACTCGGCGTTCATCATTTACCAGGTTACGAATGAGCTGCGCTCACGCGGCCATTGCGATCATTTCGGCCGCGTGGAGAGCGAGTATTGCCTGCGGAATGTGCCGCCGATGTTTGTCACGAAATTTTTCAAGACGGCGGCGGAAAAAGTGCTGAACGGCCACCGCAAAAATGGCCACGTGGTCGGCAGTGGCATCGTGAGCAATGGCGCGCACTAGCTGAGCGCGTCGAGGGTGGTGGCGTTGCGCATTTGGGAATTGAGGCGGTCGAGCGCGGGGTCGAAGGCGGGGTGGGGGAAGGCGAAAGTGCGGGCGGCGGGGCCTTTGCCGAAGGTGAGGGCATCCCACTGGAGCGAGCTGATATTTTCGTGGAAGCGCGCGACGGCGCGGCCGCGGAAAAATGCGCGCGTGCCCTCGGGCGGATAGAAAATGGCGTGGCGAATCGCTTTCTCCGTCACGGTGCGGCGGATTTGATCCGTGCGCGCGAGTTCGTAGTAGAGGCCGTGGTCGAGGGAGACATCGTGGTATTCGAGATCGAGCGCCTGGAGCCAGGGGTGCGACCAGTCGAGGTTTTCGGCTTCGCGGAAAGTTTCGAGCAGGAAGCGTTTCGCCGCCCAGTCGCAGCGGTCGCGCGTGGACATCGGATCGCGCGCGAGGTCGGCGAGGACGGCTTCCCACTCGGCGAGGACCCACGCGGCGTCGTCGTCGCGCTCGCAATGCGCGCATGCGGCTTCGAGCCACTCGCGCTGGATGTCCAGCGCGCCGATACTGCGGCCGTCATCGAGCGCGACGGACCATTTCCATTCCGGATCGCGGCTGATGAGGCGCGTGGCCAAAATCGGATCGGCGAGCGAAAGGCGCGGAGCGTGATCTTTCTCAATGAGCTCGAGCGCGAGGGCGGTCGTGCCGATCTTCATCGCGGTCGCCCACTCGGACATGTTCGCATCGCCGACAATGATGTGGAAGCGGCGGTAGAGACCGTTGTCCGCGTGCGGCTCGTCGCGCGTGTTCACGATCGGGCGGCGGTTCATCGTGTCGATGCTCGTGAGCACCTCGAAGAAATCGCTGCGCTGCGCGAGTTGGAAGACGCCGGTTTCCGCACTGCGATCCTCGCCCTCGATGCCGAGCTTGCCCGCACCGGCGAAGAGCTGCCGTGTGGCGAGAAAGGAAACGCTGTCGCGGACGACGCGATCCCACGGGGTTTCGCGGCGCATGAGAAAGTTGTCGTGGCACCCGTAGCTGTGGCCCTGGAAGTCGGTGTTGTTTTTGTAGAGCCGGCAGCGCTGGCCGTCGGGCAGATGCTCGTTGCGGCGGCGCATGCATTCCTCGAGCACGCGCTCGCCGGCTTTGTCCTGCGCGACGATGTCGGCGAGCGTCGCGCATTCGGGCGTCGAATATTCGGGGTGCGCGTGGTCGTTGTAAAAACGCGCGCCATTCGAGAGCACGAGGTCGCTTTTGATTTCCTCGAAGGTGAGGTTGCGGTGCTTGTCGAGCTCGTAGTACGCGGCTTCGTCGGTGTCCTGCCGCAGTTCCGGCGCGCGGAAGCCGCGGGCGTCGTTGTGCGGGTCCTCGCCCTCGTAGTCCCATTTCATGAGCGAGCCGTGCTCGGTGTAGCTGCGGACGATGGCGATGCTCTCGCGGACGACATCCACGTCCGCCATTCCATCCACGGTGATGCCATACTCGGTTTCGATGCCGAAGACGCGTCTCATGGGCGGGAGGATGCCGCAGGGTGGGCGAAGATTCCAGCGGTTCCGAATTGCGAGAGTGAAAAAAATTAACCACGGAGGGTCACGGAGGAATTCACAGAGGTGCGCAGAGGTTGATGCAGCTTTTGCTCCGTGAACCTCCGCGTCCTCTGTGGTAAAAATTCCGCGGCGATTTTCAAATCACGGCGTGGACAGACACTCGCGGGGGCAGTCGTGCAGAGTCCTGCTTGCGTCATCTTCGCAATGCCGTAGAAGCGCGGACGTGACGCGCTGCCTCCTGATTTTTCTCGCCTTGTTCGCGATCGTGGTGCCGGTGTTTGCGGACATGGCGGCGCAGGAATCGCGTTTCAAGAAGCTGCCGGCAGGCCGCGAAATCAGCCCGCCGCGCGCGCTCGAAGGCATGGCGCTGGCGCTCGGAAAAACGAATCCGCACGGCGTCGCGGAATATGTGGATGCGAAGGGTGCGCCGGGTTTTGAAAAGGCGCTGCGGATGACGACGCGCAAGGTGCCGGAGAATCCGTGGGGATTTCAGACGCACGCGAAATGCGCGGTGGCGGTGAAGAAGGGCGAGGTGATGCTCGCGGTTTTTTGGGCGCGCTCCGCAGGTGCGAGCGAGGAGGCGGAGGGGAACTTTGTCTTCGAACTCGCGCGCGCGCCGTACACAAAATCAGCGAGCTTCCGTTTTGAATGCGGCAAGGCGTGGACGAAATTTTACGTGCCATTCGTCGCGGCGATGGACTACGGGGCGGATGACATCGCGCTGCATTTCCAGGCGGGCGGCGCGCGGCAGACGCTGGAGATCGGCGGGCTGCGCGTGACGGGTTTTGGGCAGGAGGTGGCGCTCGGGCAGTTGCCCTACACGCCGCTGACCTACAAGGGCCGCGCGGCGGATGCGGCGTGGCGCGCGGAGGCGGCGGCGAGCATCGAAAAGGAGCGCAAGGCGCAGATGACGATCGTGGTCCACAGCGCCTCGGGAAAGGCGCTGCCGTGGTCGGAGGTGCGTGTGCGGCAGCAGCGACACGCGTACGGATTTGGCAGCGCGGTGGCGGCGTCGCCGCTGCTCGACACCGGCGCGGATGCGGATGCGTATCGCGAGATCGTGGCGCACAGTTTCAACCGCGTGACGATCGAGAATGATCTGAAGTGGCCGGAGTTTGAAAACAACCGGCAGCGTGCGCTTGATGCGGTGGCGTGGCTGCGCGAGGCGGGGGTCGCGGTGCGCGGGCACAATCTCCTGTGGCCGGGCTGGACGCGGCTGCCGAAGGATGTGCCGACGCTGGAGAGCAAGCCGGACGCGCTGCGGAAGCGAATCCTCGATCACGTGCGCGATGAGGTCGGGGCTTTCAAGGGACAGCTCGCGGAGTGGGATGTCGTGAATGAGCCGGTGACGAATACGGACGTGCAGCGCGTGCTCGGCAACGGCATTTTGGCGGACGTCTTCAAGTCTGCGCACGAGGCCGATCCGCAGGCGCGACTTTTCATCAATGACTACTCGATCCTCTCGCACGGCGGCGCGGATACGGAGCATCAGGACAATTATTTCCGCATCATCCGCGAACTGCTCGATGCGAAAGCGCCGGTGCAGGGAATCGGGATGCAGGTGCACTTCAACGAGCAACTGACGCCGCTGACGAAGGTGTGGGATATTTTGAACCGCTTCGGCGCGCTCGGCCTGCCGATCGAGATCACCGAGCACGACATCAATGTGTGGGACGAGGAAGTGATGGCGGATTACACGCGGGATTTCATGACGGCGGTGTTCGCGCATCCGGCGACGAGCGGGATCATCACGTGGGGATTTTTGGAAAAGCGGCACTGGATCCCGAACGCGGCGCAGTGGACGGGCGCGTGGCAACTGCGCGGGCACGGGAAGGTGTGGTATGAGCTGGTGTTCAAAAAATGGTGGACGAGTCTGAACACGGCGACGGGACGGAACGGCGTGGCGAAGGTGCGCGGCTTTCTCGGAGAGTACACCGTGGAGGTGCGCGCGGGCTCGAAGACGAAGACGGTGCATGCGGTGCTCACGAAGGGCGGGACGCGCGTGGAGATCGAGCTGTAGCTGCGGGCGCGGCGGGCGGAGAAACGCAGATCGCGATCGGCGTTTCGCGCGATGATCCGAGGGTGCATGCGGGCGCAGTCGCGGGCTTCCGCCGACGCCTGCGAGGAGCGTCAGCGACGATCGGTGCAGAGCGGTGGAGCCTTCGCGCGGCGCGATCACTTTCCCGAAAAAAACAAAACGCGCGGGACGTGAATCCCGCGCGTGGCTTGGATGTTGGGAATTGGATGGCGCGAACTACGGGCTGCTCGGCGTTGGCGGCGGAGTCGGCGGGTTGTTCGGCGTGTTCGGAATATTTGGGATATTCGTGGTGGGACGCGGAATGCCGAGGGTCGGCGGGAAGCCGAGGCCACCGGGCGTGTAGCCGCCGGGTCCGGCAGCAACGGCGGGCGGTTCGCTCAGGCCCTTGTAGTCGCGGCCCCGGCCCGGTCCCATGGCGATCGGCGCCTTGCCGTCGCCCAGGCTTTTGCCGTCGGCGAGGCTCTTGCCATCGGCGAGACTCTTGGTGCTCACGCTTTCGTCACTGCCGCCTTGCGGGCCTTGCGCGAGCGTGCTCGGTGCACCGGAGACTTCGTGATCGCCGAGGGCGAGGTCGGCGAAGATGTTCAGTTCGCGGATGGCGAGCGTGGCTTCGCCGCTCTCGGGCGTCCAGCGGAGCGCGAGGGCGGAGGCTTTGGTCTCGGCGAAATCGGCGCTGCTGCGCTGCGAGTTGCCGTCGAAAGTGAGGGTGACGGACGGAGCGATGCCTTCGATGCTCACGGGCGTGGAATTTTGTGGCGCTTCGCTGAGGAGGAAGATGTCCACCTTGCCGCGGGCCTTGGGATTGGTGAGGAGCGAGAGGCGGGTGAAGGGCTGCGCGCCGTCAAAGCGAATGACGACGCCGGATTCGGCGGTCGAGGGCTTCACGGTGAGCAGCGTCTCAGGATCGTCGTCGATCGCGCGCTGCCAGCTATTCGGGCTGCCGCCGGTGTTGGCGAAAGTGACTGCGCCTTTTGCATAGATGCCAGCCATGTTGAAGGCGGTCTGGTTGTTCACGAAATCGCCGAGCAGCGGCTTCACGTCCACCGGTTGCGGGCGGGCGACGATGCCGACCGACGAGGCGGCGCGTTCGCTGAAGACATTCAGGCTGTAGATCGGTGAAGGCTCGGCGATGTTCGTCTCGATGAGGAGATACTTCGCGAATTTGTTGATCCGCTTGGCGAGCTTCTGGTTGTTGATGCTCTCGACCGGCACGTCCTTCGCGATGAGCGTCCACGACTTGTCGCCGGGAGCGGCGTCGCGATCGCCCGCGTAGAGCGAGATCGTGCCGCTGGGGGTTTTGGTGGAAAGTTCAAAGTTGGTGACGAGCTGGGGCTCCGCGAATTGCAGCAGGTAATTCTGCTTGCCCGCGAGTGCCGGCCATCCCGTCGCGATGTCGTCGTCCAGCCAAGCTGCGGCGGCTTCGGTCGAGACGTAGCGCTGCGCCGCTGCGTCGAACAAGGAAAGCGAAGTGGTGTAGTGCTGCCGGGCGATATTTTTGAGGTAGCCTTGAGCGGTCGCAGGAGATTTATCCGGCGGTGCGGCGAAAGCCAGAGACGAGCAGGCGGTCGCGATGACAGTGGCTAGAATGGGTTTGTTCATATGCGGGTTTGGTGTGTTTTTAGCTGCGTTTGACGGACGTGAAAAGAGAAATCCAACCGGGATGAGCGCCCAAATCGGGATCGTTAAAATATGAGGATTACGGAAACTATCGAAAAACGTTGGGATTCTGCAAGCATTTTCGTTATTTTTCTCGCATCCCATGGGATTTACCTATTTCTTTTCGATCGAGCGAATCGCAGAAATGCAACGGCTCCAAAAGCCGAGAATGAACCGCCGTTACGCAATCTGTTTTCGTACGCGGGTCGTTTTGACAAAGATGCTCAGCCTATAAATCACCGTGCAAACACCACCACCAAACGAACAAACGCGGGACCTCGCAAACGCGGAACCGGAACTCAGCGAAGGGACGAAAATCGGCGGCTGCTACGTGCTGCGTGAGAATCGCACCAAGCCCGGCGAGAGCCCTGTGTGGCTCGCGAGTGACGAAGTTCTCGGCAAGGATGTGACGCTCCACTTCATCCCCGCGGCGGTCGCCGCTGACACGCGTGCGATGTCTGAACTCCGGCAGGAAGTAAAACGCAACCGCCAGCTCATCCACCCGAACATTCTGCGCGTTTATGATTTCGTGGAGGATGGAAATTACGTGGCCATTTCGATGGACACCTTTGACGGCGAGTCGCTCGATGAAGTGTTGAAAAAGAAGGGCCGTCTCGATCCCGAAGACATGAAGCCGTGGATCGCGCAGCTCGTCGAGACGCTGGCGGACGCGCACCGCATCCAGCTTTTCCACCGCGATCTTTCGCCGGGGAATATTTACCTCCGGCCCAACGGCGGGCTGCTCGTCACCAATTTCGGCGTGAGCCGCGTCATCCTGAATTCCCTCGAGCGCGCCGGTCTCCGCAAGGGTGCGGATGCGCATCTCGCCTTCGTGAGCCCGCAGCAGATCGACGGCGACCGACCAAATGCGAGCGACGACATTTACGGCTTCGGCGTCTTGCTGCACAAGCTGCTCGGCGGTGCCGCGCCATTCACTGGCGATGACCTCGTGCCGCAGATCCGCAAGACCGTCCCGCCGCCGATTTCCGCCGTGCGCGCCGCCGCCGGAGCCACCGCACCGGTGCCGGCGTCGTGGGAGAAATTGATCGAGGGCTGCCTCGAAAAATCGCCGGAAGCGCGGCCCCGCACCCTCGGCGACATCCTCACGCTCCTCGGGCAGGATTCCGCACCCGCGCGTCCGCGGGTGGAGCCCGCCGCAGTGGTGGAAAAAAGCAGCGCCAAGGAAGCAGCGCCGATCGTCGCCGGGTTGGACGCGCCGATTCGAAATTCCGAACACTCCGAACCCGCAGGCAACGGCTCCGCCACGGAAAAATCCTCTGCGGCACCTGCGGTGGAAAAAGCAGCCGCATCGGGAAAGCCCCTGCATCCAGACATCCCGCCGGTCAGCCACAGCGCGGCGCCAAAAAAAGCTCCGGCGAAAGGAGCATTGTCGGCGAACTTTCCCGATCTCGATCGGCCGCGCTCGAAGGCTCCGCTCCTATGGCTGGTCCTCGCGGCCGGCATCATCGGCATCGGCATTTACATGCGGCCCGCGGCGGATCCGAACGCTGGTGAAAACGACGGTTCGGTGGCGCGGTTGGATGGTGCGGGAAATTCGCAAGGCGGCGCACTTCCCACGAAGTCTCCCGAGGATGCCGTGCCGGATTTGAAATCGGCGGAACTCCTGCCCGATCCGATCCCGGTCGCTCCGCCGAAGGTCGCGGTCATCAATCCGCCCGAAGCATCGAAAGCCCCCACGCCGCCCCCGGTCAAACCGAAGAGCGGGGGATTGATCGGCAGTGACACGACTCCAGTCGTGCCGCCGACGCCTGAGAACGTGGTGCCGAACACGCTCGCAGCGGTGTCCGCGGGATCGTCTGGAAACGCGTCCGGGGACAAAAATCCGCCCGCGATGGAAGACAGCGGGAAGCCCGCCGCGCCCCTGCTCGCCGCCAGCGGACGTCCGCCGGAAAAAGGCTTGACCCCGCCTGCGAAATCGGACAGCCCGTCGCCCGTCGCCAAAGCGGAAGCCCTGCCGAAGCTGCCCGAGCCGCTCCACCCCCTGCCAAAATTGGTCCTGCCCGAAAAAGCGACAGCGGCGCAATTGGACGAGGCGAGGAAGCAGCGCGAGCTTGCCATCGAGAACATTCGGAAGACGACCGCTGCGGCGGATGCAGCGCATCAGGAAGCGACGCGCCGGCTCGGCTCGGTGAAGATCGAGAAGGACAAGAGCCAGAAGGCGCTCGAGGCAAAACGCAAGGCGCTGACGCCGGTGATCCAGCAAGCCGATGCCCTCGAAACTGAGCGCAAGAAAACGGAGGACGACGCCGCCAAGGCGAAGGCCGCCGCCGCCGAAGCCGCGAAGCAGGCTGAAGCCGCGAAGCTCAAACTCGAAGCGGTCGTCGCGAAGGGCGGCGAAAAGCTGAAGGCGCGGCAGCAAGCGGAAAGCGAATTGACGGCCGCGGCGGCGGAAGTGAGCGCACTCGGCAAGGAGGCCGACGACCTCTCGCAATTGATCGCGAAGGCCGACGCGCTCCGCCAGCAGGCGCGACTCTCGCAGCAGCAGGCGGATCAGGATTTGCAGAAAATCTCCGCCTCATCCGAGCAGGCGCGGCGCGCCGAGATGGAGTCGCAGCGCAAGGCGAATGCGGAAAAAATCGCGGCGATCGCCAAGCAAGTGCAGGACTTGAAGGCGCAGTCGCTGCGCTTTGAGGCTGCGGTCGGGCCGCTGAGGGAACTCGGCGAAGCGGGCAAAGAGGCGATCAAAAAAATCGAGGAGAAACAGGCGGCGACGAACCGCCAAATTTCCGACCTCGAAGCGGAGGCGAGGCGACTCTCCGGCGAAACGGGGGATCTGCCCGTGAAGCCGTCGGCGTCGCTCAAGCTGCCGGTCGCGCCGGTCGCGCCCGCCGTGCCGGACAAGACGGTTCCGCCCGTGAAGGAAGTCACCGCGGGAGCGAATTCGCTCGGGATGAAATTCGCACTGGTCGGCGATGTGCAGTTCAGCGTGAATTTGACGACGCTCAAAGAATTCGAGGCATTTGCGGGCGCGACGGGTTTTAAATCCGAGGCATGGCGCAATCCGGGTTTCAAGCAGGGCCCCGATCATCCAGTGGTGAATGTGACGTGGCGCGAGGCGGAGGCATTTTGCAAATGGCTCACGGAAAAGGAGCGCAAGGCCGGCCTGCTGAAAGCGGGCGAAGCATACCGCCTGCCGACGGATCTGGAATGGAGCAAGGCCGTCGGCCTTCCTGCGGAAAATGGCGCGACGCCCGAGGAGCGCGACATGGGCGTGCAGGATGTGTATCCGTGGGGCAACCAGTGGCCACCGCCGGCTGGCTCGGGAAATTATGCCGGCGAAGAAACGCAGACGGAAATCCCGATTCCGAATTACAACGACGGCTACCCGAACACGTCGCCGGTCGGAAAATTCCGGGCAAATGCATTTGGTCTCCACGACATGGGTGGCAATGTCTGGCAGTGGGTCTCGGATTTTTGGAACGGCGAAAACCGCGCGAAGACACTCCGTGGCGGCTCATGGTACAATGGCGCGATCCCGCTCAGCCTGCTGTCGTCGTGCCGCATCAGTTCTTCGCCCGACACCTTGCACGACACGTACGGTTTCCGCGTGGTGAAAGCGACCGAAACCGCGAAAACGCACCGGCGGAAATCAAATGAATAGGCGGGTGCCTTTTCGATTGCCATTGCAGACTCGGGACTGATAGAAAACGCACGCCTCAGGGCAAAATTACCGAACTTATAATTATGAAGATTCTCACCGGACGGGTCGTTCCCCTCCTTGTTTGCGTAACGTCGTTCGCGGCGGTGTCTGCGAAAGCGCAGGAATATTTCCGCGATTTTGGCAGTTCCCGCTCCTCGGGGGGCATTGGTCGCCTCGGGCCGGGCACGGAGGTTTTCCTCGGCAATAATCCGAACGGCATTGAGCCGCTCACCGACGCGAGCGTCGTTCAGGATGAAAAAAACTACAACATCCGGATCGGCGCGCTCGATTTGTCGCTCGCGGCCGGCGTCGGTTTTGAGTTCAACGACAACATCACGCTTTCGGAATTCGACCGGCATGGGGACATTATTTTCCGCCCTGAATTCGACATCGAAGGTGCGATTCGTTTTTCGGAGACGAGCCGCCTTCGCCTCGGCGTCGGCCTGAGCTACGCGAAATATTTCGACCACAGTCAGTATGACTCCAAGGCGCTGCTCATCTCGCCGACATCGGCCATCACGTGGACTGCGGAGACCGGCGCATTCAAATTCACGGTCCGCGAGCGCCTCTCCTACCAGGAAGATCCTTTCGACCTTCCCGTCCTGAATGTCGTCAACTATCGCCGTTGGGAAAACCAGGCGGGAATCCAAGTGGATTGGGATGCAAACCAGTACACGAAAATCTCCGTGGGCTACGATCGGTATGATCTTTGGACGAATGACTCCGCCTACGCCTCGCTCGATCATTCGATCAACACGGTCTTCGTGCGCCCCTCGTATCAGATCAATCCGAGCTTCACCGTCGGGCTGAATGCGTCGTTGAGCGTGTTCGACTACAAGCAGAGCGCCCACGCGGACGGCCATTCGCTGCTCGTCGGGCCATTCGTGCGCTGGAAGGTGAACGATTTCACCGACGTGTATGCCGAAGTGGGCGTGCAACAGTCGAATTTCGATGGCGGCACTGCGTTTACCATCGTGGATCGTGTGACAGGGCGGGTGACCGGCACCGGCCTCGACACGCAGGATGCGAGCACTTGGTACGCAAAGGTGGACATCGTGAATCGCCCGACGGAATCCCTGCGGCAGAAGCTCAGTTTTTCCAAGACCGCCGAACTCGGCTACCAGTCGAATTTTTACGATCTCTACCATGTGGAGTACAGCATCGAGTGGGCGATCCGCGAGAAGACCACCATTCGCCCGATCTTTTTCTACGAGTACTATCAGACTTCCGGACCTGAATCCGAGGACGCGCATCGCTTCGGGGCCGCGCTCGGAATTTATCACGTTCTGACAGATAATTTCACGGTCGGGCTCGATTATCGCTATCTTGTCAAAGACTCCAACCGGAACGGGGCTGATTACACTCAGAACCTCGGACTGGTGAGCCTCTTCTACAAGTTCTGATAATCCTGCCATGACCTATGCCTAGCTGCCTGTTCTCCGGCGTCGTCGGCGCTCTCCTCGCGTTGCTTCCAACAGGCAGCCCGGCCCAGGACATGCTCGGCGGTGCGCGTCCTGCGCGAGGCGTGAATCGTCCGGCCGAGCCACTGGCCGAGACCGCCCCCATCCCTTCGGCAATTCCCCATTCCGGCGGCATGACCGTGTCCCGGGACACGAAACTGACCGCCGGCGACGAAGTGACGATCAAAATCGTGGAGGATCACGAAACCGCGCTCCGCACCATCGTGACGGACACCGGCGAAGTGGAACTGAACGGACTGGGTCGCGTGCCCGTATCGGGAAAATCGAGTATGGAGGCCGAATCGCTCATCGCGAGTTACCTCAAGCAGAGGTACTACAATCACGCCACCGTTGAAGTCGGCGTGGTGAAAAAGGCAATCGGTGCCGGGGCTCGTCCATTCAAGGTGCTCGTCACCGGCAAAGTAGGGCGCCCAGGCCCGCAGTATTTTACCGGGACAAATCCGTTAAAACTCACGGAAGCGGTCATGGTCGCTGGGACAAGTGTTTATTCGGATTTGAAAAAGGTTCGGCTTTCCCGCGGAGGGCAGACGTCGGATCACGACGTCAAATCGATCACCAAGGATGGCCGCACGGATCTCGATGTGCCTCTCAAGGACGGCGATCAGATCTATGTGCCGACGGTTGGGATTCGTTTCGGCTCCGAGTAAACTTTTCACCGCCGCCCAAAGATGGACACATCAAATTCCAAACCCGGCACGAGTGGTGAGACTGGTTCCCCCGTCGGCGTGCGCATCTATCGCTATCGCGCCATCATCAAACGTTATTGGTGGATCCTGCTCCTTTGCATCAGTGTGGGACTGCTCTACGAAGTTTTTGTCCTCGTCACGAAGCCCACGCGCTTCGTGTCTGTCGGGAAAATGAAAGTGAGCGAGGCCGTGAGCGACGAGAGTCAGAAAGCATGGGTGACGACGGGAAATTGGGGGCAGACCATCGTCGAGGAACTCAAGGGCTCCGTCCTCCGCCAGCGTGCGGTGAAAAAGATGGACGTCGAGAAGCCTCAGGCCGGATCCACGGCAAACGAGGTGGAAATTACGGCGATAAACGAACCGAACACCTTCATTTTCAGCGTCACGGGCTCGGGGCAAAATCCCGAATACACCCAGTCTTTTGTGGATGCGACCATGGAGGTGTTCATGCAGTTGCGAAGGGAGGAAAGCGTCATGGCGCGGAGCGGCCTGATCGGCGACTCACAAAAGCAGGTGGAGAAGGAAAAACAGGAACTCGATGCGAGCCGAGCCATCCTCAACCGGTTCAAGGAAGACAACAGCGTTCCGTTTATCGAGCAGCAGGCTGAGCAAATCTCCACCGAACTTTCCGAACTGCACAAGGCGCGCGAAGATCTGCGCGGGCAGGTGAACACGTACAAAAATCTGAGCACCACCGGCCTCCTCGACGCCAATGCGCAGAAGCCGGACAGGAAAAATCCCGGCCAGGGCGGCGACTCGCTCGGCGGTCGCTGGCTCGACAAACAGGAGCAGCTCGCCATCAAGGAATCCGAACTCAAGGAACGCGGCATCGTGTGGAAGCCGGCGCACCCGCGCTTCCAGCAGCTCGTGCGCGAAGTGAACGACCTGCGCCTCACGATCGACGTGCTCAAGGATGAGGCCACGAAGAACCTCGATGGCGTGCTTCGCCGCTTGAATGCCGAGATTCAGACGAAGGGAGAGGCCATCGTCGAACTCGAGAAGAAGGCCGGCGACTTCAGCAAAATCCTCGCGAAGTACACGACGCTGAAGCAGGAAGTCGAACGCAACGAAGCCGCCTACACGCTGACGCGCGCGAGCCTCGACAAAGTCCGCACCGGCCCTGCGGCGCAGGAAATCCTCGCCATCCGGCAGCAGGCTTCGCCCGCCGTGGTGGAAAACAAGGGCATCGTCCGCCATCTTCTCACGGGACTCATCGGCGGCTTTCTCCTCGGCATCGCCATTCTTTTCCTGCTCGATCGTTCAGACGACCGGCTCTCCTCGTCGAGCGAGATGATCGAGCAGTTTAACGAAGCGATCGTCGGCCAGATTCCCGACGTCGCGTCGAGCCGCACGAACGTCGGCCTGCCGCTCCTGCAGGAGGAAGACGAGCGGTTCATGTTTGCCGAGGCGTTCCGCAGCCTCCGCAGTTCGCTCATTTTCATGCCGAACCAGACGGAGCTGAAAACGCTCATCGTCACCTCGGCAATTCCGAACGAAGGCAAGTCCACCATCACCAGCAACCTCGCCATCACGATGTCCAATGCCGGCGCGCGCGTCTTGCTCGTGGATGCCGATCTCCGGCGCGGCGACATCGCGGCATTGTTCGACATTGATGGACGCCAGGGTCTTTCAAATGTTCTCCGCGGTGAGGTGAACTGGAAGAACTGCATCCAGAAAGGTCGCAAGGAAAACCTGCACATCATCCCGCGCGGCCCGACGACCAACCAGAGCGGCGAACTGCTGCTCCTGCCCATCGTCCAGAAGCTTCTCGAGGAGTGGAAGGCTGCGTACGATCTCGTGATCTTCAACACCGCGCCGATCCTCGCGACCGACGACACGCCGACGCTCGCGCCGAATTTCGACGGCACGCTCATGGTCATCCGCGCGTCCTTCACGAGCGCCCGCCTCACGCGCAACGCGCTGCAAGCACTCTACCAGCGGCAGGTGAATGTGCTCGGCCTCATCCTGAACTGCGTGGATACTGAAGTGCCGGGATACTACTACTATCAGTATCCGAAGTACTACGCCGCGCAGTAAGTGCGGTGGAACGCGCGCTCCGTCGCGCGTTCAAAAGGCGCGCGCATGGCATCCGTCGGATGACTGGCTGAATACTGAGGACGCTGAACGTGCGCGGAACGCCCATTCCACGCGAGCAGCGTGTTATTTCGCCAGCGGCTTGATGCGGATATTCCGGAATGACACCGTCCCGTGATCGCCCTGCAGGAAGAGCGCACCCGGCTCGTTCACGTCGTTGTCGAGCTGGCTGCCGGTCGGCTTGTCGCACTCCACCGCGTCGTGGATTTTCTTCCCGTTCAAAATCACCGTGATCTTGTTCCCCACGATGGTCGCCTCCACCGTCTGCCACTCGCCGGCGGGCTTGCTCACAAATTCCGACGGCTCCTTGAAGTTGTAGATCGCCCCGTTCCCGCCCTTCGTCGCCTTGCCCGACTGGTAGTCGCCGAGGATCTGAATCTCGTGCCGCCCGCGCAGGTAGAAGCCCGAGTTCGAGCCATCCGGCACCATGTATTCATAGCGCACCGTGAAGTCGCGGAACTTCGCATCCGTCACGAGATCCACGCCGTGCTCGCCCGCACCGAGGACATTCTTCAGCACACCGTCCTCCACCTTCCACGCGTTGTGCGACTCCGGTTTGCGGACATGCCATCCGGCCATGTCCTTGCCGTTGAAGAGCGGCTTGAAATCCTTCTCCTCATCCGCGGCGAAGACCACGGTCGTGAGCAGGAGTGCGGTGGTGAAAAGGAAAGTCTTCATGGGGTTCGTTGCGTCTGCTGGTTACTTCACTTCCGGATTCGGCGTCGCGTCGCCCTTCGCCAGCCCGAGCGCCCACTTGATTCCCCCGAGGATGTGCGCCTGGTACTGCTTCGCCGTCTCCGGCGAATTCACGCGATTCGGCAGCGCCGGATCCGCATTCCACAGATCCTCGCGATGCCCGAGGCTCGTGTAAAAAACGCGGCCCGATCCCGCCATGCGGCACCAGCTCACCGCGGCATACTCCGCCTTTTCCGGCTGCTGCGGCGGGTGCTTCAGAAACCAAATCACATGCACCTTCGAGCGGTCATGGCTGCCGTCCTTCATCTCATACATCTCCTCCAGCTTGATGTCCCACTTCGCGCCGATGCCCGCGTTCGCCGGATGCGCCGCGTCGCCCGCGACGAGATCCGCCGGCACCTGCTTGCCGTGCGTCTTGAATTCGCCCTGCAGCATTTCCCCGTAGCCTTTGAACTGATGGAAGGTATCGCTCGCCGAATGCATCCCGATGAAGGCATGCCCGTCTTCGATCCACTTGATGAACCCCTCTTTGTCCGGCAGCGGCAGGTCGCCCGTCGTATCCGCGAAAATCACCGCGTCGATTTTTGCCGAACGCAGATGTTCCGGTGAGAGCGCCTCGAGATTTTTTTTCACGCGCGTCTCGAATTCCGCCTTCGCCGCCTTCTCCTGCGCCACCACTTCCGGCGTCCACTTCGCCATCTCGGAATCAAATTTTTTCATGTCCTCCCCGTGCCGCGCCTTGTCCTTCTCACTCGCATCCGGCTTCAGATCCTTCGGCTTGTTGGGCCGCTTTGGGATCGCCACATCGGGCTGCTGGACAAATTCCACGATCTCAAACGCGCCACTTTCCTGCGCGAGCATCGGCAGGGTTTTCTCCGCTTCCGCGATCGCGGGCCCGTGCCGGAAACCGGTCGTCACGGTGCAGACGAGCACGCGCTTTTTCTCCGCGGCGAAGGACGCGCCGGCGAGGCAGGCGAGGACGAGAGTGAGGGCGGCGGATTTTTTCATGAGCAGTAGTGTGAGCGGATGGCGATGGAGGTTTGGTAAAAAACGTGCGCCGGACAAAAACGATGCCTGTGCGCGCGGCGAGCGAACAACCTCCGGGTGACATGGTTCCTTTGGCTGAAACTCTCCGCCGCCGCATTTCTCCCGCGAAAATGCCGCGGACGAACTCAGAAACTCACTTGCGTAAGGAACGCCGCGGATTTTGTTGTTTGCCAACGAAGACATTTGGAAACTCTCTTCTAAATATGAGCATCCTCATCGGCATCGCAGTGTTGTTCGGAGTCATGTTTGCCATGTTCTCGGGGGTGGTTGGCGGCGATTTGTCCTCGCGCGTTCAGCCCTATTTGAAACTGCGCGTCCGCCCCGACATCGCGCAGCCGGATGCAAAAGTGAACCTGCTTTTGGAAGGCGGAAATTTTGAGGCCGACAGCGAGGTGCGATTCATCGCCTGGTTTTTGCCGGACGGAAATGGGCATCCGCAAAAAGCACCGGTCGAAAGTGTGCGGCCTCACAAGTTTCGGAGTTCATCCTTTGATGATGTCCCATTCGAGCCCGCGATCACGCTGACGCCGTACGCTGGCGAAGGCGAACCGCACGACATCAAAGTCATCGCCACCGATGACCACGGCAACGCGGCCGAAGCTTGGATCAGCGGTGCAGACTTCTACCGCAAAAAGGAGTCGGGCGTCGTCGCCTGACCGGCGGGAGCCCCGGTTGCCAAGCGCGCCCGGCGCGGCAACGCGCGACGGCTATTCCGAAAGCATCGCCCCGGCGAATTCGCGGCTGTCGAAAAATGCGAAGTCGCCAATTTTTTCACCGGTCCCGGTGAAGCGAGTCGGGATGCCGAGTTCGTCGCGGATCGCGACGACTACGCCACCTTTGCCCGAGCCATCGAGCTTGGTGCAAATGATGCCAGTGAGCGGACTCGCCGCGTGGAATTCACGCGCCTGGCTCACCGCGTTCGCGCCGGTCGTGGCATCCACCACTAGCAGCGTCTCGTGCGGCGCCGAGGCGTCGGTCTTTTGCAGCACGCGCTTCACCTTGTTCAGCTCGGCCATGAGATTGTGCTTCGTGTGCAGCCGGCCGGCGGTGTCGCAGAGGATGAACTCGATGTTTTCCTTGTCCGCCTTTTCGTAAGCATCATGGCAGAGCGAGGCGGGGTCCGCGTTGTACTGCCCCTTGATGATCGGCACGCCGATACGGTCGGCCCACACGGCGAGCTGCTCGATCGCCGCCGCGCGGAAAGTGTCCGCCGCGACGAGCAGCACACTGTGCCCGCGCTTTTTCAAAAGTGCCGCAAGCTTCGCCGTGCTCGTCGTTTTCCCCGTGCCGTTCACGCCGACCACGAGGATTACTTTCGGCTTCGATGCATGCGGGCGTAGCGTCCATCCATCGTTCGGCAGCACCTTGATGATTTCTTCGGTCGCGACCTTTACCACGGAATCCGCGGTGGGCTCCTCCGGATTTTCGCGAAGCGTTTTCAGAATGCGCTGCGTCATGCCGAGCCCGAGGTCGGCGCGGATGAGGGACTCTTCGAGTTCATCCCAGTCCACCGGTTTGCCGGTGAATTTGTTCCAGATTTTTTTGAGAAAGCCGAAGGCCATGTTTGGAAAAATGCTCAGTAGTCAGTGCTCAGTGCTCCGTGGAGAGCGGCGGGTGGCGTGATTTTTCCGTAGTCGCCGACGGAAGGAGGCGGGCTGATCGAATGACGGATGACGAATGTCGAATGCGAATTCTGAGCACTGCGCACTGAACCGCTCGCTCATTGCCTTTGCGCCTTCCCGTCCCCGCGCGGCACCACCGCTTCGCGCAGCGGCCGCGTGAGTTCGCCTTTGATCCGATCGAGCACGCCATTCACGAAGCGGCTGCTGTCTTCGCCGCCAAATTTGCGCGCGATTTCGATTGCTTCGTTGATCGCCACTACGGGCGGCGTCTCCAGGCAGTGGAACATCTCGTAGATCGCGAGCCGGAGAATGTTGCGGTCCACCGCGGCGAGGCGCTCGATGCCGAAGTTCTCGACGTATTTCACGATGCGCGCGTCCACCCCGGCGAGGTTTGCGTTCACGCCGGCGATGAGATTCTCCGCGTACTCGCGCACGGACGTCTTGGCCTCGCGGAATGCCCAAAAGTCCGCGCGCAAATCCGTGGTGTGATCCCCGTGGATGTCCTGCTGGTAGAGAAATTGCACCGCCGCCTCGCGGCCTTCGCGTCGTTTGCTCATGAAAATTTACCGCTGCGTGCCGCGGATGGCGTCGAGAGTTTGCAACATGCGCACCGCCGCGCGCGCGGCCTCGGTTCCGCGGTTGATTTTCGTGCCGAGGCACCGCTCGCGCGCCTGCTCCTCGGTCTGCGCGACGATGACTTCGTGCAGGACGGGCAGCTTCAGCCGCAGCGAAAGATCGAGCAGAGCATTGGTGACCGCCGTGGCGATGAGGTCCGCGTGGCTCGTCTCGCCCTGCCACAGCAGCCCGAACGCAAAAATCGCATCCGCCTTTCCCGAGTCGCCGACGGCTTGCACGGCGAGCGGAATCTCGAACGATCCCGGCACGCGGTGAATGTCCACCGTCGAGCCGGGCGCGATGGCACCGAGTTCCTCGCGCGCACCGGCGATGAGGCCGTCCACAAATTCCGAATTGTAGCGACTCGCGACTACGGCGAAGCGCCGCGCATCGGCGAGCGGGGCAGGGCGGTCTGGCAGTGCAGTGGACATCGGGGCGCGGAGAGTAGCGGGGGATGCGCTCTGCGCAAGGGCAGCGTCAGGTCGGATCAGGACAATCGCATCACCCGTCCGCTGTTTCAAAGAGCGGCGCTCGGAACGGCGTTCAGAACGCCGGGAGGAGCCTGCGGCGGGCTCAACGTCTAACATTTAACGCTCAACTTCTAACGCCGAACGGCGGAATCCGATTCCAATGACCTGATTGCTGTGAATGTTGAGCGTTAGGAGTTAGGCGTTGAGCCCCGCGCGGCGGCCTTTCGGCAATGCTGCTTCGCTCGTGTTTTTGAAGCGATTGTCCTGCAGGTGGAAGGCGACCTCACTTCGTCGCCTTCACCTCGATGATGTCGTGCGGCGCACTCTCGCGCTGCCCGGCGCTCGTCACTCGGATGAAGCGCGCGGCTTTGCGCAGCGCGGGGAGATCGCACGCCCCGAGGTAGCCGAGGCCGCTCTGCACGCCGCCCGCGAGTTGCGCGAGGACGAGTTCGACGGGCGGGCTCACTTCCTTCAGCGCCTCGATGCCTTCGGCGGCGAGCTTGCGCGTCGAGTCCTTCGTGGAATGTCCGTAGCGCGCGGCGCTGCCGGCGGTCATCGCGGCGGCGCTGCCCATGCCGCGGTACTGTTTGTAGAGCTTGTTGTTGATCTCCATGATCTGCCCCGGCGCCTCGGGGCAGCCGGCGAGCAGTCCGCCGCAGATGACGGCCTGCGCGAGCGTGAGCGCTTTGACGATGTCGCCGCTCTTGGTGATGCCGCCGTCGGCGATCACGGTGACGCCGCATTTTTCCGCCGCGCGGCTCGCGACGTAGAGCGCGGTGAGCTGCGGGATGCCGACGCCCGCGACGACGCGAGTGGTGCAAATCGATCCGGGCCCCTGGCCGACTTTGATCACATTCGCGCCGCATTTCGCGAGATACTCGACGCCGGCTGCGCTCGTCACATTGCCTGCGATGATCGGCAATTCGGGAAAGGCGTCGCGAATCATTTTCACTGTGTCGCCGACTCCCGCGCTGTGCCCGTGCGCGGTGCTCACGGCGATGACGTCGCACCCGCGCTCGACGAGTGCGCCGACGTGCGCGCCGATGCGTTCGCGGTCGAGCGATCCGTCCGCCTTTCGCAATCCGATGATGCTCGCGCCGCACAGCAGGCGGAATTTTTCATCGCGCGCCGGCTTAAAATGCGAGCTGTGCTCGTGGAGGATGTGCTCGATGTCGCTGAGCGTGAAGAGCCCGCGCATCACGTCGCCATCGCCGACGACGAGCAGTTTGTGGATGCCCATGTGGGCGTTGAAAAATCGGTCCGCGGCCTTGATCGGTTCGCTGCCGAGTTCGCGCTCGTGGATCGTGTGGACTTGCGCGCGGGGCATCATCGCCTCCGCGACTTTGCGCGTGGCGTAGCGCTCGCGGACCACGTGGCCGGGCAGCAGTCCGAGCAGCGTGTCATTTTCATCCACGACGGGAAAGGTGCTGAAGCCGAAGCGTCGCTCGTCGATCATCCCGAGCACTTCGCCGATGAGCTGATTCGGGCCGACTTTGATCGGTTCCTGAATCAGCCCGTGCACGTTGTTTTTCACGCGGCTCACCTCGGAGAGCTGCTGCCGTTCGGGCATGTTGCAGTGGATGAGGCCGAGCCCGCCGGCGCGCGCCATCGCGATGGCCATGGGCGATTCGGTGACGGTATCCATGTCCGCGGAAATGATCGGCAAGCGGAGATGGAGCCGCTCGTGGAGCTGCGTGTCGAGGTTCGCGTCGCGCGGGATGACTTCGCTGTAGAGCGTGGCGAGCGTGACGTCGTCGTAGGTGAGCCCGATGCCGCCGTGGGTCGGGAAAAACTTGTCGGCCGGCTGGTAAAACTGGTCGTCGAGAGGTGCCATGTCGAACCTTGCCAGATGCAGCGCGGGGATGAAAAGGCGGAAGTGCGCTCAGAGCTGCGAGAGCCGGTCGCGATTCGCGGGCGCGCCGCAGCACGGGCATTTCGGGAGCTCCGCGCCGGTAGCGTCGCGAAATTCAAAGGCGCAGAGATGGCACTTCACGAGATCGCGCACGGCGAGCGCTTCGCGCCGGTGGCGGCGGACGTTGTGCAGGACGGCGGCGAGCAGCACGATGCCGAGGCAGAGGCCCGTGTAAACGAAAAGCAGTTGGTGAAGTTCGAGGCGGAACATGCGGGCTACTTCGGTTGCGCGGACGCGATGATTTCGTCGCCCCATTCGATCGCGATCGTGTCCCACGACAAGGCATCGCCGGACGGTGAGAAGCGCAGGGTGCGAATGAATGCGACGGCTTCGGCATCGAGCACATCGTCGCCGCTGCCGTGCTGCACAAAGACGAAACGCGTCTCGCCATCGCGATTCACTCCCGCGAGCAAGGTCGTCGGCTGCACGCTCGCGCTCACTTTTGTCTGCGGAACGATGTGCGGCAAATTCGCCGAGCGTGCCTGCAACGAGGCCGGGAGGCGGACCTGCGTGGGCTGCGCGGCCGGCGTGGCGATCGTCAATTTTTCCGAGGGTGAAACGCTCCGGATCAGCGCGAGCGGCTCGCGCGCGGGAGGAGTCTGGAGGCTCGCGGATTCCTGCGGCGCGCCGAGCGGAAGCGTGCGGAGCGTTTGGAAGGACGGGAGGTAGGGAACGTTCAGCAGGCCCTGCGGCTCGACGGTCTGAATGTTCGCGACGAGCGCGGGATCGTGCGTCGCGATCCAGCGGAGGAGCGCGTCGTTTTCCGGCGACTGCGTGGCGGGATCGTTCGTGGCGGAAAGGATCTGCACGAGCGGCGCCGTGCGGATCGTGCGTGGAGCGGCGGGATCTTTCCCCTGAAAAAGGAAAAACGCGGCGCTGTGCGCGAGGAACGAAAGAAAAATAAACGCCGCCAGCCACCACGAACTCCCCTCACGATCCGCCCACGTGAAGATGACCGGCGAGTCCTGCTCCGGCTGGCGTTCCGTGGGGTTCATTTTTTCGGAATCTCGCCCGCGAGGATCACCGAGTAGCTGCGGCGCAGGGCCTCATCGGTGATGGCGGCGACGATGCCCGCGGGCGTGCCGGTGTCGGCTTTGATGATCAGCCATTTTTCCGCGGCGCGATTTTCGGAAAGACGCGTGCGCAGCTCGCTCATCGTCACCTCGCGATCGCGGTGGTAGATCGCCGCGGCGGGGCCGCCGGTGAGGCTCACGATCTCGGCATTGTGCTGCGTGCCGAGCGCGAAGGAGGTCACCGGCAAGCTCACCTGCACGCCGGGCGTGAGCGTGAATTTTGACCCGAGCACGTAGAAGACGAGGACGAGCAGGAGCACGTTCATCAGCGGCATGATGCCGAAGAGCGCGAGGTGAAAATGATAGCCGCGTTCGAGCTTCACGGTCAGCGATTTTCCGAGCGCTGGCGGGCCTCGCCAAACTCGATGATGTCGCTCTGCTGCCGGCTTTCCACGAGCAGATTCACGATCTCGATGCCCGCGCGCTCCATGTCGTGGACGACCGCATTCGCGCGCGCGCTGAGATACGCGTAGCCCATCGCGCACGGGATGCAGACGGAGAGACCCGCGGCGGTCGTGATGAGCGCCTGGTAGATTCCATTTCCGATCTCCGCCGTGCTCGTGAGGCCGGTCGTCGCGGCCATGCTTTGGAACGCCTCGATCAGTCCCGCGACCGTGCCGAGCAGCCCGAGGAGCGGTGTGAGAAAGGCGAGCGTCGCGAGCATTCCGAGCCGGCGCTCGAGCCGCGGCACTTCGAGCTGGCCGGCTTCCTCCACGATGTCCTTCAGCTCCGTGCGCGGCGCGCTATGGCGGATGATCGCGGCGTGGACGACGCGCTGCACGGGGCCTTTCGTCGCCGCGGCCTCCATCTGCGCCTCCTGGTAGCGGCGGCCGTGGATCAGATTTGCGAGGCCGCGCATGAACTCGCCGACGCGGACGCTGATGCGGTGAAAATAGATCAACCGCTCGAGGAACACCGCGCTTCCGAGCACGCTGCAAACCAGAATGAACCACATGACGGGTCCGCCCTTTTGCATGAAATCGAGGAGCATGGCGGAAAAGTAGCGCTCTTCGCTCACGTCGCGAAAGGACGAAGTTTCGATTTCGCGGCGCGCCGCCGCCGCGTATGAGGTCCGCGTGCGAATCATCGCGATCGATCCATCCCTGCGCTGCACCGGGTTTGCTCTGCTGGAGAAAATCTCGGGCAAAGTTCACTCGATCGAATACGGCGTGGTGAAAAATCCGCCGAAGCTGCTGCCGAGCGGATGCCTCGTGGCGATCCGTGCGCGCATCGCGGAACTCATCGCGCAGCACGAGCCGGAGTGCGCGGTGATCGAGGGCGTGATTTTCGTGCAGAGCCACCGCACGGCGATCACGCTCGGCGCGGCGCGCGGCGCGGCGATGCTCGCGGCGGCGGAGCGCGGGCTGCCGATCTATGAATACGCCCCGCGGCGCGTGAAGCAGAGTGTCGTGGGGCAGGGCGGCGCGCAGAAGCAGCAGGTGGGCTTCATGGTGCGCGTGCTGCTCGGGCTGAAGGAGACGCCGTCGCCGGACGCCGCGGACGCGCTCGCGATCGGGCTCACGCATTTCCAAACTGCGGAGAGCGCGCGACACGGTGCCGTCGTGCTGGAACGGATATGAACGTGCGCTGGCTCGGCAGGATCTGCTACGGCGAGGCGCTCGCATTGCAGGAGAAAATCGTCGCGCAAAAAGCGGAGAATCTCGATGCGCCCGATGAACTGCTCCTGCTCGAGCACGACTCGATTTTCACGATCGGCCGCACGAACGATCAGTCCTCGCTGCGCGATCCGGCCGCGCTGCCCGCGCCGCTCATGGCGATCAATCGTGGCGGCCAGGCGACATGGCACGGGCCGGGGCAGCTCGTCGGCTACCCGCTGCTCGATCTGCGCAAACGCGGCTCGGACCTCCACCGCTACCTGCGCGACCTCGAGGAGTTTTTGATTTTGCTCTGCGCGGACTTCGGCGTCATCGCGACGCGTCGCGAAGGGCTCACCGGCGTGTGGGTCGGCGAGAGAAAAATCGCGAGCCTCGGGGTCGGCGTGCGGCGGTGGATTTCGATGCACGGCTTCGCGCTGAATGTGTGCGGGCCGCTCGAAGGCTTCGCGCACATCACGCCGTGCGGCATCGCCGGAGTCGAGATGACGAGCCTCGAACGCGAGGGCGCGGCGAGCGTGACGGTCGAGGGCGTCGCGGAGAAAGTCGCGGAGCGAATGCCGGGTTTTCTCGGGTAGGGTGGGCGTCCCGCCCGCCGTGCTGGGCGTCCCGCGCAGCACCCGGCGGACGTCCACGGATCATCTGACATTCTGCGACGTCCGAGTGTATTCCGCGGGACGCAAAATACGGCGGGCGGGACGCCCACCCTACCCGGGCCACGCCATCCTGCATTTCATGACCTGCATGATCCAGAGATGGGATCGTCGCGCTGGGATTGAAATCAATCGCACGGCGCGCCGGGGCGACGCAGACATCGCCGTTGGCAAAGGTTCGGCGCGCTGTTTTACTCGCTCGACTTTCCTCCCGATGAACTCCGACGCCGACACTCCGCCTCCTCCGTCCGCTGTTTCACCGGAGGAAAAGGGCGAGGTGTTCCGCGACGGCGACGTACAGGCGATCGAATATTTCAAGGAGGCGCACGCGCTGCTGCGGCATCAGATCGGGAAGGTGATCGTGGGGCAGGACTTGGTGATCGATGAACTGCTGATCGCCATTTTCACAAAGTCGCACGCGCTGCTCGTCGGTGTGCCGGGGCTGGCGAAAACGCTGCTCATCTCGACGCTGGCGCAGGCGATGAATCTGCAGTTCAAGCGCATCCAGTTCACGCCGGACCTCATGCCGAGTGACATCACGGGCACCGAGGTGATCCATCAGGATCCCGCGACTGGCGAGCGCGCGTTCAAATTCCTGCCGGGACCGATTTTTGCGAATGTGATCCTCGCGGATGAAATCAACCGCACGCCGCCGAAGACGCAGGCGGCGATGCTCGAGGCGATGCAGGAAAGGAAGATCACCGTCGGCGGCGCGGATCACAAACTACCCGATCCGTTCTTCGTCCTCGCCACGCAAAATCCCGTCGAGCAGGAGGGCACGTATCCGCTGCCCGAGGCGCAGCTCGATCGGTTCATGTTCATGATTTACGTGGACTACCCGAGCGCGGAGGAGGAACTCGAAATCATGCGGCGTGGGACGGGCGGGAAGCCGGCGGTGGTGCGGCAGGTTCTCGGCAGCGATCACATTCTCTATCTGCAAGGCACGGTGCGGCGGATGCCGGTGGCGGAGCACGTTTTCCAATACGCGCAGAAGATCGCCGCGGCGACGCGCGCGAAGAGCCCGCAGGCGTTGGATTTTTGCAAGAAGTGGATCTCGTGGGGCGCGGGGCCGCGGGCTTCGATGAATCTGATCCTCGCGGCAAAGGCGCACGCGATCCTGCGCGGGCAGGTGTACGTGGGCTGCGAAGATGTCGCCGCGGTCGCGCCGAGCATCATGCGGCACCGGATCATTCCGAATTTCGCAGCGCAGAGCGAAGGGGTGACGAGCGACATCATCACGCGGATGATTCTCGAGAAGATTCCGAAGGACGAGTGAGGCCCGGAACACAGGCTTCCAGCCTGCGGAACAGCATCAAACTGTGTGTCCGCGGGCAGGGAAGATGCCTGCCTGCTGCACAGGCTCGAAGCCTGTGTTCCACGCGCCCTCAGCAACCGAAAGTTTTGCGCAGATATTCGCGACTGCGCGTGGCGATGGCTTCGGGGCCTTCGTCGAAGTTGAAGACTTCGACGGAAACGGTGCCGTTGTAGCCGGCGTCGCGCAGTGCGGCGGCGATGGGCGCGAAGTCCATTTCGCCGAAGCCGGGGCCCTTGAGATTCGGATCATTCGCGTGGAAGTATGCGAACTTCCCTGCGCTCTCGCGGATGATTTGCGGGATGGGCGCGGGCTCGGAACTCATGGCTTTCACGTCGAGAATGATGCTCATCGCGCGGCTCGCAAATTGCGCGGCGAAGCGCCGTCCTTCGGCGGCGGTGTTCACGAAATTCGTCTCCGCCGGCGCGAGCGGCTCGAAGCAGAGCACGACTCCGCGTTCCTCCGCGCGTTGCACGGCGGCGCGGAAGACATCCGTCGCCCACGCCCATGCCTGCTCGAAGGTCAATCCTTCCATGATGTTCCGCTGCTTCGGCGAGCCGACGATGATGCGCGTGCCGCCGAGGTCCGCGCAGCACTTCACGAGTTCGACAAAATAGTCCGAGGTGCGGGTGCGCACGGCGGCGTCGGGATGCGTGAGATACATGCCTTCCGCCTGCACGAGCACCCAGTGAAGTCCGCTGATGCCGATGCCCGCGCTGGCGGCGAGCGCGCGGATGCGCTTGCGTTCGGCGGCGGAGATGTCGGTCACGGATTTCGCGATCGTGAAAGGCGCGATCTCGACGAAATCGTAGCCGGCCTTTTTCGCGAACGCGAAAGTGTCCTCGAGCGACCAGTCTTTGAAGATCTCGTTGCAGATGCCGAATTTCATCCGCGCAGGATGCGGCGTGCGCGATGCGCGGGGGAAGCGGAAACTCTGCTACCGGATGCCGCGGGCGAGGTATTCGCGCGAGAGCGTCACGTAGCGATCGGCCCATTCGCGGATGCCGGCCTGCTCGTCGAGCGTGAGCGTGCGAACGACTTTTGCGGGTGTGCCGAGGATGAGCGAGCCGGGTGGAAAAATTTTGCCGCCGGTGACGAGGGCGCCTGCGCCGATGATGGAACGCGCGCCGATTTCCGCGCCATCGAGGACGATCGCGCCCATGCCGACGAGCACTTCATTGTCGATTTTACAAGCGTGGAGGATCGCCTTGTGGCCGACGGTGACGAGCTCGCCGATTTCGGTGCCGAAGGCGTCGGCAAGGTGGATCACCGAGCCGTCCTGGATGTTCGAACGCGGACCGATCACGATGCGATGGATGTCCGCGCGGAGCACGCACTGATACCACACGCTCGACTCCTCCCCGAGCGTCACGTCGCCGACAAGGGTGGCATTTGCGACCGTGAAGGCGGTGGGATGAATGCTGGGGGCGGCATCGAGATGGCGGGCGATCCGCTGGTGGAAATCCATGGGCAGAAGGTGTGCCATTCGCACGTGAAAGATCAACCGCCGAGGTGTGTCCGTGGGGCGCGGGACGATTTTTTGAAAACCCATTGACTCGCCGATTTTCGGGTGACACACAGCGATCCCAATTTTTGCAGGTAAAATCCCTGTTAAAAAACAAGCCACCCCAACCAGAAATTCCAACTCAAATGAACAAGGCAGAACTCGTCTCCAGTGTGCAGAAAAATCTCGGCAAGGGCGTGAGCAAGGCGGCTGCGGAGAAGGCGGTGAATGCCACGGTCGAATCGATTGGCTCCTCGCTGCGCAAGGGGAAGAATGTGCAGTTGATTGGTTTTGGGACATTCAAAGTGGTGAACCGCAAGGCGCGGATGGGCGTGAATCCGAAGACGGGCGAGAAGATCAAAATCAAGGCGTCGAAAGCGGTGAAGTTTGCGGTGGGGAAGGAATTGAAGTCGAAGCTGTAGGGAGCCTCCCGGGATGGAGGGGGCGTGGAAATTGGGCCGGGGCCGTGAGGGGAATCCCCTCATCGTCGCTTGGTGTAACCGATGCCCGGGGTCTCGCTTTTCTGGCGTCGAACGGTCTGAAAGCTGCTTAACGCAGGAGTGATTCTTCCTAGCCCAGAATGCATCAGGCCCTCGAAAAAAAGATCTACACCGGAATCGCGGCATCACTTGCCGTGTTTCTGGCGATGGCGTTCGTCGCGATCTGGCAGGTCTCGAAATTTCCCGAGGCGCGGATGCTGGGCCTCGTGGCGGTCTTCGGAAGTCTGGCCTATTCGATTTTGCTCGGCTACGCTCTCGTCTTGGTGCGGCGCGGGTCGCGTGCGGGCCGGGATGCCGGCAAGGGGCTGCGGGAAGCGGAGGAACTGAATGCGAGGATGATCGAGAGCAGCACGGATTGCATCGCGCTGCTGGATTTGCAGGGGCGGCTGAAGGTGGTGAATTCCGTGATGTGGCGATGGATCGAAGAGATCGGGCTCGAGCCGATGGAGGACATGCCGTGGGTGGAGACTTGGGCGGGCGAACCGAGGACGGCCGCGGAAAGCGTGCTGGCCTCGGCGATCGCGGGGAAGGTGGGGCGATTTGAAGGACTGTGCTATGTGCGCTCCGGCGAGGGGCGCTGGTACGATGTGGTGGTCACGCCGGTGTGCGACGCTGCGGATGTCCCCGAGCGGCTCCTCGTGGTGGCGCGCGACGTCACCGCGCGACATTCCTCGGATGAAAAATTCCGCGTGCTCTTTGAAAACTCGTCGAATGCGCACTTGATTTTCGACGAGACCACGGTGCTCGCGTGCAACCATTCCGCCGTGGAAATGCTCGGCTTCACGACGCCGTGCGAATTGATCGGCCTCGATGTCGCGGCGCTCTCGCCGGAACAGCAGCCGGATGGCTCGCTGTCGGAAATCAAGCGCACGGAGATTTGGGAACTCGTGCACCAGATGGGCCATTACCGCTCCGAGTGGCGTGCGCGAAGGTGGAGCGGCGAGGAATTTCCGGTGGAGATCACCATCACGCCGGTGTGGGCGGAGGGGCGCGAGGTGCTGCTCGCGGTGTGGACGGATCTCACGGAGCGCCGACTTTCCGAATCGCTGCTGCGCGAGAGCGAGCAGCGCTTCGAGGCGTTCATGGAGCACAGTCCGACGCTGTGTTTCATCAAGGACGATCAGGGCCGGATGCTGTTCATCAATCGCGTGATGGCGAAGGCGTTTGGGCAGTCCTTCGAGGAGATGGTCGGCAAGACCGACTCCGACTGGCTGCCGCCGGAAATGGCGAAGTCCGTGCATGAGCACGAGGCCAGCATCTTGGCGAACAATCGCGCATCCAAGCAGGTGGTGATGATCACGGGGCCCGATGGCTTCACGCACGAATGGCTGGTGGTGACATTTCCGATTGTGAGTCCCGACGGCCGGAAATTTCTCGGGGGCGTCGGCATGGATGTGCGCGAGCAGCGGCAGACGGAGCGCGCGCTGAAAGTGAGCGAATCCACCTTCCGTGAACTTTTTCACGACGCACCCGTGGCGTATCACGAACTGGACAACGATGGGCGGCTGCGGCTGGTGAATAAAACCGAACTCGCGATGGTCGGCTACGACGCCGAAGAAATGATCGGGCGGCACGTCGGCGATTTCATGGTGGCGGAAAACATCGCCGAGCAAATCGCACGGCGGCTGCAGGGCGGGAACGACGACGGTGAGCCGTTCCAAAGCGAGTTTCGGCGCAAGGATGGCACGGTATTTCCCGTGCTCGTGCGCGACAGTTTGATTCGGGATTCGACCGGCGCGGTGTACGGATTGCGCGCGACGATGCAGGACATCAGCGAACTGAAGCGGACGGAAATTTCCCTGCGCGCCGCGGAGGAGAACTACCGGAAAATTTTCGAAAATGCGATCGAGGGGATTTTCCAAATCAGCCCGGAGGGTCACTTCCTGAATGCCAATCCCGCGCTGGCGGGCATCCTCGGATATTCGTCGCCGGCGGATTTGCTCATGGCGGTGAGCGACATCGGGCGGCAAGTGTACGTGCATCCTGCCCGTTGGGCGGAATTTTGCACCGCGATGGCGCGCAACGCGGCGGTCGCGGAATTTGAATGCGAGATGCATTGCCGGGACGGCTCGGTCATCTGGGTTTCCAAGCACGCGCGACCGGTCTCCGATCCGGACGGGAACGTGCTCTACTACGAGGGGGCGCTGGAAAATGTGACGGCCCGCCGCGTGGCGGAGGCGGCGATGTCCGCGGCGCGCGATTCCGCGGTGGAATCCGCGAGGCTGAAGTCGGAATTCCTCGCCAACATGAGCCACGAAATCCGCACGCCGATGAATGGCATCATCGGCATGACGGGACTGCTCCTCGACACGGAAATGACGGTGCGCCAGCGCGATTTTGCCGACACGATCGTGGACAGCTCCGAGGCGCTGCTGAAGATCATCAACGACATTTTGGACTTCTCGAAGATCGAGGCCGGCATGCTGACTTTCGAGGAGATCGATTTTTCGCTGCACGATGTCGCGGAGGGCGTGGTGGATTTGTTCGCGGGCCGCGCGCTGTCCAAGGGGATCGAGCTCTCGCTGATCGTCGCCGACGACGTGCCGGATGTGCTCACCGGTGATCCGGGCCGGCTGCGGCAGGTGCTCGCAAATCTCGTCGGAAATGCGCTGAAATTTACCGACGAGGGCGAAGTGCGCCTGGTGGTCCGCAAGGAACGCGAGCACGGCGAGGGGACGATGCTGCATTTCGAAGTAATGGATACCGGCATCGGCATCTCGATCGATCAGCAGGCGCGGTTGTTTCAAGCGTTCGTGCAGGCGGATGGCTCCACCACTCGGCGCCATGGCGGGACGGGATTGGGGCTGGCGATCTGCCGGCGACTCGTCTCGCAGATGGGCGGCGAAGTGTGGATCGAGAGCGAGCCCGGCGCGGGTTCCCGCTTCTTTTTCACCGCGATCTTCCGCAAGCCCGAGATCGTGGAGGAGCGCCGGTTGCGGCGGTTCGACGGCGTCCGCGCCTTGCTCATCGAGCAGCAGGGTGTGCGCGCGAGCGTGCTTCCGAAATTGTTCGAATGCTGGGGCGCGACGGTCGAGCGTGCCGAGGGTGCCGCCCAAGCACTGACGGTGCTGCGCGGGCCGCGCGGTCGCGCGCCGCGATTCGATCTCGTCATTTTCGACGTCGATGTCCGCCGGGAAGACGGAGTCGGCATCGCGCAGGCGATTCGCGAAGAACCCTCGCTTGCCGGCGTCAAGCTGGTCCGACTCGTTTCGCTGAACACGGCCGACGATGGCACGAATCGCGACGAGACTCCCGTGGACGGGCAGATCGCCAAGCCGATCAAACCGCGCAGCGTCCACCGCTGCGTCGCGGAAGTCCTGGATGCGAATCGTCGCGAGGAGCCGCGCGTGGTGGAACCCCTGCCGGTCGCCGCTGAGCCCCAGAACGATTCCGCGCTGGCGGAGCTGCGCGTTCTCGTGGCTGAGGACAGCGCGGTGAATCAAAAGGTCGTGCAATTCCAGCTCCGCAAACTCGGCTGCAAAGTGGATTCCGTCATGGACGGCGAAGAGGCGCTGCTGGCCGTGCGCAAAAAATCGTACGACGTGATTTTGATGGACTGCCAGATGCCGAGGCTCGACGGGTGGGAGACTTCGCGCCGCATCCGGCAGATGGAAAAAGGGCGCTCGCACCGGACCTGGATCATCGCGATGACGGCGCATTCGCTGGTCGGCGATCGGGAACTCTGCATGGCAGCCGGCATGGACGCATATCTCAGCAAGCCGATGCGCTTCAGCGATCTGGCTGCGGCCCTTGAGCAATCCCCATGCGTTCGCCGCACTGTGCCGCCCGACGAGGGTGCTGCGCCGGAAAGTTTCGTGTGCGCGGAGAAAATCAACGGCTTCCGCCAGCTCGAAGAGGACACCGGTCAAAACGTCCTCGTGAGCGTCATCGATCTTTTCATCGAACGCACCCCGCCGATGTTCAAGGAAGCCCGGCGCGCCGTGGTGAGCAACGACACCTCGCGCGTCGCGCGGCTGGCCCATTCGCTCATCGGAAGCTGCAGCAACTTCGGCGCACAGCGGATGCGCGCAGCGTGCGATCGGCTCGAGGCCGCCGCTGCCGGCAGGGACATGCGGAATGCCATCGCGCTCGTGGAGGATATTGAGCGCGAGTTCGACCTCGTCCGGATCGCCCTGCAGAAGGAGTTGGAGGGGACGGTTTCGTGAAGATCCTCATTGCGGAGGACGATCCGGTCTCGTCACGAATCCTGCAACTTTCGCTCGAGAGCGCGGGTCACACGGTCGTCGCGACGGCGTGTGGTGAGACAGCCTGGACGGCCTTCGACGCGGAGCCCACGCGGGTCATCGTGAGCGACTGGATGATGCCTGGCATGGACGGGCTCGATTTTTGCCGCAGGGTCCGCGCACGGCCGAAGACCGACTACACGTATTTCATCCTGCTCACCGCGATCCACACCGGGCGCGAAAATCTCCGCAAGGCGATGGATGCCGGCGTGGATGATTTTCTCACGAAGCCCCTCGATCGTGAAGCCATCAGCATGCGGCTGCGCGTCGCCGAGCGCATCGTGGAATTCGCCACGCAGCTCCGGCAGCTCAAGGAACTGCTGCCCATCTGCATGTACTGCAAAAAAATCCGCGATGACGAAAACTACTGGCACGGCGTGGAGAAGTACATCTCCGAGCAGACCGGCAGCAATTTCAGCCACGGCATCTGCCCGGAGTGCTTTGAGAAGCACGTCAAATTCCGCCGTCCGCAGTAGCCCTGCTCACGGCGTGAGCTGTCCGCGCGCGCGGAGTGTCCGCCAGCATTCGATGAAGCCGTTCGCGAAATCCTGCGGCCGCGCGTCCATCCACCGCTGAAGCTGCGCGAGCGTGAAAAATGCGCCGCATTCGATCTCCGCGGGCGGGAGGTGAAAGGGGCCTTCGTGCTCGGCGCGGTAGATTTTCACAAACTCCCAGCCCGTGCCGCGGCACGCGGGCACTTCGCCGATCGGCGTGAGCGCGGCGCGGATGCCGAGTTCCTCCTCGAGTTCGCGCGGCGCGGTGGTGTCGTAATCGTCGCCTGCATTCACGTGCCCGGCGGCGCTGCTGTCCCAGCGGCGCGGGTGCGCGTCCTTCCAGCGCGAGCGCCGCTGGAGGAAGAGCTCGCCGCGCTTGTTGAAAACGAAAATGTGGATCGCGCGATGGCGCAGTTTTTCGCGATGCACCAGGCCGCGCGGCTGCTGCGCGATGACGTGATTTTCCCCGTCCACCACGTCGAATATTTCGCCGGTCACATCCTGCGCGCGCGCACTGTGATCGTCCGGCACCCCGGCGGCGAGATTCGTGAGCGTGACCCAGTGCGCGAGGCTCAGATCCTCCGCTCGCGCAGTCACGGGCACGCCGAGCTTCGCGGAAAATTCCGGCCAGCGGTCGAGCTGGAGCATTTTGTTGAGCTGTTTCCGGCGCTGGCTGAATCCGCGTTTCACCAGTTCGCGGAACAGCGCGCCGTCGCACTCCGGCAGCGTGTCGTCCGTGCGCGGCGTGAGCAGCACGACGGCCGATCCGACCTTCGGCACGGGCGTGAAAATCTGCGGCGGGAGATGCTTGATCAGTTTTGCCTTCCAGCGCCGCCCGATGAGCACGGTCAGTGCGCCGTACTCGCTCGTGTCGGGTTTCGCGCACAGCCGCTCGGCGAGTTCGCGCTGCAGCGTGAAGACCATGCGGCTCGCGGGGCTCGGCTCCGCGGTGAACAGGAAAAGCAACTGGCTCGAAACGTAGTACGGGAGATTCCCGAACACCGGCAGCGGTCCGCGCCAGAAGAGTTCGCGCGGATCAAAATGCAGGGCATCGTCGTGGACGAGTTCCACCGTCGGGAAACGCTCGCGCAGCCACGGTGCGAATCGATCGTCCTTTTCCAGCAGGATGCCGTGCGGCGAAATCTCCACGGCATATTCCGTGAGCGCGCCGAGCCCCGGGCCGATCTCGACCCACGGCTGGCCCGGCTCGATGCCTGCCTGATCCACGATCCACTTCGCGATGTTTTGATCGTGGAGAAAATTTTGTCCGAGGCTCTGCGTCGGTTTGGTGTCGAGGCCCGCGAGCGTGGCGGCGATGGTCGAGAGCTTCATGCGGCGCGGGAATTTCGAGTTCCGAGTTCCATGTTCCGAGTTCCGAGTTCAGCCCGCCGCAGGCGCTTTTCAAATTGCGGTGCGCGCTCGGAAGCGGAGTTCATCTTTTTCTTCGCCCTTCAGAGCGCCGCGCGCAGCAGTTTGTTGTGCTCCGCCGGTTTCACCTTGCGAAGGATCGCGCGGATTTTCCCGTCGCCGCCGATCACGAAAGTCGTCCGCTCGGTGCCCATGTATTTCTTTCCGTACATGCTTTTCTCCACCCACACGCCGTAGTCGCCGATGATTTTTTTCCCCTCATCCGCGAGCAGCGGGAAGGGGAGCGCGTGCTTCGCGATGAACTTCGCGTGGCTCTTCGCCGAGTCCGGGCTGACGCCGAAGATGATCGCCTTGCCGGAAAATTCCGCCCATTCATCGCGCAGCGCGCACGCCTGCGTGGTGCAGCCGGGCGTGTCGTCCTTCGGGTAAAAGTAGAGCACGACGGTCTGCCCCGCGAAGTCCGCGAGCGACACGGTCGCGCCGTCGCCAAATTTTCCACCGACGGCCGTCGCCGAAAACGCCGGGGCTTTGTCGCCTGCTTGCAGGGCTTCGCTCATGTGGGATCGTCTGTGGATGGGTGAGAACTCCGGGAAAAAGAAAAGGGCCTGCCCGTGGCGGACAGGCCCTTTGAAAATTTTCGCGAGCTACTTCAGCTCCGCGAGCTTCGCTTTGATCGCGTCGAAATCCGGCAGGTCCTTCGGCGTCGGCGTCTGCTCGGCGTACTGCACCACGCCGCTTTTATCCACGATGAACGCGGCGCGCGCGCTCGTGTCGCCGATGCCCGCGAGGCCCGGGAATTCCACGCCGTACGCCTTCGTCACCGTCTTGTTCAAGTCACTCACGAGCGGCACCGTGATGCCTTTCGACTGCGCCCACGCTTCCTGTGCAAACGGGCTGTCCACGCTGATGCCGATGATGTCGGCGCCAGAGCCGACATCCGCGCCGAGGCCCTGCGAGACATCGCAAAACTCCTGCGTGCACACGCCGGTGAACGCGAGCGGGAAGAAGAGCACGAGCGTGTTCTTCTTTCCAAAATTCGCGGAGAGCGTGATGTCCTTGAGGCCATTGGCATCTTTGGACTTGAGCGTGAAATCAGGTGCTTTGGTTCCGACGGCGATGGGCATGGTGTGTGGTGGTTTGGAGTTGTGGTTTGAAAAGGAGGAGCGGCTTGTAGTGCGCGGCGTGCGGATCGGCAAACGCTTCTTTTCGTGCTTCGGAAACTGGTGGACGCCGCGGTGCGATGCACCTAAACCGCGCGGCGATGTCGCGCCCAAATGATCCCGGATGGCTCGTCGTCGTCGAGGGAATCGACGGCGCGGGCAAGAGCACCGTGCTGCGCCAGCTCGCGGCGCATTGCGCGGAGCGCGGGCTCGCCTGCGTGAGCAGCGGCGAACCGACGCGCGGACCGTGGGGGATGCAACTCCGCCGGAGCATGAGTGCAGGCCGGCTCTCGCTCGACGAGGAACTCGATCTGTTTTTGAAGGATCGCTCCGAGCACGTCGCGACGCTGATCCGGCCCGCGCTCGCGGAGGGAAAAGTCGTGCTGCTCGATCGGTACTACCTTTCCACCGCCGCGTACCAGGGCGCGCGCGGCGCGGACCCGGCGACGATTTTGGAGGCCAACGAGAAGTTCGCGCCGCAGCCGGACCTCGTGCTGCTGCTCGATTTCGATCCGGATGGCGGCATCGCGCGCATCCGCGCGCGCGGCGATACGCCGAACAGTTTCGAGGAGGCCGGGCAGTTGCGCGCGGTGCGCCGCATTTTCCTCGCGCTCCAGCGTGCGTTCATCCGCCGCGTGGATGCATCGCGAGCCGCCGAGGAAGTTTTCGCCGACTGCCGAGCGGAGTTCGACAGGGTGATCCGCTGATCGAGGCGCGGCAGCCGCCCGGCTGCGCGAAATCCGCTACGGCTGCCGCTGCGAGAGGCGGAAGATCGTCTCGCCCGGTTTCATGTAGCCCGGATTCACCGCGTCGCGGGCAAAGAGGCTGAGATACTCGCTGTCGTTGCGCAGCAGTGTCACCTCGCGGGCGAGGCGGCTGTTGACCATGCGCGCCTCTTCCAATTTCGATTCCATCGCCGTGAGCATCTCGTCCTGCCGCGCCTTTTCACTCACCCCCGGCAGGGCATGATACGACAATGGCACCACCGCCGCGGCGACGATCAGCGCGACGAGAACCTTGTTGAGCCGGGGGAAGAATCGCTCCGGCGGAGCGTGTTGAAAGTGTGAGGCAGCGTCCTTCACTTAGCCGCGCATCTTGCCGCCATAAACGGCATTGTCACCCAAAATTTCTTCGATCCGTAGCAATTGGTTGTACTTCGCGATGCGATCCGTGCGCGACATCGAGCCTGTCTTGATCTGCCCCGCGTTCGTCGCCACGGCGATGTCGGCGATGGTCGAGTCCTCGGTCTCGCCGCTGCGGTGGCTGATCACGGCAGTGTAGCGATTCTCCTTCGCGAGTTCGACGGTATCGAGCGTCTCGGTGAGCGTGCCGATCTGATTTACCTTCACGAGGATCGAATTCGCCGTGCCGGTCTCGATGCCCTTGCGGAGAAACTCGACGTTCGTGACGAAGAGATCATCGCCGACAATTTGCACGCTGTCGCCGAGCACGTCGGTGAGTTTTTTCCAGCCGGCCCAGTCGTTTTCGGCGCAGCCGTCCTCGATGCTGATGATCGGAAATTTCGCGCAGAGCTTTTTGTAGAACGCGACGAGTTCGTCAGCGCTGAAGCGCTGGCCGGTGCTCTTTTTAAAGACGTAATCCTTCTTCGCCTTGTCGTAGAATTCCGAACTCGCAGCATCGAGCGCGACGAAGACGTCCTTGCCGAATTTGTAGCCCGCCTTCTTCACCGCCTCCGCGATCGTCTCCAACGCGTCGTCGGCGCTCTTGAGGTTCGGTGCGAAGCCGCCTTCATCGCCAACGGCGGTGCTCAGGCCGCGGCCTTTCAGCACGCCCTTGAGTGCGTGAAAAATTTCCGCACCACAGCGCACTGCTTCGCTGAAATTGCGCGCGCCCTTCGGCATGACCATGAATTCCTGAAAATCAATCGGCGCATCCGAGTGCGCGCCGCCATTGATGATGTTCATCATCGGCACGGGCAGCACTTTTGCATTCGGCCCGCCGAGATATTTGAAAAGCGGGATGCCGAGTTGCGCGGCCGCGGCGTGCGCGGTCGCCATCGAGACGGCGAGGATCGCGTTGGCGCCGAGCTTCGATTTGTTGTGCGTGCCATCGAGCGCGATCATCGTGCGGTCCACGGTCACTTGCTCGGTCGCGTCGAGGCCCTCGAGTTCGTCGGCGATGGTCTTGTTGATGTTCGCCACAGCCTTGAGCACGCCTTTGCCGAGCCAGCGATCCTTCACGCCGTCGCGCAGCTCCCACGCCTCGTGTTCGCCGGTACTCGCGCCGCTCGGCACCGCGGCGCGGCGCATCGCGCCGCCGGCGAGATGCACTTCGGCGTCCACGGTCGGGTTGCCGCGACTGTCAACGATCTGGCGGCCTGCGATTGCGGTGATGGTGGTGAGTGACATGATTTTTTCGATGCTGATGTGGTGAAATGAAACGCAGCGATCCGAGCGCTGCGAAAATGGAGGCGCGGAGATAGACGTGACGCGCTGCGCTGGCAAATCAATAGCTCGGGAAAATGTGAGCGTCTCGACGGTTCCGTGACCACCGTCGCGCCGCGGCGAACCCAAGTGGTGTCTGTGCCGCGTCAGCCCCGTCGTTGCGAAACTTCCGCTTGTCATCGCGCGCCCGCCCGGCATTGTCCGCCCCTTTTTCCGGAAAGGGGAACACCTCCATGAAACACCTGCTCTCACTCGAAGCCGCCAGCCGCGAAGACATCCTCGCGGTGCTCGATCTCGCGGTGAAAATGAAGGCTACGCGCGGACGGCACGACGCGCATCCGCTGCGGCACCAGTGCTGGGCGCTCCTGTTTTCCAAGTCCTCCACGCGCACCCGCGTGAGCTTCGAGGTCGGCATTCGCGAACTCGGCGGCGACGTGATTTTCCTCGCAGCCGACGACATCCAGCTCGGCCGCGGCGAGCCGATCGAGGACACGGCGCGCGTCCTCGGCCGCATGTGCCACGGCGCGGTCATCCGCACGTTCGGGCAGGATGAGGTGGAGACATTCGCGAAGTTCAGCGGCATCCCGACGATCAATGCGCTCACCGACGACGAGCACCCATGCCAGATCCTCGCCGATCTGCAGACGGTCGCGGAGAAGCTCGGCACTTTTTCCGGCAAGGTGATCACCTACATCGGCGACGGCGCGTGCAATGTGCCGCGCTCGTGGCTGTGGGCCGCGGCGAAGCTTGACTTTGAACTGCGCATCGCCGCGCCCGTGCCATACCAGCCCGACCCCGCGATCGTCGCGCGCGCTTTTTCCGGCGGAAAAAGCAAAACCGGCGGCGGCAAAATTGTCGTCACCGACGACATCAGGGCCGCGGCGAGCGGTGCCGATGTCCTCTACACCGATGTCTGGGTGAGCATGGGCAAGGAGACGGAAGCCGAATACCGGATGGCGCGTCTCTCGGCCTTTCAGATCGATGGGAAACTCATGCAACTCGCGAAGCCCGGAGCGCTCGTCATGCACTGCCTGCCCGCCTACCGCGGGAAGGAAATCACGGCGGAAGTTTTCGAGGCGCACAGCGAGACGATTTTCACGCAGGCCGAAAATCGCCTCCACGCGCAGAAGGCGATCCTCTCGCTGCTCGCGGCGTCGCGCAGCTAGCGGCTCGGGGAAATCTTCGCGTGCGGATTCGGGAAAACGCCGCTTGTCACGAGCGTCTCAATTTCTATTCTCCGCCGCCTTTCCGCTCCTCCCCCGCAAACATTTATGGTTCCGACACTGGCTTCTCTCATCGAAAACGGCATCCCGATTTCCCTCGGCTGCGCGGCGCTCGGCCTCGTGGCCGCGCTGTGGCTCATCAAGTCGCTGCTTTCGATTTCCTCCGGCACGGAGAAAATGCGGTTCATCGCGGATGCGATCGAGCAGGGGGCCAAGGCGTATCTTCACCGGCAGCTCGCCTCCATTTCCGTCATCGGCCTCATCATCGCCGCGCTGCTTTTTTGGAAAAAGGACGCGCCGACTGCGGTTGGATTCATCGTCGGTGCGGTGTGCTCGCTCGTCGCCGGTTTCATCGGCATGCGCGTCGCGGTGAAGGCGAACGTCCGCACCGCGGAAGGCGCGCGCACGAATGCGAAGAAGGCGCTGCAGGCGGCTTTCAGCGGCGGCGCGGTCACCGGCCTGCTCGTGGTCGCGCTCGCGCTGCTTTCGACCGGTGGCTTTTATCTCATCGTGGAAAAGCTGATGCCCGGCCGCGCGGTCGCGAGCCTCATCGGCCTCGCGCTCGGCGCGTCGCTCATCTCGGTTTTTGCACGGCTCGGCGGCGGCATCTACACGAAGGCCGCGGATGTCGGCGCGGACCTCGTCGGCAAAGTGGAGCACGATCTTGCGGAGGATGATCCGCGCAACCCCGCGACCATCGCGGACAACGTGGGCGACAACGTCGGCGACTGCGCGGGCATGGCGGCGGATGTGTTTGAAACGTACGCCGTCGCGCTCATCGGCGCTGTCCTCGTCGGCGCGCTCACCGCCGCGAGCGGCGCGGGCGCCGCGGCCGTGGTGTATCCCTTCCTCCTCGGCGGCGCGGCGATCCTCGCGAGCATCGTCGGAGTGGTCTTTGTGAACATGACCGGTGCCAAGCCCGCCGCCGCACTCATGGGCGGCGTGCTCGTGAGCGCGGCACTTTCCGCGGCCGCCTTCTGGCCCATCACGCAGGCGATGTTTCCGGGCGGTCTGCTTTTGAAAACGGTCGACTCCGTGCCGGCCGTGACCCTTTCCGCCAACGGCATTTTCCTCGCGAGCCTCGTCGGTCTCGTGATGACCGGCCTCTCCGTCTGCATCACGAACTACTACACTTCCACCGCCTATGCTCCGGTGCGGAAAATCGCCGAGTCCAGCGAAACCGGCCACGCCACGAACATCATCTGCGGACTTTCCATCGGCCAGCAGGCCACCGCACCGATGGTGCTGTGCATCGGCGCGGCGATCTGGGGCAGCTTCGCTTTCGCCGGGCTCTATGGCATCGCGATCGCCGTCATGGCCATGCTTTCGATGGCCGGCATCATCATCAGTCTCGATGCCTTCGGCCCCATCACCGACAACGCCGGCGGCATCGCCGTGATGAGCGGCCTGCCGCCCGAAGTGCGCAGGACGACGGACGAACTCGACGCCGTCGGCAACACGATGAAAGCCGTGACCAAAGGCTACGCCATCGCCAGCGCCGGCCTCGCCGCCGTCGTGCTTTTCGGCAGCTACTTTGTGGATTTGAAAGATCACCTCCAGCACGCGCTCGACGCCCTCGCCGCGCTGCCCGGCACGACCGCCGCCGCACTCGCCACGGCGAAAGCGAAGATGGCCGACACGCTCGGCTTTTCGCTGAACGATCCAAAGGTGATGATCGGCCTCTTCATCGGCGGTCTGCTGCCGTATCTTTTCAGCGCCTTCAGCATGAGCGCCGTGGGCCGCGCCGCCGGCGCCGTCGTCACCGAAGTGCGCCGCCAAATCAAGGCATTGCCCGGCATCCTCACCGGCAAAGACACGCCGGACTACCGCGTGTGCGTGGACATCGTCACGAAGGCCGCGCTCAAGGAAATGATCATCCCTGCGCTCATCCCGATCGTCGCGGTGCTCGTGGTCGCCGCGATTCCCGACGGCGCAAAAATCCTCGGCGGCGTGCTCGTGGGCAGCATCGTCACGGGGCTCTTCATGGGCATCTCGATGACGAGCAGCGGCGGTGCGTGGGACAACGCAAAGAAATACATTGAGGAAGGCCACCACGGAGGCAAAGGCAGCGAGGCGCACAAGGCCAGCGTGACCGGCGACACCGTCGGCGATCCGTACAAGGACACGAGCGGCCCGGCGATCAACCCGATGATCAAAGTGGTGAACATCGTGGCGATTTTGATCATCCCGATCTTTTTCTAGGCCATGGCGACCATCGCCGCCGCGCTCGCAGCCATCGCGGAGGCGGAATGTCCCGTGCTGGTGATCGGCGGCAATGCACTCGGAGCGCATGGGTATGTGAGGACGACGGTGGATGTGGACTGCATGGTGGCGAAGTCCTCAGTCGAAAAACTGAGCGCAGTGCTTGGCAGTCACGGTTTCCAGCGCGCGGGTGGCTTCAGTTCATTTCACGAGTACTGGTTCGAGGGAAAGCCGGGCGGAATGCCCATCCACGCGATGTTCGTGGACGAGGCGACGTTTGAAAAAATCTGGGCCAGCCGCGAGAGAATGCCTTCCGATGGCGGGTCGCTTCACGTCCCATGCGTGGCTCACCTCATCGCGCTCAAGCTCCATGCCGTGAAAAACAATCCGAAGCGAATGCTGAAAGACATGGCTGATGTGATCGAGCTTTTGGAGCGCAATCCCGGTGCAGTCACGGGCGATGAGCTGGGGCAGGTTTGCACGAGGTATGCCTCGCAAGAGTGCGTTTCAGTGCTAAAGGAGCGTGGCTATCTATGAGACCCGATCTTGTGAATCTCGAACTTCCCGCGAACCACGAGCATCCGCCTGCGCCGACGCTTTCGTGGGAAGAATACGTCGCGTTCGTGGATGCCCACCAGCGTGAGCTGCTCAAGAGCGGCAGGTATGCGGAATTCCTGCCGGACTTTAAGGAGACGCACCGCGGCGAGCCGTTTGTGATGCACGACTGAACGCGCTCTGGAGCGGGCGGTGATGACCGCCGAGGAGTGGGTGTGGCTCGCAGGAGCGCGGAAGCTCCGGTCGCGCGATGCATTCGAGGCTTGGCTGAACGATCCGACTCCGCTCCCGCGCAGGGAGCGATTCGAGCTGTGGCTGCGTCCGAAGTTTGCTCACGGCGTTCTTGCGGATGGATGCCACTTTGGTGGCATTGACGCTGGCAGGCACGTTGTCAGCTTTGCACACATTCCGTCTCACCGAGGTTGAACCAACCCATCTCCCCATGAAACTCCCCCGTTTGTTCGCGCTTTTTGCCTTGCTTGCCATGCCGTTCGCGCGCGCGGCGGATCCGACGAATCCGATTCTCTTCGTCACGCAGGTGCCGATGCCCGAGGAGGTGAATACGCGGACGATCCCGAACAACTACATGTCGTGCGTGTCGCCGTTTGGAAATCATCTCGGAGGCACGGCGTTCGCGGGGCGCGGCGGCTCGCTGATAATTCGCTTCCCCGCGAATGCAAACGGCACGCTGAATCACCAGGTCATCAATCTGCTCGCCGTCGCGGACTGGAGCGCGATCCCCGGCGGGCAGCCGGCGGCGAACACGATCGCGGTGCGGAATCCGTGCGTCCACTGGCTCGCGCAGAAGGCGATTTTCAGCATGGTCATCGGCGCGCCCACGAGCGGGAGCGACGCGGCGAATTCCACCTGACAGCTTTTCGAGATCACTTTGCCGACCCAGGCGCAGCTCGCGGCGAATGTGAAGCCGGTGCTCACGAAGGTCGCGAACCAGCCGCCCTACAACAACATCATGCCGTGCTACACGCCGGACGACAAAATCATCTTCGCGAGCGACCGGCCGTACAACGGCCAGCCGCACCTCACGCAGCGCGAGGAATATCTCGGCCTGCCGACGACGAGCGGCCTGTGGAAACTTGATCCCGCAAATGCTTCGTCGCTGAAACTGATGCACCATTCGCCGAGCGGCGCATTTTCGCCGCAGGTGGACAGCGCGGGGCGGCTTGTGTTTGTGAATTGGGATCATATGTCGCGCGACATCGAGGCGGTGACGGACGAGCGCGACAGCATCCCGACCGCGCCGTACAATGAACCCGCGCCGACGGCATTTGGCGGCTGGCACGCGACGGGGAATGGCTCGGGAAATTTTGCGGACGAAACTTCCGGTGCGGCATTCACGCCGGGCACGGCGTGGACGCTCGGGCAGCATCTCGACATTTTTCCGGAGCCTCGGAACGCGGACAAGAAGACGCTTTTCGACGAATTCAGCACGCTCGTGGGCGGCGTGCCGACGCTGACGCTGAATGGCGTGACGACAAATATTTTCCTGCCGTGGATGCTGAACCTCGACGGCACCGGCGGCGAAATCCTGAACCACGTCGGACGTCACGAAGTCGCGGGGGCGTTTAACAAGAGCTTCGCGCTCGACGGCACGCTCGTGAATTTCAGCCCGACCACGAGCACGTATGCCGGGCTCGTCGCGCACAATGCATTCAACAACTTCATGTGGATGCGCGAGGACCCGCTGAATCCCGGCACGTTTTTCGGAGTGGATGCCGTGGACCTCGGCACGCATGGCGCGGGCGGCATCGTGAAGCTCACGAACGCCGGCGCGGGCGTGAATCCCGATACGATGACGGTGACCTACATCACCGGCAGCGTGACCGGCGCGAGGCGGCCGCTGAACATCCCGGTCGTGCGTGTGGGTATGAACATCACCACACCGGTGTCACCGCTTTCGCCGCTTGCGACGCCGGAGACGATCTATCGCAACGCCGTTCCGCTGAAAGACGGCGCGCTCGTCGCGACGGCGGCGACTGGAATTGATCAGACGGACTGGAATCGCGGCAGCGTCGCCGCCCCGAGCACGCCGTGGAATTTCCGGCTGAAGTCACTGAAGCCCTCGGGCGCGCAGTTCGTGCCGGATGTCACGCTCACGAATGGCATCACGATCAACGCGAGCTACTGGGTGCCGGGGCAGTCGCAGATCACGACGTGGAGCGGCACTGCGTGGGAACTCGATCCCGCCGAGGTCGCGCCGATCACCGCGCCGACGACGATCACTGCGGGCGTTGTGGATCCGATCGAAAGCGCCGCATTCACCACGGCGAATGTGCATCTGCCGACGTTTCAAAATTGGCTCACGGGAAACAACTATGCACTCAGCGTGAGCCGCAACGTGACGATGCGCGACCGGCACGATCGGCAGCAGCCGTTCAATTTGAAAATCGCGTGGTCGAACACACAGACGCTCGCACCTTCGCCCGCGAACACACCGATCTACAGCATAGGCTGGGTGCAATTTTTGCAGGCCGATCTGCGGCGCGGCTACACGCTCGGCGGCGCGCTGCCCGCAGCGGGACGGCGTGTCGTGGCCACGCCGCTGAACGGGCCCGCGCTCGCGGAAAATGTGCAGACCGCCGGTGCGCCGCCCGGCGCGACGAGGCTCGGCAACGACGGATCTTTCGCTGTGATCATTCCGGCGGGCAAGGCCGTCTGCACGAACCTGCTCGACAACGACGCGGCGAAGACGAGCCAGGTGAAGGAGCGATTCTGGGTGACTTTCCAGCCCGGTGAAATCCGCACCTGCGCGAACTGCCACGGAATCAACACGACGAACCAGACTGATCCGTTCGCGACTGATCCCGTTCACAACGGCAAGCCGACGAACACACCGCAGGCGCTGCTCACCCTGCTCGCGCAGTGGAAAGGCACGCACCCGCCCGGCGCGATGCAGCACGCGGTTGCCGCTGTCTCAGTCGTGAAAAGTGCGGGTCCGGCGATGCTGAGCGTCACCCGCACGGGCGGGAGCACGGGCCCGGTGAGCGTGGATTTTGCGACGGCCGACGGGACCGCGATCGCCGGCATGGATTACACTGCGAGGACTGGCACGCTGAACTGGGCGGACGGCGACGTCGCGCCGAAGACGATCAGTATTCCGCTTTTCAATCCGCTGGCCATCGCCGGGCCGAAGACGCTGAGCGTGACGCTGAGCAACCCGGCGTACGGTGCGCTCGGCGCGACGACGGTGAACGCGCTCACGCTCACGGAGACGCCGTTCAACGCATGGGCCTTCACGCATTTCGGCAGCAGCGCAAACACGCCCGGCATCGGCGGCGTGGCGGACGATCCCGACGGCGACGGGCAGGACAACCAGAGTGAATTCGCCGCGGGCACGGTGCCGAATGATGCGACGTCGGTCTTCCGCATCGCGAACGTGACGCGCGTGGCGGACGGGCTGAGCGTGAGCGTCTCGTGGTCGAGTGTCGCGGGCGGAAAATATCAGGTGCAGACGACGCCGAGCTTGCAGAACGCGAACTGGCAGGATGTCGGCGCGCCCGTCACGGCGACGGCGGCGAGTGCGTCCATCTCGCTGCCGATTTCACCGTTCGAGACGCTGCGATTTTACCGCGTGCGCCTCGGACCGTGAGCGGGGAGGCAAAGTGGGCGGGGGTTTCCAACCTCGCCTACTTTGGCCGCCGCTGGAGCCGTAGTCGCGGGATGGTAGGCGCGCTCGGGAGAGCGCGTCGTGGGCTTCCGTCCACGCCTACGAACTTTCGCGCGCGATCATCGTGCTTGGCAAATCGGACAAAGTCGGCGGCGGGTTGCGCAGATTTTCACGCAGCGTCTCCGGCGTGACTTCATTTTCCCAGCGGCTGATCGCGATGGTCGCGATGCCGTTGCCGATGAAATTCGTGAGCGCGCGGCATTCGCTCATGAAGCGGTCGATGCCCACGAGCAGCGCGAGCGACTCGATGGGGATTCCGGGCACCGCGCTGAGTGTCGCGGCGAGCGTGACGAAGCCCGCGCCGGTCACGCCGCTCGCGCCTTTCGAGGTGATCATCGCGATGATGAGGAGGCTAATCTGATGCTTCAGGTCGAGCGGCGTCTTCGTCGCCTGCGCGAGGAAGACGGCGGCCATCGCCATGTAGATGTTCGTGCCGTCGAGATTGAAACTGTAGCCGGTCGGCACGACGAGGCCGACGGTGTTTTTCGCGCAGCCGAGGCGCTGCATTTTCTCGATGAGGCCGGGCAGTGCGGTTTCGGAGGAACTCGTGCCGAGGACGAGAAAGAGTTCGTCTTTGATGAAAGCGAGGAAGCGGAAAATCGAAATGCCGCACCACCACGCGATGCTGCCGAGCACGACGATGACGAACATTCCCGCGGTGAGATAAAAGCCGGCCATGAGCGCGAGCAGTTTGTTCAGCGCGCCGAGGCCGTAGCTGCCGACGGTGAAGCCCATCGCGCCAAACGCGCCGATGGGCGCGGCGCGCACGACGAGGCGCATGACGGCGAAGAAAACCTGCGACGCGATTTCGATGCCGGCGAGCACCGGTCGCGCGGCTTCGCGCATCGCGACGAGCGCGAACGCGGTGAGCAGGGAGACGAAGAGCACTTGCAGCAAATCGCCCGAGGTGAACGCGCCGAAGAAAGTGTCTGGAATGATGTTCAGCAGAAAATCCTTCGTGGTCAGCGCGTGCGCCTTTGCGGCGTATTCCTGCGCGGCTTTCGGATCGAGCGTCGCGGGATCAAAGGGGAAGCCGACGCCGGGCTGCAGCACGTTCACGACGACGAGGCCGATGATGAGCGCGAGCGTGGAGACGACCTCGAAATACACGAGCGACTTCAGCCCGATGCGGCCGAGCTTTTTCAAGTCGCCCATCGAGGCGATGCCGTGGACGACGGTGCAGAAAATGATCGGCGCGATCATCATTTTCACGAGCTTGATGAAGCCGTCGCCGAGCGGCTTCAGCGCGTCCTTCACGTCGGGCCACCCGAAGTGCGCGCCGAAAATCCCGCTGCGCGCGACGGCTGCGCCGATCTCCTTCCACCAGTGCCCGACGACAATGCCGAGCGCGACGGCGATGAGCACCTGCACGTACAGGATGCGATACCACGGCGTGCGGGGCGGGGGAGCAGGCATGGGTTTAATTAGTGGCGGGCGCGGGGTGCGAGAGGAAGACAGGCGTCCTCGCCTGTCTTGGCAGACAGGCCTCCGGCCTGTCCGTACAGCCGGGACGGCTGTTTGCCGGGACAGCCGGGGACGGCTGTCTTCCTACTTCCAGTGCTCGTCGAAGAAGCCGGCGTCGAGGATGAGGCCGGGCCATTTGGCGTCGGCGGGGACGGTGATGTCCACAAGGGCCCAGTCGGGCAGCTTCGGCGTCTGGTCGCTGTTGTTCAGCAGCGCGAATTCGCGGAAGGTGTGGCCGCTGTTGAGGACGACGTAGCGCGTGGGGTTGAGCGGGTTCGGGTAGATGAGGATGGGGGCGTAGCGCGCGGGATCGAGGCGGTAGGTCTTGAAGTTGAGTTCGTTCTTTCCCCACAGGATCGGGAGCAGCGGGGCGGTGGGCTTCTTGTTTGCGCTCGATGTTCCACTGTCGAAATCAGCTGCTGACGGCGCTGGCTTGGCTGTCTCGCGGTCGGGCGTCGGCTTGGCTGTCTCGAAGTCAGGCGTCTTCGTGGGAATCGGCTCGGCGGCGATTTTCCTGATGATGGCGTTCGAGGAAATGTCGCCCCAGAGGATGAGGTTGCAGTTCGCGATGTCGTCGGCGGTCACGGCGGTGTCGTCTTTGATCGGCGCATCGCCGCGGAAGACTGCGCGCCAGGACTTGATCGCGTGCTCCATCTCCGACTTCGTCCATTTTCCGAGCGCTTCATTGAGTGGCGCGCCGGTGGGGCGGACGAAGAGGAAGTTCGACATGAAGGCGTGGTCCACGGGACCGCAGATGTCAAAATTCTTTACTGGAGGTTCACTACGGATGAGTTTGCGAGCCTCATCGAATGCGGCTGGGGCGTCCGTGAGGTCCGAGGTCCATTTTCCGCCGATTTTAGAAAGCAAGGCGACGTATTCTTGGATCTCTCCAGTTGGCCTAGAAAGAAAGCCGCTGAGCGTGAGGGTAGCACCATCAATCACGAGCTTCGGATGTGAATTCAGAGGGAATGCCTTGGCTCCGGGCGTAAGATATAGCTTCGAGATGTTCTTTGTCTTCACGGTGAGCGTGTCCTTCTCGATCGTCGCATCCACGTCGGCGCGTTCCCATGATTTTTCCATACCGGCAATCGTGACCCATGCACGCTTCGGGTAGATGAGCGAGTAGGTGGTGTAGCTCACGGACTTCGGCACCGGGTCCAGGCCCTTGATGAGCGCGACATCAATGAACTTCTCGATGACCGGCTTCGCGTCGGGGTGATATTTGTGCGGCACGCCGGGGCCGATGATGTGCGTGAAGCTGTGCCCTTCCTGCGCGGCGTAGCGGAGCATGATGTCGGCGGATTGCTTCTGGCCGTCGAGTTCGCCGGAGTAGGCGACGAGCGAAAGGCCCGCGACGTTGCGCGCGCAGATGGTCACGTCGTACCAGCGCCAGAGCGTCCGCTCCCACCACGGCGGCGGCGTGGCGCCTTCCGCGTAGAGCGTGCTGTGGAAAAATTCCTCCGTCTCCGCGAAGCCCGCGCCGGGCGCGGCGGCGGCCCACATGCCGGGAAAGTGAAACGCAAACTGCCACGCGGCCGCGCCGCCCATCGAGAAGCCGCGGATGACGAGGCGCTGCTCGTCAATCGGGTAGTGCGCGGCGATGTCGGCCTTCGCCTCGAAAAGGTCGCTCTCGCCGGCGAATTTGTTCGCGCAGCAGTACCGGCCGAAGAGGTAGCAGACGATCGCGCCGTCGGGCGTGAACTCACCCTTGTTGGTTTGCACGCCGTTGATGAAGGGCAGCTCGGTGTTCTTCTCCCCGCGACCGTGGCACCAGAAATGGAGTGGGACGGAGTGCGGTTTCGCGGCCTCGCCCCCGGCCGTCGCGTCGTGCGCGCCGTCGGGCGAGAAGCCCTGCAGCGTCTCGGGAATGAGCACGCCGTACGGCTGCACGGAGCCGTCAATTTTCGAGCGATAGCCGCGCGCGACGAGACCGTTCGCGTAGTTCCACGGGGTCTGTCCTTTCGCGAGCGCCTCGGCGCGGTCGAGGCCCTGCAGGATGTGATCCTTTGCGATGGCGATTTGCTTCGCGTCGAAAATCTCGCCGTAGCGCACGGCCCAGTCGGCGGACTTGTGGAAGATTTCCACATTCGGGAGTTCACGCTCGATGAGCGGATTCTTTTTCCCGAGTTCGCGCAGTTTCGCGATTTCGTCGCCGAGCTTTTTCACGCCCGCCTCGATCTCCGCGCGGTCCGCGGCCGGGATCTCGATGCCGGGAGGCGGCACGGGGCGGACGTCTTCGGCGAAGAGCGTGACGGGAAGCAGAAGAGCGAGGAGGAATTTCATGAATTGGTTCTATGTGGATGCGTCGCCTTGCGGCAAGCGATGCCGCGCGGCACTGCAACCAAGCGCGCGACGGGCGGTAAATTTGGATCGGCGTCATTCGCGATCGCTGCCACGCGCAGCGATGCCGGTTCGACCTTGCTTCCATCCGAACTGCGCGTGGAGAGTGCGCGCCGGATGAATCGCCCCAAAACTTTTCTCGGCCTCCTGCACCGGCGGCAGTGCGTCGTGCCGACGTGGCGCGGATGGCTCGCGCTGCTGCTCGTGATCGGCGCGGGATCCGTTTTGATCATTCGGAATCTCTACGGTTTTCTCGCGGTCAACGATCCGCTCCCCGGCGGCATCCTCGTCATCGAAGGCTGGTCGGCCGACTACGTCATCGACAGCGCGGTGGAAGATTTTCGCAATGCGCGGTACGAGCGCATTTGCCTGACCGGCGGGCCGATCGATGTCGGCCATCCGATGCGCGAGTACCAGACCTTTGCCGAATATGCGAAAGCCTACTGCATGAAACTCGGCGTGCCCGCCGCCGCGCTCGAAGCGATCCCCGCGCCGCCGGTCGAGCGCGATCGCAGCTACGCCTCCGCGCTCGCGCTGCGGCAGTGGCTGCAGGAGCACGGCGCGGTGGATGCGAAAATCAACATCGCCGGCAATGGCGCGCATTCGCGGCGCACGCGGCTCGTCTATGAAAAGGCACTCGGACCCCGCGTGCATGTTGGCATCAGCAATGTGGAGGAGAAAAGTTTCGACCCGAACCGCTGGTGGGCGTCGAGCGCGGGCTTCCGCACGGTGCTCGATGAGACGATCGCTTACGCGTACGCGCGGCTGTTCTTTTCACCGAAGCCGCAGTCATGAAACCCGGCTGGATCGCTCCCGCACAGTTCGCCGCGTTCGAGGCGGGGCAGACGAATGCGCACCGGATTTTTTCCGGCACGAATGGCTGGGTCGAGCGGCTCGCGGAGGATGCGCTCATCTCGTACAAAACTGCCAAGGCGCTCGATGCGATGAGCGGCAGCCTCGCGGAATGGAGCGCGGCGAACGGATGGCAGCCGCGGCGCATTTTTGCAAAACTCCTCCCGCGACAAAATGAGGATCGCGATCCGCCCGTGCTGCTGAGCGGAGATCCCGCGCTGCCGCTCGCGGGCGAGGTGCGTGAAAATGGCGTGCGTTACGGCTTGGATTTCGCCGCGGGATACTCGGCGGGGCTGTTCCTCGATCAGCGGATGAACCGCGCCTTCCTCCGCGAAGCGGCACCGAAGCGGCTGCTGAATACCTTTGCATACACCTGCTCGTTCAGCGTGGCCGTCGCGCTCGCGGGCGCGGAGACGGTGAGCATCGATCTCTCAAAAAAATCGCTGGACCGCGGACGCGCGAATTTTTTGCTGAACGATCTGGATCCGAAAACGCGCCACCGCTTCCTCGCCGACGATGTGCTGGAAGTGCTGCCGCGGCTCGCGCGGCGCGGGGAGAAATTCGATGCCATCGTGCTCGACCCGCCGACTTTTTCCCGTGGCAACAAGGGTCGGCGCTGGCAGGTGGGGCAGCACCTGGAGGATCTCGTGCTCGCCGCGATGGAACTCGCCGCGCCGTCCGCGCGCATGCTCATTTCGACGAACTGCACGACGATCCAGCACGCCGATCTCGAACGCGTCGCGCGTTTCGCGCTGAAGTTCCACCGGCGTGCGGGCGACCTAAATCGTCTCGCGATTCCGCCGGATTTTCCGCCCGGCCACGGCGCGCGGACGCTGTGGCTCTCGCTGCGCGGCTGAGCGCCGGCTCACTTTGCCCGCAGCCACACGTCGAGGAAAACCGCGGCGACGAAGACGACGCTGACGAAGGCATTGCTCTGGAAAAATGCGCGGTTGATGCCGCGCACATCGAGGCTGCGCGCGCTGCGCTGCTCGAAGATCAGCGCCGCCGCGATCAGCGCGAGACTGCCGAAGTACACGCGCCCGAGCGCCGCCAGCCAGCCGAAGCCTGCGAGCGCCGCGAGCATGAGCCAGTGCAGCGCGCCCGCGACGGCGAGACTGCGCGCGACGCCCATTTTCACCACGAGGGAATGCAGCCCCTCGGCGCGATCGAATTCATGATCCTGCGTGGCGTAGATGATGTCGAAGCCCGCGACCCACAGCAGCACCGCGAGCGCGAGCGCGAGCGGCGGGAGATCGAAGTGCCCGCGGATTGCGAGCCATGCGCCGACGGGCGCGACGGAGAGCGCGAGACCGAGGAAAAAATGGCTCCCGTGCGTGAAGCGTTTTGTGAGCGAATAGAGGAAGACGATCGCGAGTGCGACGGGTGAAAGCCGGAAGCACAGCGGATTGATGAACCGCGTCGTGAGGACAAACGCTACGGCGCTGAGCGCGAGCAACCCGAGGGCGGCGGGCTTCGGGAGCAGCGTATGCCGGGCGGCGGTGCGCGGATTGCGCCGGTCGATTTCCCAATCCGCGAGCCGGTTGAAAACCATCGCCGCGGTGCGCGCGAAAATCATCGCGAGCAAAATCAGCCCGCAAAGTTTCCATCCCGGAAATCCGTCCGCCGCGACCGCCATCGCGCCGAGCGCAAAGGGCAGCGCAAAAATCGTGTGCGAAAAACGGATGAACCGCAGCGCGTCGGCGAGCATCTACGGACGCTCTTCCCGCGCGCGCGCTTCCTCCGTCTCCTCAAACATCGCTGCGAGCCGGTCATCCACGCGGAGATCGATCAGCCGCCACGTGTCCTGCGGCTTGTAAAAATAGAAGCGCCACCGCAGCGGGAATTCCTTGCCGAGCGACAACAGCGTGTAGCGCACGAGGCGGGAGCCGACATTTTTTTTCACGACCGTGTCGAAGCCGAGCATCGGCCCGAAGACGGTGATCGCCTCCTTGGTCTTCGACTTCAGGAGCTTCACATCCTCCGCGCGCTCGGCGATCTTCGTACCGCGCGTGAGTTGGTCGTAGGCCTGATCCACTTCGCGGCGGAGGAGGTAGGAGAAAAATCGTGCGATGATTTTTTCCGGCCCATCCGCCTCCATTTCCACGGGCGTCGTCGTCTCCACCGCGGGCGAGGCGGGCTCGGCGATTTGCGCGGTGGGCTTCGCGACGACGGCCGGGACGGGTGCCCCGGAAAAGGCCGTCGTGATCAGCGAGAGCGAGAGCGTGAGGAGAAAGGCGGGCGATTTTTTCATGCGAGGAGCTGTTCGAGTTGCCGATGCGCCGTGGAGACGAGGGGAGCACCGTGCGCGAAGGTCATGACTTGGAAATCACAAGACAACAGTTTTCTCAGCGAGCGCCGCATTTGCGCCGGGTCCGCGCAATACTTGTCCGGCAAAAGGCGGAATCCTTCCGGCGGAAGGTGGATCAGCGCATCGCCGAGGCAGGCGACGCCATTTCCGATCAGCGCGATTTCGCCGGGACCGGCGCCGGGCAGTGCGATCACTTCCATTTTGCCCGGAGCGATCTGGCCGGCTGTGAGCGTGCCGTCGGGCGTCAGTTCGAGGCCGGCGGCGTCGGCGGATGCGAGGATTTCCACGCCGAGCAGCGCGCGCAATTTTCCCGCGGCGCGGGCGTGATTTCCATTCGTGAGGAGGATCGCGCGGGACGTGCGGCCGTGCAGCAGCCTCTCCAGCGCGGGTTCGGCGAGTTCGATCGGGTCGATGAAAATCAGTCCGTCCGCGCCGTCGATCGCGCACGAGGAGAGGTCGCATTTCACCGCGGGCTCGAATGCCTGCCACGCGAAGAGCGTGGGCGTGATCGTTTGGAAATCGGCGGCGATGGCCATGCGAAGCAGCGGATATTTCCCGCGTGGTCAGTCTTCCTCGCCGAGGTATTCCTTGTTCAGCAGCACGCCGTCGGCGTCCACTTCGATCCGGTACTTCCGCTTCCCGTGCTTTGCCTCGCCGACGTATTTCGTCCGCTGTTCGAGGAGTTCGATTTCTCCGAGCACCGCAGCGCCAGCCTCGCGTTGCATCGTCTCACGCACGTTGGCCGGGAGCGCTTCCAGGCGCACCATGCGTGGCGCGCCATCGCCGGTGTCGAGGCGTTTGCGCAGCACGCGTCCGGATGCGTCGAGGGAAAGCTCCCACGCTTTTTCCTTCACCAGAATCGCGATGACGTAGGTCGTGCCGTCGGATTCGTTCACTTTGCGGAAATCGCGCACCTTGCCGGCGTCGCCTTTTTCCAGCGCGATGGTCGCCTGCACGGAGGAGGGGATTTCGATCGTCAGCTTGCCATCATCTTCGGCGGACGCCGTGGCGGCGAGCGCGAGGGCGAGCAGCGGGGCGAATGTTTTCATGCCGCCGGAATTGCCAGCGCGGGCGGCGCGCGTCAATTCCGCCGGTCGGCCTTCTCGTAGTGCTGCGTGCGGAGTCCCCACACGATGAATGCCGCGCCGATGCCGTACATGAAGAGCGAGAGAAATTGCCCCGCGGAAAACGAGCCGACGGCCCATGCGGGATCCGGTTCGCGGAAGACTTCACTCACGATCCGCGTCGTCGCGTAGAGGATGAAAAATGATCCCGTGAGCACGCCGCGCGGCATGCGGCAGCGCGTGCGCATGAACCACAGGACGGCAAACATGAGCACGCCCTCGAGCAGCGCCTCGTAGAGCTGCGAGGGATGCCGCGGGGTGAGATTTTCCATGAGCACGCGATTCGTCACCGCGTCGCGCGGGATGGTCTCGACGATCTCGGTGGCGGAACGGTCGAGTGCTTCCACGACCCTCGGTGCGATCTCGTTGCGGCCCACCGGCGTGTCGAGCAGCTCGCGGGGAAATTGCACGGCCCACGGGACGTCCGCGGGTTTGCCGATGAGTTCGCCGTTGATGAAATTCGCGCAGCGCACGAGGAAGAGTCCGGTCGTCGCCACGACGCAGAGCGTGTCGCCGATGCTCGTCCACGAAATTTTCCAGCGTCGCGAAAGCACGAACGTGACGAGCACAAGGCCGAGGATTCCGCCATGGCTGGACATGCCGCCTTTCCACACTTCGAACATCCACCACGGAGTTTCGTGCGGTTCCTTGATTCCGTAAAAAACGATCCACCCGATCCGCCCGCCGAGCAGCACGCCGAAGAGGCCCGTCCACGTGATGAAATCCGCGACTTTCTCCGGCGCGACATCCGTGTAGCCGCGCACCGCGAGCCGACGGTAAAGCCAGTACGCGACGAGCGCGGAGGCGACGTAGGAGAGCCCGTACCAGCGAGGTCCGACATCGCCGATGCGGAAGATGAACGGCCCGAATGAATGGAGAAAAGCGGCAAGCACGCAGGGCTTCTGCCACACTCCGACGGTGCGTGTCAGCGACTTTGAAGGTCGCGATCAGCTCCGCAGCTTGAAGTTCCCCGGCACCGTGGGCAGCGGTGCCGCGACCACGGTCACGGGTGCCGTCGCGGACGCCGCGACCCGCATCGGCGCTGGCGCGGCGAGCGGCGCTGCTCCGGGTGTCGCAGGGGCGGGCGCGGGCTTTTTCAGGTGCTCGTCGAGTTCCGCGAGCTTGAAGGAATGCCGGCTGTCCTCGTCGTGGCCCATCGCCTTTTTCACGCGGTCGAGCATCTGGCGCATCCGCGTTTTATTCACCGAAAGCAGCATCGCCGTCTCCTCGGTGATCTTCTTTTCCTCGAGCGCCTCGCAGAGCGTTTGCTCGAAAGTACACCAGCCGTCCTGCCGCGACTGCGTGATGATGTCGTTCATGTTGCGCACTTCGCTTTCACCGAGCTGGATCGCCTCGCGCGAGCGCATGTTGCTGCCCAGGATTTCCGGGATCATCACGCGGCCGCCACCGATCTTCGGCGCGAGGCGCTGGCTCACGACCCAGCGCAGCGTCTCGGCGAGGCGCTCGCGCACCTGCGATTCCTCCTCTTTGCTGAACATGCCGAGCACGCGGTTGATCGACTGCGCGGCGCTGATTGTGTGCAGCGTGGAAAAGACGACGTGGCCGGTCTCCGCCGCGGTGAGCGCGATCTCCATCGTCTCGCGATCGCGGATTTCGCCGACGAGGATTACTTTCGGCGCCTGCCGCAATGCCGCGCGCAGCCCCATCGCGAAGCTGGAAAAATCCTTGCCCATCTCGCGCTGGCAGAAAGTCGCGGCCTTGTGCGGATGCAGAAATTCCACCGGGTCCTCGAGCGTCACGATGTGCATCGGGTGGTCCTCGTTCAGGCCGTTCAGCATCGCGGCGAGCGTCGTCGTCTTGCCGCTGCCGGTCGCGCCGGTCACGAAAATGAGGCCCGTTTTTTCCTGGATGATGCGCTTGAAAACCGGCGGGAGTTTCAGGTCCTCCATCGTCGGGATGCGCGTGTTCAGCTTGCGCAGCACCATCGCGAAGCTGCCCTTTTGCTTGAAGACATTCACGCGGAACCGCGCGGTGTCGCCGAGCGCGTAGCTGCAGTCGCACGAGCCGGTGTTGCGCAGATCATCGAGCAGCCGCTGCTGCGTGCCGACGATCCAGTGCGCGAGCCCCTCGGTCTGCGGCGCGGTGAAACCGGCCGAAAATTGCGTGTCGTCCACGGGCGCGAGCTTGCCGAAATTTTCCACCTGCGGCGCGCGGCCCACGATGAAGAACAAATCGCTCACGCCTTCGCCGACGGCGAGCATCGCGCGCAGCAGATCATCGATCGGGAGCGGCGGCGTGGAAAAAACGGGCGAGCGCACATCGCCGATGCCCGTCGCGGTGCGCGGCGGTTCGGCGGGCTGCGCGGGCGGCGGCACCAGGGTCGTTGCAGGTTCGGGCGCGTGTCTGTTCGTGTGCGGGACGGTCGCTGCGCTGTTTCCGACGGCACTTGCGGGTGCGCCGACAATCCGTCCATTCGTATCGTAAAGAGGCATGATGTGGTCCGGAGAGATTGCAGATTTCGTGCCTCTGAGGGGTTCGCGTTTGCGCGGATTTCCTCCCGGAACCGCCGCCGCGCCACAGCGGAGAAAGTGGTTGCCATCCGGACTTCGCCCGCTACGTTCCGCGCCCCATGCCAAGATCCATTGCACGTCGCAAGACGAAAAAATCCGCTTCCAAGCGGTTCAAAATCACTGGTACGGGCAAGATCATGCGTCGCAAACCAGGCCTTCGCCATCTCGCTTCGAGCAAGAGCTCGAAGCGCAAGCGCAAGCTCGGCAAAGACGGCCAAGTCCACAAGACCATGGTCCCTCGTATCAGGGAGCTCCTGCCGTTCGCGTAAGCGGACGAAGCACATCGGCTCGGGCGCCTGTCTTCCCAATCGCGGAGGACTCACCGGCAGGCGAGGCAGCCCGGCCATTTCACCAAAACCAAACAGCCAGCCGGGCAACATAAACAGACACCATGCCAAGAGCCACCAACGCTCCCGCGTCGCGCGAGCGCCGCAAAAAAGTCCTCGACGCCGCGAAGGGATTCCGCGGCCGCCGATCCAAACTGTTCCGCTACGCGAAGAACGCCGTGATGAAAGCCCAATACTGGGCGTTCCGCGACCGCAAGACGCGCAAGCGCATGTTTGGCAAACTCTGGAACCAGCGCATCAACGCCGCCGCCCGCGCGAACGGCCTCACGTACAGCCGATTCATGGAGGGCATCAAGGCCGCCGGAATCACGCTCGACCGCAAGGTGATTTCCGGACTCGCCTACGAAGACGAAGCGGCCTTCAAGGTGCTCGTTGAAAAAGCCAAGGCCGCACTCGCCAGCAAGCCGGGCGTCACGCTGCCGAAGGCTGCGTAAAACAGAAACTCCAACCCTTTTCGCAAACCCCGGATGCCTCGCGGCGTCCGGGGTTTTTGCTTTCCAAAATGTTGCCCGCTTCACTTCGCGGATGTTTTTTCTCCGCGCCGCGCGGCCTCTCCGTTTAGGGTCGCCGCTCCGCTGTTTTCGCGTGCTCCGCGACGGCGCTCGCAAGTCGCCGCCGTCCCATTTTCATCCTGCAAAATCTCATGCGCATTCTTCGCTCGATCCGTTCCGTCAATCCCGCAGGAGGCGGCCCGATCGAGGGAATCAAGCAAGTGGCGCGCGTCCACAGCGCGGCCGGGCATGAGACGGAGATCGTGTCGCTGGATTCGCCCGACGATGCGTGGGTGAAGGAATGCCCGGTGAAAGTCCACGCGATGGGCCCTGTGCGATCCGGCTACGGCTATGCGGTGAAATTTGTGCCGTGGCTGAAAGAGCACCGGCGCGAGTACGATGCGGTGATCGTGAGCGGGCTCTGGCAATACAGCGGCTTCGGCGTGTGGCGCGCGCTGCGCGGGACGGACACGCCGTATTTTGTCTTTCCGCACGGCATGTTGGATCCGTGGTTTAAGCGCGCGTATCCGCTGAAGCACTGGAAAAAATGGCTGTATTGGCCGTGGGCGGATTACCGGATGCTGCGCGATGCGCGCGCGGTGCTTTTCACCTCGGAGGAGGAGTGCCGCGCCGCGCGCGAATCCTTCTGGCTTTACCGCTGCCATGAGGTCGTCGTGAACTACGGCATCGCCGCGCCGGCGGGCGACGCGGAGGCGCAGAAGCAGGCGGTGCTGCAGCGTTTCCCGGAACTCGCCGGCAAGCGTGCGTTTGTTTTCCTGAGCCGCATCCACGAGAAAAAGGGATGCGATCTCCTCGTCCGCGCCTTCGCAAAAATCGCATTGTCCGACGATTCGCTCCAGCTGGTCTTCGCCGGCCCCGATCAGTCGGGGTGGGGCGGTGAACTCCATGAGCTGGGAGAGCAACTCGGCATCGCGGATCGCATCGTGTGGACGGGCATGCTCACCGGTGATCTGAAGTGGGGAATGCTGCGCCTCGCCGAGGCATTCATTCTGCCGTCGCATCAGGAAAATTTCGGCATCGCCGTCGCCGAGGCGCTCGCGGTTGGCACGCCGGTGCTCATTTCCAACAAGGTGAACATCTGGCGCGAAATCGAAAATGATCGCGCAGGGCTCGTGGACGAAGACGACGAGCCCGGCACCACGCGCCTTTTGCAAAAATGGCTCGACCTTTCCGCGGACGAAAAAGAGGCGATGCGGAAAATTGGACGGCAATGTTTTCAGTCGCGCTTTGAAGTGACGCGGGCCGCGGAGGCGCTGATCGAAACGATCCAGTCGCCCATGAAACGGTTGCGTTAAGACGCGCGTGCCGGGTGAAGGCGCAGCCCGAATCGCTTGACTGAAAAATCGCGTTACGGCATGGCACTGCCCCTTTGTTGCAACCTTCTCATTGGCGCAGGCTTTTTTGAGCCGTGCTGCGAGTCACCCCACGCACTTTGCCAAGGAAATCCCATGTCCCTCATTCTCGGAATCAACGCATACCATCCCGACGCCTCGGCCTGCATTTTGCAGGATGGAAAACTCGTCGCCGCCGTCGCGGAAGAGCGACTCGGCACCCGCTTCAAGCACATCGCAGGCTTCCCGGCGCAGGCGATCCGGCGCGTGTTGAAAATGGCGGGAGCCTCGGTGAAGGACGTGGAATTTGTGGCCGTCGGGCACGACAGCAACGCGAACAAATCGGCGAAAGTGCGCCGGGTGATTTCGAATCCGGTGCGCTCGGCGAAAGCGGTGGCGTCGTTTCTCAAGCGCCGCACGAAATTTGAGAGCCTCGGCGATCAGGTGGCGAAGGCGTGCGATGTGGGCCGTGCGGATTGCAAGTTTCAGCAGGTGGATGTCGAGCATCACGTGGCCCATGCCGCGAGTTCATTTTTTTCCAGCCCGTTCGATTCCGCCGCGGCGCTCACGTACGATGGCTCGGGTGATTTTGTCTCCACGATGCTCGCGCGCTGCGAGGGCGACACGATCACGCCGCTGAAGCGTTTCTTCGTGCCGAATTCGCTCGGCTATCTTTACACGGGCATCTGCCAGTTCATCGGCTTCGACCACTTCGGCGAGGAATACAAAGTCATGGGACTCGCCGCGTACGGCGAACCGAAATACGTGGATGCGCTGAAGCAATTCGTCGTGAGCGACGGGAAGGGAAACTACCGTCTCGACGAGCGCTACATTCGCGCGAGCGGCGGGACCTTCGAGGAGTGCATCAATGAAAAGGGCGAGATCGTCCTCGCGCGGCTCTACACGGATGAACTTGTGAAGAAGCTCGGCAAGCCGCGGAAGCGCGGCGACGAACTCACGCAGCGCGACAAGGACCTCGCGGCGTCGTGCCAGAAATATTTCGAGCAGATCGTGCTGGAACTTCTCGCCTCGCTGCACGCGCAATTTCCCACCGACAAGCTCGTGACCGCCGGCGGCTGCGCGCTGAATGGCGTGTGCAATTCGCGCATCCTCCGCGAGACGCCATTTCAGAAATCCTACATCCAGTGCGCCGCATCCGACGACGGGACGTCGATCGGCGCGGCGCTCCACGTTTGGAATTCGGTGCTGAAAAAACCGCGCTCGCCCGTCATCGATCACGCGTCGTGGGGGCCGGAATATTCCGCGGCGGAGTGCGAAGCTGCGCTGAAAGCTGCGGGCCTCGCGTACGAGCGTTTCGATGGCGACGCCCTTTACCAGCGCGGTGCCGCGCATCTGAAATCCGGCCATGTGATGGGCTGGTACCAGGGCCGCAGCGAGTGGGGCCCGCGCGCGCTCGGCAACCGCTCGATCGTCGCGAATCCCGGATGGCCGGGCATGAAGAATTTGATCAACGCGAAGATCAAACGCCGCGAAGCCTTCCGCCCATTCGCGCCCTCGATTCTCGCGGAGGAGGTGAAGAATTATTTCGAGCAGGACGTGGAGAGCCCCTTCATGATGCACGTCGTGAAAATCAAACCGGAAAAGCGCACGGAGCTGGCGGCAGTTTGCCACGAGGATTTCACGGGCCGCCTGCACACGGTGAAGCGCTCGCAGAATGAAAAATACCACGGACTGATCCGCGAGTTCGCCGCGCAGTCCGGCACGCCCGTGGTGCTGAACACGAGCTTCAACGAAAACGAGCCGATCGTGGACACGCCGGAGCAGGCCATCAGTTGCTACCAGCGGACGGACATGGATGCGATGTGCCTCGGCCCGTTCGTCACGGTGAAGCCGGGCAAATCGCTCCCCGTCGCAGTTTGAGTCACGGATGATTTTGTCCGCTGCCGACGGCCCGCGCGCGCAATGGGATCAACCGGAACCCTCCCGATGATGACGACTGCCAGCCGCGTCCCCGTTTCGATTTTGATCCCGATCAAAAACGAGGCCGCGAATCTCCCGCGCTGTCTCGCATCCGTCGCGTGGGCGGATGAGATTTTCGTCGTGGATTCGGAGAGCACCGATGGCTCGCAGGCCATCGCGGAAAAATGCGGGGCGAAGGTCGTGCAGTTTCACTTTAACGGAATCTGGCCGAAGAAAAAAAACTGGGCGCTCGAAAATCTGCCGTTCACGCACGAGTGGGTTTTCATCCTCGATGCGGACGAGGTGATGCCGCCGGGGGCCGAGGCGGAGTTCCGCGCCATCGTGAGCGACGCGACGCACGCGATCGCCGGCTACTGGATCAACCGCCGGTTCATGTTCATGGGAAAATGGCTGCGCCACGCGTACTACCCGAACTGGAACCTGCGCCTTTTCAAACATCGCCTCGGCCGCCACGAAAAGCTGACGGACGTGGACACGCAGAGCGGCGACAACGAAGTGCACGAGCACGTGGTCGTGCAGGGCGAGACCGCGCGTTTGCGCTGCGAGATGGATCACTACGCGTTTCCGTCCGTCGCGGTCTTCGTGGAAAAGCACAACCGCTACTCGAATTGGGAGGCGCGCGTGGCGCTCGATCGCTATCTCCATGCGGGGGCAAAGCATTTGCAGAAAGGCGACATCGGCCTGCGGCGAAAGCTCAAACAGTGGTCGCAGATGCTCCCTTTCCGCGGCCTGCAGCGCTTCCTCTACGTGTACCTCGTGCAGCGCGGATTTCTCGATGGACGCGAGGGTTTCTACTTCGCGCGGCTCCACGGGTTCTACGAATTCCTCAGCGTGGCGAAGACGTATGAACTCAAGCAGCAAGCGAAACGCGGTGCCGGCAGTCCGCCGCTCGGCGGAACGTCCACGTGAGCCTGCCCGATCATCATGGTCAGGCCGCGCCGCGCGTACGCGAAAGTGCGCGGGCACCCCACACCCTTCGCCGGTCGCTGCATCGCGCACTCCTCGCCGGGTCGGTCATCGCAATCGGGTATCTCACATTGATGCCGAACAACGGCCACGCGCGTTTCCGGATCGTCCCGCTCCCGCTCTATCGCTGGCTGGCCGCGCCGGAGCACGATTACCTGGTGAACGTCGCCGCGTTCGGCTTTCTCGCGCTGATTATTTTCCTCATCCGCAGTCACACCGACTCGCGGCACGAAAGTCTGGTCGCCGCGATTTTCGCGCACCGGATCGCACGACTCGCCGCGCTCCTCGCGCTCGTGTGCGCGATCGAGGTGGTGCAAAAATGGATCCCAGGCCGGACCAGTTCACTGGAAGATGTCTGCACGGGATGGAGCGGGATTTTCGCCGCGTGGCTGGTCGCTGAACTGCGCGGCAGACCCGTAACGACGACAAAATCGGCCGGCGGTGCGGAGTGAGCGGGGCGATCATTCCGCTCAGAGAGCACCGCTGCGGCGGAAACTATCATTGGCATGGACCCTGCGGAGAAGGTAAGATGTCGGCTAATTCATCCCCGTGCAGCCCCTCGAAACGCTACTTGCTCCAGAGCTTCAGGAAGCGCGCAAACGCCGCCGCAACTGGTGGGCAATTGTGGGCTTTCTGCTCATCGGAGTGGCCGTGATCGCCGTGGAGTGGCCCGCAATCTACCTCTGGGTGCAGGGCGTGAGATCGCGGCGGATGGCAGTGAAAGCGGAGGCGGAAATCCTCAGCGGAAACCTCGAGGAAGCCGTCGCGAAGGCACGTACCGCATATCAGACAAAGCCGGACGAACCTGCCGCGATCCGCATCGCTGCGAAGGTGCAGCGGCTTACCGGGCAGTCCTCGGCGGCCATTCCGCTGTGGAAGCAACTCGCGCAAAGCGGCGCGATGAGGCCGGAGGATCGGCGGCCGTATGCTGAAGATCTCCTCATGTCGAAAGCCGTCGCCGAGGCGGGAAATGAGATCGAGGCACTGCTGAAAGTCGGCCCGCCGGGCGGCGCACTTTTCCGGCTGGCGGCGCGATGGGCCGCGGCGGAGGGGAACGGCGAAAAGGCCCGCGAGTTCGCTGCGAAAGCGGTCCAGGCCGAACCCGACAGCCAGGAAGCAAAACTCCTGCTGGCGCTCCTGCAACTCGCGGGCGGATCCGACGCGCTGCGCAACGAAGCGATCCGAGCCCTGCTCGATCTCAGCAAGGAAAACACTCGCGAAGGTCTCGAAGCGCTCATGCAACTCGGCACCATGCGCGGCGTGCCGATGGCTGTGGCAGGCAAAGTGATGCCGCTCCTCGAGCATCACCCGCTCGCGACCGTGCAGCATCGCATCCTCGCCTTCAGCATCGACCTCGCGCTGCATCCCGAGCAGCGAGCAGCGATGCTCGATGCGGCGGTGCAAAAATACCGCAAATCCGAGCCCGGTGATCGCTGCGCCTTCGGCATGTGGCTGCATGCGCGCGGCGAGAACGAGCGCATCCTCATCCTCATCCCGATCGATGAGGCCTTCAAGCGCCAGGACCTTCTCCGCGTCTGCCTGAACGCCCTCGCCGGACTCAAGCGTTGGAACGAAATCGAGCGCGTCCTCCAGATGAAGGACGTGCCGCTCTACGCCGCGATCAAGGAACTCTATCTCGCACGCGCGGCGGAGGAATTGGGCAGCGCCACCGTGGCAGAACTGCACTGGCACCGCGCGCATCTCGCCGCCAGTCCCTCGCCCGAGAGGATGGCGGAGGTGGCGGAGTATGCGGAAAAGTGCGGGCGTCTCGATCAGGCGGAGACCGCGTACCGTTCGCTGACTTCGAATGCATCCTTCGCGCGCCCCGCCATGGAGGGCCTGCTGAAAATCGCGCGCGCCCGGGGTGACATGGAGATGCTGTGCGACACGCTCGAGAAAATGCGCGAACGCTGGCCGCACGATGATTCGGTGAAAAACGACCTCGCGTATTTCAATCTGCTCACCGGAAAAAAAGTGGATGAGTCCTTTGCCGCAGCGAAGGAACTCATCGCGCGGTCGCCGCGGAGTCTCCCTCACCTCACCACTTTCGCGCTCGGCGCACTTCGCAAGCACGATCCGGCAGCCGCCGCCGCGGTGTATCAGGGTCTGCAGATCCCGTGGGAACGCGTCGCCACGGCCCAGCGTGCCGTCCATGCCGCGGCGCTCGGCGCGAGCGGTCGCGTGGAGGAGGCCCGCCGCGAAGTGGCGGCGCTGCCGTGGGAGGAATTGAGCCCGCAAGAGCGCGACCTGATCAAACAGTGGCGAACTCCGTGACCGTGCCGCACGACGTCCCCGGCACGGGGCGGGCAAGGTCCACGCCGTGGTGGCCGGCCTTCGCGGTGCTCGGCGCACTGTGGCTGTTTGCCGTGCGGCAGCTTCGCTTCGATTGGACGATCAATCCGCAATACACGTACGGCTGGACGGTCCCTTTCCTCTCCGCGTACTTATTTGCGGAACGCTGGAAACGCCGCCCGCCCGCGCAAGCGCCGCAGTCGCGACTCGGCCTCGGACTTGCGGTCATCGTCCTCGCCCTTCTGATCCTGCCCGCGCGCCTCATGGAGGAATCCGCGCCTGACTGGCGTTTCGTCGGCTGGGCGATCGGCGGCGTGTGCGTCGCGATTTCGATGTCGGCGATCTATGTTGCCGGCGGGCGCGCATGGCTCCGGCATTTCCTTTTTCCGGTCGCATTTTTCCTCGTCGCCGTGCCGTGGCCGGTGCCGCTGGAGCAGTCGCTCATCCAATGGCTCATGCGCTCCGTCACGGAGATCTGCGTCGAGGCGCTCAGTTGGGTGGGGATTCCCGCCATTCAAAAAGGCAACGTGATCGAGATCAGCACGGGCCGCGTGGGCGTCGAGGAAGCATGCAGCGGCGTCCGCTCGCTCCAGACGACGCTCATGATCGCGCTCTTCATGGGCGAACTCCTCCGGTTCCGCCTCCTGCGCCGCGCGGTGCTGCTCGTCGGGGCGCTCGTCGTCGCGTTCATTTGCAATGCGAGCCGCGCATTTTTCCTCGTCTGGGTGAGCGCGCGCTCCGGCACGGATGTGGTGGCAAAGTGGCATGACAATGTCGGCATGGCCGTGCTCTTCGGCAGCCTCCTCGGCGTCGGCATCCTCTGCGCGATTTTGAATCCGAAGGCCAGCGACACCGCGGACACGTCGCTCGATCCGGGTCTGCTCCGCCCCGGTGCGCCGCCGCGCAAATCCATCCTCATCGCGCTCGCCGCATGGCTCGTATTCGTCGAGGCGGGCACCGAGATATGGTATCGGACCGCCGAGGCGCACGAGCCGAAGACGCACCTCTGGACCGTGCAGTGGCCCGCGGATCAAAAGGGTTTTCGCGACGTGGCCTTCAGCGATGTGACCCGCAACATCCTGCGCTACACCGAGGCGCGCTCCGCCGTGTGGACGGATGCCGGCGGTCTCCGCTGGGCGATGGCTCTGCTCACTTGGGCACCGGGCCGCACGTCGGTGCAGTTGGCGCGTTCGCACGGCCCGGAGATCTGTCTCCCCGCCAGCGGCGCGGTGATGACCGCCGACCTCGGCCCCAGGCCACTGCGGATCAAGGGCATCGATCTGCCCGCGCACGCATACACCTTTCGCGCCCGCGACCAGGTGCTCTACGTGTACTACTGCCTGTGGGAACAGCGGCCGGATGCCGACGGCGTGCAAAGCGCCGCGCAGGATCTCACCGTCGCGCGCCGACTCGACGACATCCGCAAGGGACGGCGAAATGCCGGTCAGCAGGCCATCGAAGTCGCCGTCTCCGACGTTGCGGGACCCGAGCAGGCGGAGGCGGCGGTGAAACAGTTCCTCGAAAAATCGATCCAGCCCTGAGTCCGGCGGACAATTTTTCTCCGGCAAAATTAGCGCACCGCGACGGAGTCGGATCGGGATAATTTCGCCGCCAGCCGCACGGCGGAAAAAAGACTGCCGGCATTCGCCACGCCCTGCCACGCGATGTCGAAGGCCGTCCCGTGATCCACACTCGTGCGCGTCACCGGCAGGCCGAGCGTGGTGTTCACCGCGGAGTCAAAGGCGATCATCTTCACCGGGATGTGCCCCTGATCGTGATACATGCAGATCACCGCGTCGAACTCGCGCCGCCGCGCTGGAGTGAACGCCGTGTCCGGCGGCACCGGGCCGGTCACGCCGAAGCCGCGCCTCCGCGCTGCATCCAGCGCCGGTGCGATGATCCGCTCCTCCTCGCGCTCGCCGAAAAGTCCGCCTTCGCCGGCGTGCGGATTCAGCCCGCAGACGAGCAGCTTCGGATCGCGTCCGCGGATGCGGCGCAGCGCTGCGGAGGTGAGTTCGATCACGTCGAGGATGCGCGCCATCGTCAGCAGCTTGGGCACTTCCGCGTAGCCGACGTGTGTCGTCACGAAGCTGCACGTGATCTCCTCGGAATACTGCATCATGCACGATCGGCTCGCTCCCATGCGCGCGGCGAAAATTTCCGTGTGGCCCGGAAACCGGTGTCCCGCCGCGTGCAGCGCCTCCTTGTTCAGCGGTCCGGTGCAGACGGCATCCACCTCTCCCGCGAGTCCCGCATCGATGCCCGCAATCACGTAGCGGAATGCCGCCTCGCCGCACACCGCGCTGACTTTCCCCGGCACGACCGCGCCCGCGTCGAAGAGTGGAAAATCGAGGACGCTCGGCGCATTCACGCTGCGACACGCGGCGGCCCATGCGTGCTGCGAAAGAATCGGCGCATTGAACGGGACGCCGATTTTTTCCGCGACCCGACGCAGAACCGCCGCGTCGCCGAAAACGATCGGCACGCATTCGCGTGCGAGCGCGGCATCCGCGAGCAGCCGCAGGCAAAGCTCCGGACCGACGCCGGCAGGGTCGCCCATCGTCACCGCGATGCGCGGTCGCGGCGTTTCGTTCTCGGGATGAGGGAGCGTGCCGGCTGCGCGGTTTTCAGAAGTCATGCCGATGCGTTGGTAACCGCAGCGTCATCGCGACACCAGAGCACATCGCCGACGGCCATGAGTGTGAGGAGAATGATCAACATCATGCGGCATCAGACTTCGCGCAGAAATGCAATCACCGCAAATCGTCCGGCGCTATCGCCGGTGCGCGGCCGGCGGCGGAGGTAATCCGCCACGCGTCGAATGTCCCGGCGTGGATGCGCACGATCTTCGTGATGTCGCGCGTGTAGCCGCCCGCGAGCACCCAGGCGATCGGGATGCGATGCTCGCGGGCGAATGCAAAAACGTGGCAGTCGCGCGCGTGCAGATCGGCGGCGTCGAGCGCGAGCGGGGAATAGGGATCTTCAAAGTACGGATCCGCGCCCGCTTGGAAGAGCAGCAGATCCGGCTGCCACGCGGCGATTGACGGCAGCGCGGCGTCCATCACCTCGAACATCGTGGCACGATCGCAACCGGCGGGCAGCGCGTGCGAGCGGTGATTTTCGCCATCCTCATGCCGCCGCACCGTCACGTCGCGGTACGGCACATTGGCCCAGTAATCGTTGCCGTAAATGCTCGTGGCAAAAATGTGCGGACGGCTCGCCGCGAGCTGCGCGGTGCCATTGCCGTAGTGCAGATCCATGTCGAAAATCGCGATGCGGCGTGCTTCACCGGCGGCAAGCAGCGCGTCGGCGGTGATGACGAGGCCGTTGAATGTGCAGAAGCCTTCGCCGTGATCCGCGCAGGCGTGGTGAAAGCCGCTCGCCAGCGCCGCACTCGCGCCGTCGCGCAATGCCTGCCGCGCCGCCGCGAGACAGCCGCCGCCGGTGAGGCACGCGCTGGGAAAAATCTGCGGCGACCACGGAAACTTTTGCGACTCCGCGAGCGCGCGCGGTTCGCCGGTGCGAATCGCTGCGATGTATTCCGTCGTGTGGACGCGGAGCAGATCCGTCTCGGAGAGCGGTGCGGGCTCGGCGAGTTTCACATCCGGCATGGCGCGCACGGCTTCGGCGACGAGCGCGAATTTTTGCATCGGCATGATGTGATTGCCGAGCGGCGCGGCGTAGCCGGAATGGTAAAAGGCGGTGAGCATCGTTTGTGGCGCGGGTCCTCGGGTCTGCGCCGCAGGTGTTCGTTTGACGAAAATGCTGCGCAGGTTCGGAGAGCTACGCTACGGTGGTCGGCGCGATCAATGCGATCCGCGCCTCTTCGGCGGGATAGTCGCGAAGACTGAGCGCCGAATGCGCCATGTCCTGCGGGCGGAATTGCGCGCCGTACATCGCATAAAGTGCGCGCACGATGCGGCGCGCCTCGGTGCCAGTGATCGTGGTTTGCGCTTCGCGTGCGACGCGGCGGACGAGCAACTGAAAGTGCAGGGGACGCGCGCCGCCGCTCGCATCGATTGTCGCAGGCGCGCGGAAATCCGGCTGAAAGTAGCGCACCGCGTGCGGATCGATTTTCCGGAAGCCCGCCCGCTCGTACGCGAGGAGGCGCACGCTGCGCCGCGGATCGCTGCCGTCGTCATATTCCATCTCGCAGACGAGGGTGATCGGCGCGTCGGCGCTTCGGTGCGCGGCGGCGAGATCGCGCGCGGTGAGGAGGGAGACGGCGCGCATCCAGCCGGCGAGTCCGCTGCGCCGCCAATCCGGCGCGACGAGGAGATGGGAAAGATGGACGATCACTTCGCCCTCAAACCACATCGCGGTCTGGTCGCGGACCGCGGCGATCGCGCCGGCGGATTCCGCGACGACCATTTCGGAGCAGAGATCTCCTCCCGCCGCGAAACGCGCGGCGAGGACGTCGCGCGTTTCCATTTCATGCGCCGCGCCAAACTCAGCCCACAGCGCGGCGTACGCCTTTTCAAAACGGGGATCGTCGCGCGAGCGGATCCGCGACCATGTGAGTCGCGCAGGACCGAGCGTCGCCGATTTTCCATCGCCGGGAGCCAGCAGGTGGGGCGTGAGCAGCGCGGGATCCATGTGGGGAAGGTCGCATGGAAGGCTCGGTCTTGCGAGCATCCGGAGTGGCAGCCCTCGATCGAAGGCGCGCTCGGGTGAGCGCGGAACGCGGGCTTTCCCTGCGATGCGCTCAGACCGCGAAGTGCTCGACGCGCAGCAGGACGGGCTCGCCTTTCACCGGCGGAAGCGCGGCGATCTGCGCGAGCGCCTTGCGGACCTGTGCGTGCGTGGCGTCGTGGACCATGAGGATGAGCACGGCGCTCTGGCCGTCGCTCTCGGGCTGGATCATCGAGCTGATGCCGATGTCCAGCGCGCCGAGGATGCCGGCGACTTGCGCGAGCACGCCCGGTTTGTCGTCCACGGGGATGCGCAGGTAGTACTGGCAGAGGATTTCATCGAGCGGCTTGCACTTGCCGTAGAGGCCGTGCGGCATGAAGCCGAAGTCGCGGCGCTTCGAGTCGAGCGCGTGCGCGGCCTCGGCAAGGTCGGCGATGACGGCGCTCGCGGTCGGGTCCTGCCCGGCACCGCGTCCGTAAAACAATGTTTCCCCGACGACATCGCCGTGGACGCAGAGCGCGTTGAAGACGCCGTTCACACTCGCGAGCACGTGCTTCTCGGGGATGAGCGTGGGATGCACGCGCACTTCGATGCTGCCGTCTTCGTCGGCCTTGATGATGCCGAGCAGCTTGATGCGATAGCCGAGGTCGCGAGCAAAACCGATGTCGCGCGCGGTGACTTTCTCGATGCCCTCGACGAACACCTGCGAGGGGCAAATCCAGGTGCCGTACGCGAGTGACGCGAGGATGATCGCCTTGTGCGCGGCGTCCCATCCGTTCACGTCGAGCGTCGGGTCGGCCTCCGCGTAGCCCTGCGATTGCGCCTCGGCGAGCGCGTCGGCGTAGTCGAGCCCGGCGTCCGTCATGCGGGTCAAAATGTAGTTCGTCGTGCCGTTGATGATGCCGTGGATGGACTTGAGGTGATTGACGATGAACGACTCGCGGACCGCCTTGATGATCGGAATCCCGCCGGCGACCGCGGCCTCGAAAAAAATCGGGACCTTGCGTGCCGTCGCGAGGTCGAAGAGTTCCTTTCCGTGCTCGGCGAGCAGCGCCTTGTTGCCGGTGACGACCGATTTTCCCGCCTCGATCGCCTGCACGATGAGCTGCCGCGCTTCCTCGATTCCGCCCATGAGCTCGACGACGATCTGCACCTCCGGGTCCGCGACGACCTCCTGCCAGCGCGCGGTGAAAAGGTGCGCCGGGGCCTGCACGTCGCGCGTCTTTTTCGGATCGCGGACAGCGATGCGGCGCACGACGAGATCGAGCGCGAGGCGCTGCGAGAGCAGTTCGCGATTTTGCGCGAGGTGTTTGAAAACGCCCGCGCCCACGGTGCCGAATCCGGCGAGGCCGATGCCGATTTGCTTCATAAAATGGGCGCGGACTATCGAAGCGCGGTACGCGCGCCGCAAGCGCGGAGTGCGGATGCGCGAGTCTCTGCTTGGAAAAGCGGAAGCGCCTCCGCCAAGGTGATCGGCTGTGCTGCGTGCGCTTCTCCAATTCTACCGGCTGGCGATGCTCGTCGCGATCGCGTGGCTGCTGCGCGCGCATGCGGTGCGGACCCGCGTGGAGTCGCTGCGGCCGCTCGCGTTTGGCGAAGTGCAGCCGCTTTTCCCCTCGGCGGTGCGGCTGGAAATCGATGCCGGTGATCGCGGCGGCTGGCACGTGATCGGGCCGGACGGTGCGAGAGTCGGCTACGTGCTGCAGACTGCGCCGGTGTCGGATGCCATCGTCGGTTATCGCGGATGGACGAACACGCTCATCGCATTCGATGGCGCGCTGCATGTCATCGGCGTGCGGATCCGCGCGAGCCAGGACACCGTGGAGCATGTGGGCGACATCCGGAAAGATCGCAGCTTTCTAAAAACATGGAATGGGCGCTCGTGGGATGAAGTCGCGGGGCGCACGCCGGAGGAGGAGGGGATCGAGGGCGTGAGCGGGGCCTCGATGACCAGCCTCGCGCTCGCGGACGGGATCGTGCGCCGCCTTCGTGCCGCGAATGCCGCGGCGGCGGTGCAGCCGGTGCCGTTCCGCTTCCGCATGCACGATGCGGGTCTCGCGCTGATCATCCTCGCGGGCACGGTGCTCGCATTCACCGGCACGCACGGGCGGCCATGGGTGCGGCGCGGATTTCAAATGCTCGTCGTCGCGTATGTCGGATTCATCAATGCGGATCTCCTCGCGCAGACTCTCATCGTCGGCTGGGCGCAAAATGGCGTGCCGTGGCGGACCGCGCCGGGGCTCGTGCTGCTGCTCGCCGCGGCGCTCGTCGTGCCGTGGTCCACGGGCAAGGCGCTCTACTGCCAGCAGCTTTGCCCGCACGGGCACGCGCAGGAATGGCTCGCGCGCTTCGCTCCGAAACGCTGGCGCATCGCACTGCCGAAAAATTTCGCCGCCGGGCTGCGCTGGCTGCCTCTGCTCACGCTCGCGATGATCCTCGGAGTCGTGATGCTCGTGCTGCCGCACGATCTCGCGGCGTTCGAGCCGTTCGATGCGTACGCGATTCGGAGTGCCGGCTGGGCGACGATCGCGATTGCCATCGCCGGGCTCGTCGCGGCGTGCTTCGTGCCGATGGCGTACTGCCACTACGGATGCCCGACGGGCGCGCTGCTGAATTTCATCCGCGGGCACGGTCGCGCGGATCGTTTCGGTCGTCGTGAGATCGCGGCGCTGTGCCTCGTGCTGCTCGCTGTCGTGCTGTCAAAGGCGGGGCCGCATTTTCACGACTGGCTGCGCTCGGAAGCGGCGGAGTGGCTGTGAGCCGCGCGGTACGCGGCCCTTGCGGCGTGAGATCCGCGCGGGTAGAAACGCGGCATGGCACTGAACGATCCCCGGCACTCCATCGTGGTGCAGATCCCGCCGCAGGTCGTCCAGTGGGCCCGCTTCGCGCCGTTCCTCATCGTGGCGGTGTGGCTGGTTTTCACGAGCTACTACACCATCCCCGCGGAGTCTGTCGGCGTGGTTTTGCGCTTCGGAAAATTCGACGCGATTCGCGAGCCGGGGCTGCACTTCAAGCTGCCGTTTGGCATCGATGAAATCCTGCCGGTCGCGGTGAAGCGGCAGTTCAAGCTCGAGTTCGGCTTCGGCACTTCGGGCGCGACGAATCCGCGGCAGTTCAGCGACGAGCAGGATCGTGAGAAGACCATGGTGACGGGCGATCTGAACACCGCGCTCGTGGAGTGGGTCGTGCAATACCGCCTCGACGATCCGCGGCTCTACCTTTTCAGCGTGCGGCATCCGGAGGAGACGCTGCGCGACCTTTCCGAATCGATCATGCGGGAAATCATCGGCGACCGGACGGTGGATGAAGTGATCACGATCGGGCGGCAGGACATCGAGAGCAGTTCGCTCGTGCGGCTGCGCGAGGTGGTGAAGGAATTCCAACTCGGCATCGCGGTGGATCAGGTGCAGCTCAAAAACATCAACCCGCCGCGCGAGGTGCAGGCGTCGTTCAACGAGGTGAACAAGGCCAAGCAGGATCGCGAGAACATGATGAACATCGCGAATGGCGAGTACAACAAAGTCGTCCCGCGCGCGCACGGCGAGGCGGAGCAGAAAATCAGCGTGGCCGAGGGCTACAAACTCAAACGCGTGAACGAGGCGCTCGGCGATGTGGCGGCGTTCAATGCGGTGCTCGCAGAATATCTGAAGGCGCCCGATGTCACGCGGACGCGCATTTATCTCGAGACGATGGCGGAGGTGCTCCCGCAGGTGCGCGAACGCGTGATCGTGGACGACAAGATCACGCAGATGCTGCCGCTGCTGCCCGCCGCCGGCCGGATGGGAGGGACACAGAAATGAGCGCCGCGCGCCTTGCCCTCATTTTTCTCGCGGTCCTCGCGCTCATCGCCATCGGCGGCAGCGCCTACACGGTGCGCGAAACGGATGTCGTGATCCTCACGCAATTTGGCCGGCAGGTCGGAACGCCGGTCACGCAGGCAGGGCTGCACTGGAAGCTGCCGTTCGTCCAGTCGGTGAATCGCATCGAGAAGCGGCTGCTCGAATGGGACGGCCCGGTGAGCGAGATGCCGACGAAGGACAAGACTTACATTTCTGTCGAGGCGTTCGCGCGGTGGCGCATTCACGAGCCGGCGATTTATTTTGTGAGTCTCCGCGATGAGCGGAGCGCGCAGTCGCGGCTCGATGACATCATCGGCAGCGAGATCCGCATCGCGGTCGCGCGGCATGAGCTGATCGAGATCGTCCGCAGCGACAAGACGCGCAAGCTCGCCGAGGCGGTGGAAAAGGATTTCGCCGGGACGACCGCCGAACTGCCGGTGATCGAGCGCGGTCGTCGCGAAATCGAGCGCGATATTTTGAAAGAAGCTGCGCCGAAAGTGAAGTCGCTCGGCATCGAGTTGCTCGACGTGCGGCTCAAGCGCGTGAACTACAATTCGCAAGTCATCGAGCGCATCCACCAGCGGATGATCAGCGAGCGCACGCAGATCGCGCAGGGCTACCGTTCCGAGGGCGAGGGCAAGGCCGCGGGCATCAATGGCAAACGCGATCGCGAACTGCGCGAGATCGAATCGACCGCGTATCGCAAGGTGCAGGAAATCCAGGGCAACGCCGACGCCGAGGCCACGCGGATCTACGCCGAGTCATTCAACAAGAGCCCGCAGGCGGTGGAGTTTTACGGCTTCGTGAAGACGATGGAGACGTACAAAAAAATTCTCCTCGGCGACACGAGCATCGTGCTCTCGACGGACAGTGAGCTTTTCCGACTGCTGAAAAGCACGAAGCCCGCGGCGGCTCCCGCCGCTGCGCCAGCACCGGTCCGGCCTCCGGCACCGACTCCGGTCCCCGCTGCGCAGTAGTGCGAAGCGCACGGAGGGCGCGAAGAAACAGGACGGCATGCCTCGGGTAGGGTGGGCGTCCCGCCTGCCGTGCTGCGCATCCTGCGCAGCACCCGGCGGACGTCTATTTGCATTGGCCGCGTCAGCTTTCTCCAGGTGTGTTCCGCGGGACGCGGAACACGGCAGGCGGGACGCCCACCCTACCCGAGGAATGCCATCGTGCTTGGGGCACGGCATGTCTGAGGCGCGTCACGCCGGCACGTCGAGCGAGCGGCCGTTATCCTTCGCGCCGAGCGCGAGGAGAAATGGTCCGGCGCTCTTCGCCCACTCGGCGGGCTTCGGAAAATTCGCGGCTCCGCTGGCGAAACACGACTGCAGCATCTCGGTGTTGATGATGCCGGGATTCAGCGCGACCGCGGCGACACCTTCCGGCAATTCCTGCGCGAGCGACTGCGTGAGTCCCTCGATGGCAAATTTCGTCGCGCAATAAATCGCCACCTCGGGCGCGGTGTTTCGGCCCCAGCCGGAGCTGAAGTTCACGATCACGCCGCGGCCGCGCCCGATCATCGCTGGCGCGAAATGCCGGATCGTGTTCACCGTGCCGCGCACATTCACGGCGAGCGCGGCGTCCACTTCACTCGCCGGCACCTTCCACAGCGGCGCGTTGGGGGCGATGACGGCGGCGTTGTTCACGAGGAGATCCGGCGCGCCGTGCGTGGTGATGAGGCGCGAGGCCCAGCGCATCACCGCCTCGTCGTCGCTCACATCCACCGCGGTAAAATCATGCGGCGGGCCGAATTTCTTGCGCAGCGCGGCCACGCCAGACTCGGCACGCCCGCAGCCCGCGACGACATGGCTTTGCGCGATGAAAAATTCCGTCAGCGCGCGACCGCAGCCGCGGGTGCAGCCGGTCACGACGATCAATTTCGCACCGTCCTTCGGCGTGACGGCGGCGACTTGCGGCTCAGGTTTCCAAGTTTTCGGCTGCGGCTGACCTTGCGATGTCCACCGCATCCCGGCGCGGCGCCACGCATCGCGCGCGGCGGCGTGGCTGCGACCTTTGTCGTCGTCATCCACGCCGTGCTCGTAGCCGCAGGACGGGCAGATTTCGTTCGACGCGCCGCCAGTCAGGCTGCGCGGCGCTTCGTGCAAATTTGGATAACCGCAGACGGGGCAGAGATGGCTCATGGTGAAATCCAGGGCGGAGTTTGAATGGCGCTGCCCGGCTGACGCTGCCAGTAGCTCGGATTCTCCGGGCGGAAATAGGTCTTCGTCGTGCCGTCGCGATTGAACGATGCGAAGGCGCGCGTCTTCGGATCGAACACGCGCACCGTGCCGTCGGTGTCGAGCTTCATCGGCAGCCGCTGCGCGACGGCGCGCTCGCGAAACCGCCACGCCTGCGCCGCGTAATCGTCCTGCGACTGCGCGGCGAAATCTCCGCCGTGCCGCGCAAAATGATCCGGCAGCGAGCCGATGTTTCCCCACGTGCGTCGCGTTGCCGGCGCGTCCTGCACGACGGCCTTCGACGAAACGGGCGGGATCGTTTCCGTGCGCGGTGCGGTCGGCGGGGCAGGCGGTTTGGAAATGATGCCGGTGATTTTTTGCAGCAGCGTCGTCTTCCGCGGCGGAGGCGTGGCCAATGGCGCGGTGGGTGCATTTTTCGCCGCAGGCGCGCCGCTGCCTGCGATGAAACTCCCGGTGGTCAGCGGATATTTCGCCGTGCCGATGCTGTAAAAATATCGGGCGCCCGGCTGCAGGCCACGCAGCGTCAGTGCGTGATCCGTGTTCACATCATCTGCCGCGGCTTGATCGAGGCGGTCGGGCGCGAGTCCGTAGCGCACGCGTCCGCCTGCAGCGCTGTCGAGTCTCCAGCGGAGCGTCGTCGCGCCGTCCGTGCTCGGGGAAATTTCCGGCGGCGCGAGGAGGCTCACCGCGCGCGATTCGCACGCGGCACAAAACAGGAGGAGGAGGCACAGCAGACGATGCATGGCACGCAGCGTAGGACGGGAACTCGGCGCGAAGCGAGTGCGGAACAACGACCGTCGATCGAGTGCCAGGCCGCGCACGCGCCGCATTTTCCGCATCGGAAAAACCCACCCTGCGAATGGCGCATTTACCGCTCGTAAGTTTGCCCGTGTGGTGGGACTCTCCGCGCACACATGGCAAAACCCAACTACCAGTTTGAAAAGCGTCGGCGTGAAATGGACAAAAAGGCGAAGAAGGCCGAGAAGCTCAAACGCAAGGATGCGGGTGAGACTCCGGCGGCGTCCGACGCCACGCCCGAAGCGACGCCGGAAGGCGCATAGCACTCCGGCCTTTCCGGATTTATCGACCGACGGTGCGCGAGGTGCGCACTTCGGGGCGGTAGGTAATCCGCACGAGCAAGTCTCCGCGCCCTCCGCGCGGTTTTGGCAGGCCTTCGCCTGAAATGCGCAGCACGGCGCCGCGCCCGACGCCCGGCGGAATCTGGAGGCGAAGCATTGCGCCGGTGATTCCTTGCATCATCTCCGTGCCGCCCTGCGTGGCGCGGCGGGTGTTGATGCGCAAATCGCAGCGCACGTCCGCACCGCTGGCCTTGAAGCGGAAGCCGGGCATCGCCTTCACGCGCACGGTCACGGTGCCGCCTGCGAAGGGCTCGTCGCGGGGCAGGCGAAAGCGTGCGCCCGATGCCGTGCCGGGCGGGATTTCGAGGGTGAAAATTTCCACGCCATTCGGATTCGCGGGATCGGTGACGCGCACTTCGATGGTCGCGCCGCGAATGAAATCCTCGAGCCGCAGGCGAACGTCGTGGGCAATATTGCGCTCCATTTTTCCGATCTCGCGCTCCCGCCTTTTTTCCGGCGCGGCGGCGGCGTCCAATTCCCGATCGTACGCCATTCTGCGCGCGGGATCGCTGAGCACTTCGTGCGCAGCGTTCAGAGCCTGCGTGCGAGCGACGGCTTCCGCGGAGCCGGGATTCACATCGGGATGGTGGCGCTTCGTCAGCGCCCGGTACGCGGCGCGGATCTCCGTCTCGGTGGCACCGCGTTGCAGCCCGAGCGTGGCGTAGTGATGGAGTTCAGCGCTGTGCAATGCGCGAACGTAGCGGTCGCTCCACGCAACGCCAAGGATTCAACGCTGCGGAACTGCGGGCAAACTAGAGCCGCGCCAACTGCCGACTCGAGGCATCGATGCCCCACTTGCCCGGCTTTGATCCGATCCAAAAGAAGCGTCCGCGACGATCGCTGAAACTGGTCTGATACGGTGGCACCACAACTTCATAGACCTGCGCCCCTGCGCGGATCATGAGGTCCACGTCATTCGGCCCGCAGATGTCGCCGGAGTACATGAAGAACGTGATGTAGTGCGGCGTGTCGTTGTAAAATACGACGGCGTTGTGCGAGAAATTGGTGCGGAAAAACGCGCCGGGAGTCCCGGCACTCTTCATCACGCAATCGTAGCGGTTGCAATGCGTCAGCTCGATCTCGGAGCGGGTGGTCGTGACGACCGTTTCACCGGCCAAGGCAGCCGAAGCGGTCGCGAGCGCGGCGAGGAGTGGAAGGGCAATTTTCATAGGTGTGGGATTTTTGTTGAGGTGACTGGCGGAGAGAAAAGTTCGTGTCGGAGTGTCATCAATTCGTGAGAGGGGCGAACAATGGTCGCGGTAAATCGTGATGGCGGTAACGAAGATGGCAGTAGTTATAATTTGTATGAAAGCTCCAAAATTGTGAAAAGCAAGCGGGACGCGCGGCGTTTGAGGGCAGGGGTGCGCCGGCTCGAAATTTTATGGTGCACATCCGGGAGGGCTTTCGATGCGGCGAAATCGGATCATTTCTAAACCGCGTTCCTCATTCGGCAGTCCGTCATTGCGCAGGACGCGCTGAGGGGCTTCCATGGCCGAAATCCCCCAAATCCCATGCGTATTTTTCTCTCGCTCCTCATTTTCGCCGCCAGTGCGTTCGCACAAAGTTCCACCGGCACCGGCACCGCCACCGGCGCTTCCGGCGCGAACGCCTCGGCGGCGACGGTCACCCCCACACGCCCTCTTTGGAAATGCACGCTGCCGGGCGGGAGCTATCAGGTCCTCGTCTCCGCCATCCTCAGCGTGAGCACGCACGAATACGTGGTGGATGGCGCGGCGCGTGTGACTGAGGTGAACCTCGACACCTCCGGGCAGTTTGCCTTGCGGTTCTACTACATCGAGCCGGCTGTGACCGCCGGTCCCGGCGGACTCGGCGCGGCGACCCTCGGCAAAGTGCAAAGCATCCTCACCGATGCCGCTGATCGCAGCGGGAGCGATTCGTGGAAAAAAGTCGTCAAGAGCTATCCCGTCACCACGCACGCGCGCACGGTCGAGTATCGTGTCGGCAGCAAGGATTCGCTGACGAAGATTTTCACCAGCGCATCGAACAGCCAGGCGACGGGCAAAGCGGACAGCGTGACGATTTCCGACTAGCAGATGGGCCGGCGGGTGGGGCAGGGACGGGCTGCGCCACTCGCGCTATTTCGCGTGCGCCTCGCTCGCGTGCCGCTTCAGCAGGTCGCCGCCGAAGTCATTCGTGAAATCGCGCCAGATGCTGTGGACGTGGTTCGCGTTGTTCTGCGTATTGTCGTATTCGAGGACGAAGGCCGTGTTCTGCACGCGGTAGTAGTGCGGCTGGCCGAGTTCAAATCCGCCCGCCCACGCGAAGAACACGTTGCCGATGCCGGCCTTTTCGATCTTCGCAAATTCCTCCGCCGCGACATCCGTGCGTGCACGGAAAAGATACAGCTTGATGATCTTCACCAGCGTCGCCTGCTGCTCCGCGTTCAGCTTCGATGCAGCGAGGCCCTCGGGCTTCGTCGGATCGGGCCGCTTCGGATCGTTGAAAATTTCCTTCGGCGCATCGCCCACGATCACCGCGACTTTGCGCTGCTCCTCGGTGAGCGATTTCACGAGCGAGCGCCCGAGATCCTCCTCGGTGCCGAGCACGCGCAGGCCCTTGTGATCGCCCTCGCGCACCTCGCCGGGATTCGTGCCGAAGAACGACGGCGTCATGGATGGCGCGGCATCACCGACGCTTGTGTAATTGAACGACTGGTGGTGTCCCTCCCAGCGCCACGCCCACGTTTTCGCGCCCGGCGTGCCGAAGACGCTCACGTAATATTTCAGCGGATCGCGTTTCCCCGTCGTGTCCTTCTCCATCTCGCGCAGGATGCTTTCGAGGCTCTGGATGGTCTCGGCTTTCTTGTAGCCGTCGTCGCTCAGACCGGTTTTCAAAAGCGCGCGCGCGAGTGCAACCTGCGGTGCGGTCATGTCCTTGAGAGGAAGTCCCTTTCGCTCGCGCGGGATGAAGTGCCAGTTCACGCGCTCGCCCTTCGCGTCGCTCTCAAATGGAAACGTCGCCTGCGCCTTTTGCTCCGGCGTCAGCGAGGAAAGAAATGCGCTCGCGGCCTTCGTCATTTCAACGCTCGCCTCGTGCGCGAAGCTGGATGAGACGAGGGCGAGGAGAATGGCGGCGGAGGTGATTTTCATGGGTGTGTGAGTGGATGGAGAATCGCAGTGAGGCGGCGAGATTAGAGATTGTCACGCCAACTGCCCGGGTGCCGCCGGAGCTCCATCACGGAGACGATGAGGATCATGTCGCCGCGGATCTGGTAGATGATGCCGAATGGAAAGCGGTGCGTGCGGCAGCGGCGCGTGTTCGGCGAGAGGCGCATCCACGCCTCGGGATTGCGAAGGATGCGGGTGATCGCAGTGTCCACCTCGCGGAGAAAATTCGCGCCGAGTCCGCGCTGTTCTGTCTCGTAGTATTTGGCGGCCTTGGCGAGTTCGCGCAGCGCCGGGGAGAGGAATCGGTGCGTTACTTCACAATTTCCCGCCGCAATTCCGCCATCGCCGCCGTGCCGTCCACGGCATTGATTTCACCGCGGTCGAATGCCGCGATGCGCTCTTCCGATTCGCGCGCCCACGCAGCGTCAATCTCCGCCTGCTCGGGTCCGTCGAACGAGCGCAGCAGCAGTTCCGCAATCTCCGCGCGCTCATCTGCGGGGAGTTGCAGCAGGCTGGATTTTTCGGTGGCAGTCATGCGGAAAAAGTAGCGGCCATTTTGCGGAAGGAAAAGCCCTACTTCGGCCGCTCGGTGGTGAAGCGCCACTGCTCGTCGAAAAATCCCGCGTCCACGATCTTGCCGGGGAATTTGTCATCCGGCGGCACGGTCGTGTCCACGATGGCCCAGTCGGGCAGCTTCGGCGTCTGCAGGGAGTTCGTCCCGCTCGCGCACGCGCGGCTGAAGGTGAAGCCGCTGTTGAGCACGACGTAGCGGCGCGGGTTCAGCGGATTCGGGAAAATGAGGATCGGCAGGTGCGTCGCCGCGTCGTATTTCTTGCCGCCAAATTCGAGGCCGTCCTTCGTCCACTTCACCGGCAGTTTGTCGGCGATCTTTTTCAGCACGGCGTTCGACGAGGGATCGCCCCAGAGGACGAGGTTGCTGTTCTTGATTTGGTCGTCGGTGAGCTTCGCATCGTCCACCGTCGGCGCGTCGCCGCGGAAAATCGCGCGCCACTGTTTTGTCGCGTGCGCGAGTTCGCGCTGTGTCCACTCGCCGAGTTTGGAATCCAGCGGCGCGCCGGTCGGCTTCACGAAAACAAATTCCGTCGTGAATGCCTCATCAATCGGACCGGAGAGTCCACGCTGTTTGCTCAGCTCATACTGGATGCCGACAGACCAGCGTCCCTTCATCTTCACGAATTGCGCGCCAGCTTTGTTCCATGCGGGGACGAGCGTCTGCCCATCCAGCACAACTTGCTTGATGCGCTCGCTCGCTGGCGGGCCATCGCGGAACGGAGACGCGAACACGAGCGCCGTCACGTTCTTCGTCGTTGCAGTGATTTTGTTTGCTTCGCTCTTCGCGTGAATCTCTCCGCGTTCCCAATGGTGCTCCATTCCATCAATACGCACCCATTTTACCTGCGGGTAGTGCAGCGTGTAGGTGACGAGATGCACGTCGTCGGATTTCGCAGGGCTCGCAGCGAGAAGTGAGGTGATTTTCTCCGCGATCTTCTTCTTCGTCTCCGGCTCGTATTTGTGCCCGACGCCGGGGCCGATGAACTCCTCGATGTTCACGCCTTCCTTTTCCGCGAAGCGCTTCATGATGGCGGTGCTCTGGCCCTGCCTGTCCTCGCTGCCGTGGTAGGCGAGCACGGGGTGGTTGGCGAAATTGGCGACGGCGACGGTCGCGTCATACCAGCGGTAGAGGATGACTTCCCACCACGGCGGCGGCGTCTTGCCCGCGGCGAAGACGCCCGCGTATTCCGCCGTCTCGGCGAAGCCCGCGCCGGTGTGCGTGACGGCCCACAGCCCGCTGTGATGCACGCCGAGGTGCCACGCGCTCGCGCCGCCCATCGAGAAGCCCGCGTTCACGAGGCGGCTGCGGTCCACGGGATACGCGCGGCCCGCGGCGTCGAGCGCCTCGAAGACGTCCACCTCGCCGGCGAATTTCGTCGCGTTGCAGTAGCGTCCGTAGGGATGCACGACGAAGACGGCATCCGATGCGAATTCGCCCGCGGACTTGAGCCGGCCGGCGATGAAGGACAGTTCGCTGAGCGTGTCGCCGCGTCCGTGATTCCAAATCCACGTCGGGCGCGGCGTCTTGTCGGCAGGGCCTTTCCAAGTCGGCGGCACGACGACGCCGAAGGGCTGCACGCTGCCGTCAATCTTCGAGCGGTAGCCGCGCACGACCGGGCCGGTCTGCGTGGTCCACGGCGCCTTGCCCTCGCGCAGCGCGGCGGCGCGCGACTTGCCCTCGGCGAGCAGCGTGCGCGCGGTGGCGACCTGCTTCACGTCGTAGAATTCATCGTAGCGCAGCGCCCAGTCCACGGCCTTGTGGAAAACTTCCGCGTCGGGAATCAACTCGCTCATCCCTCCGCCGAGCTTCGAGAGTTTCAGCGCGGCGATTTCCTTCCAGAGTTCCGCAGCGCCCGCAGTCAGTTCCACGCGATCCTTTTCGGGAATGGCGACGCCGGCGGGCGGGAATTGTTTCTGCGCGCGATTCTGCGCGGGCGACGATGCGGGTGCGTTCGCATCCGGATCAGCGGGCTTGGGTTTCGTCTGCGCGAATGCGGTGACGGTGAGGGCGAGGAAGGCGAGGGGAAGTTTCATCGTTCGGGAAAATGCATGAGTGCAGGACGCCGGGAGCGCGTGCGAGCTTTGAAAATGAAAGCGGCGATGCACCAAACTGCTGACCGGCTCAGCTAGCGTTCAGTCGAGGAAGAGCGTGCGAATGCCGTGGGAAAACGGGAGCGCACGCTTCCAGCGTGCCGGTCCGCGCATCCTGCGCGGACCATCGGGCGGGATCATGCGTACAGACACAAACGCGTTCCTGTCGAACGTCCGGCATCCGCTGCATGTGTGTCCGGCAAGGATGCCGGACACTGCACGCTGGAAGCGTGCGCTCCAATTTTCCTTCGTGCTCATTTTACAAGTCGTGGCACGCGGTCAGGCGGGACTCTGTTTTGCCGGGCTGCGGTCTGTTCCAGAATGAAAATTGATGCCGGGTTCATTTCCGCGAGCCGTGCTTTTCCGCGCGATAATGCGCCAGCAGCGCCCAAGCTTGTGAAAAATTTCACAAATTGACCTTGCTCCATTTTCCCGCGCCCGTTCTAGTCGCTGAAGTGCCGCGCATGGTCGCCAAAATTTTCGTTTTCACTCTGCTTTCGATGCTCGTTTTCACGGGCTGCGAGCGCAGGCTCTCGTCCGCGAATATCGAGGTCGCGAACCGGCAGCAGGAGATCGCCGCGAAGCGCACGAGCCGCAATGCGCAGGTGAAGGAGGGGCTCGCGCTGAAGGAAGTCGAGAGCATCCTCGGCCAGCCGGTGCGCGTGGAGACGGAGAAGCGCCCGGTGGTCGTGCCGAAGAATCTCGAGGTCACGCACTGGTTTTACGAGCAGGACGGCAAGACACTCGAACTGATTTTTGTGGACGGAAATTTGCAGGGAAAAATCCCGTCGCTCGACACGCCGGGTGGCCAAATCGCGGTGCCGAAAGTCGTCGCGCCTGCGGTGCTGAGCACGACGACCTCGCAGCGCTGACGCATGAACATCCCCGCCGACCTGCTTGCGAAGATTGACGAAGCGATCACGCATTACCCCGTGTCGAAACGCTCGGCTTCGCTGCCGCTGCTGCACCTGTGGCAGGAGCATTTTGGATTTATCAGCGACGACGCGACCACGTGGATCGCGGCGAAGCTGGACTTGCAGCCGATCAACGTGCTCGAGCTCGTCACGTTCTACCCGATGTTCCGTCGCCAGCCTGCGGGCGCGACGCACATCCGCATCTGCCGCACGCTCTCGTGCGCGCTCGCCGGTGCGTATGACCTGCGGAAAAAAGTCGCGGATGCCGCGGGGATCGATCTCGCGAAATTTGAGGAGGAGCAGAAGCGCACGGTCGTCCACGGACATCCGCACAATCCGGGGCACGGCAATCCGATCGCGATTTCGCCGGATGGAAAATTCTCGATGGAGTTCGTCGAGTGTCTCGCGAGTTGCGGCACCGCGCCCGTCGCGATGGTGAATGACAATCTCAAGGAAGGCATCTCGCTGGAGAAGGCGGCGGAATTGCTCGGCGTGACGAAAAGCGACGCGACGCTGCCGAAGGTGAAGCCGGCGCACCCGCGCGAGAAGCGGATCGTTTTCAAAAACATTGATGTCGCAGGCTACACGACGGACATCGAATGCTACCTGAAGGACGGCGGCTACGAGCAGCTCAAGAAGGCGCTCGCGATGAAGCGCACGGACATCGTGGACGAGGTGAAAAAGTCCGGACTGCGCGGACGCGGCGGTGCGGGTTTTCCGTGCGGCGTGAAGTGGGGATTCATCAAGCAGGACGAGAAAAAGCCGGTGTATCTCATTTGCAACGCCGACGAGTCGGAGCCCGGCACGTTCAAGGATCGCTACATCATCCATCAGGATCCGCATCAGCTCATCGAGGGCATGGTCATCTCGTGTTTCGCCGTCGGCGCGAAGCTCGCCTACATCTACATCCGCGGCGAGTTTCCCGAGGGTGCGCAGATTTTGGAGAAAGCACTCGCTGAGGCGCGTGCGAAAAACTTCGTCGGCAAGAATGTGCTCGGCAGCGGATTTGACTGCGAAATTTACATCCATCGCGGCGCGGGCGCTTACATCTGCGGGGAGGAGACCGGACTCATCGAGTCGCTCGAAGGCAAGCGTGCGTATCCGCGCATCAAGCCGCCATATTTTCCCGCCGTGCTCGGCCTCTACCAGTGCCCGACCATCGTGAACAACGTCGAGACGCTCTGCGACGTGAAGCACATCATCGCGATGGGCGGCGCGGAATACGCGAAGCTCGGCAGGCCGAACAACACCGGCACGCGCATCCTCTGCGTGAGCGGCGACGTGATGAAGCCCGGCTACTACGAGGTGGAAGTCGGCAGCATCACGATGGGCGAACTCATCAACGACGTCTGCGGCGGACTGAAACCGGGGCGCAAGCTGAAGGCAATCATCCCCGGCGGTTCGTCGGCGAAAGTCTTGAAAGCGGGCGAGCGCTACAAGCTGAAGGATCGCGAGATTGGCCTCGAAGACATCCCGATGGATTTCGACACGCTCGCAGCGTGCGGCTCGATGGCCGGCAGCGGCGGCGTGATCGTGATGGACGATTCGCGCGACATGGTCTGGGCGCTGAACAACATCAACGAATTCTACGCGCACGAGAGCTGCGGCCAGTGCACGCCCTGCCGTGAAGGCGCGCAGTGGATGCGCAAGATCACCGACCGCATCATCGCCGGCGGCGGCACCGACAAGGATCCGGAGACGCTCGTGAAAGTCGCCGACAACATCGCTGGCAAAACGATTTGCGCATTCGGCGAAGCCTGCTCGTGGCCGGTGCAGAGCTTCGTCGCGAAGTTCCGCGAGGAATTCACCGCGAGGTCCGTGAAGCCGCTCCCGCCGCCGATGCCGCCGGAATACAATGCGAGCGAACTGGAGAAGACTCCGAAGATCGAAACCGTGGCCGCACCGCGCGGCAATTCGGAGGAAATCATGGCGGAGGCCGCGACGAGATAGGACACTGCGCGCATGAGCACTCTGACCGTCAACATTCCCGACACCGAATTCGCAAAGCTTCGCGCGTGCGCAGCTGCCGACAAGGTGAGCGTGGAGCACGAGGCGCTGATTGCATTTCGTCAATTTCTCCAGACTCGCGAACAGGCGAATGCTTACCAAACCGAGTTGCCAGCGAAAGGCGTCACCCCATTAACCGACGAGCAGATTCGCCAATACAAGAACGAAGGCCGCGAGTGATTGCAGCCGTCTGACATGAGCACACTGACTGTCCATATTCCCGACAACGAGTTCGCCGAACTCGAGGCGCTCGCACGGCAGGACAATCTGCCCGTCGAGGAGGAAGCCAAGGCTGCAATCCGGCAATACGCGACGACGCGTCGCCAGCGTCCGCAGATCGCGGATCGCGCCGAATTGCTGCTCGAAGCCGAGGCGCTGCACCGCGACATGGCCGCGCGCGGAGTCTGCATTCCTGCGGAGGACATCCGTGCTGCAATCAAGGAGGCACGCCGGTGATTGTCGCGGACGCCAATCTCATCGCTGCGTATTGCATCAACACTTCGGCCACGCCGACAGCGAAATCTGTTTTTTCCAAGGACGGCGCATGGCTTTCGCCGAAGCTCTGGCAGGCCGAGTTCGTGAGCGTGCTTCTGAAGTACCGTCGCGCAGGAATCGTTTCCGCTGAAGAATCCGAACGGTCGCTCAATCTCGCGGCCTCGCTGATGCGTGGGATGGATTACGACAGCGACGTTCGGCGCGTCGCCGCGGTGTCTGATCGCACCTCGTGCTCCGCCTACGACGCGTGCTACATCGCACTTGCTGAGGAGCACGGGACGAAACTCATCACAAGCGACGGCGGCATCCTCCAAAACGCTGCGCACGTCGCCGTGACGCCCGAGCAATTTCTCGCCGCTTGATTTTCCCAAATGTCCACCGCCACCATAGCTCCCGTGCAGATGGTCAATGTCCAGGTTGACGGCGTTTGGAAACAGTTTCCGAAGGGCACTCGCGTGATCGAGGCGTGCAAGCAGGCGGGCAAACTCATCCCGCACTATTGCTACCACCCGAAGCTCACCTCGCCCGGCAACTGCCGGATGTGCCTCATCGAAATGGGCACGCCGAAGATGACGCCGGATCGCAAGCCGGTGCTCGGCGCGGATGGCAAACCCGAGATCGGCTGGATTCCGCGGCCGCAGATTTCCTGTGCGCAGGACGTGAGCGAGGGCATGGGCATCCGCACGGATTCGCCGATGGTGCAGGAGTGCCGCAAGGGCGTGATGGAATTCCTGCTCATCAATCATCCGCTCGACTGCCCGATTTGCGATCAGGCGGGCGAGTGCAAGCTGCAGGAATTTTCCGTCGAGCATGGCAACGCCGGCTCGCGCTTTCTCGAGCGCAAGGTGAAGAAGCCGAAGTCCGTCGAACTCGGGCCGCGCGTGACGCTCGACGCCGAGCGCTGCGTGCTCTGCACACGCTGCATCCGCTTCATGCAGGAAGTCGCGCACGATGATGTGCTCGGCATCGTGGACCGCGGATCGTTCAACAGCATCGCGTGCCATCCGGATCGCATCCTCGACCACAACTACTCGCTGAACACCGTGGACATCTGCCCGGTCGGCGCGCTGACCTCGACGGATTTCCGTTTCAAGATGCGTGTGTGGTTTTTGAAGGAAACGCCGACGATTGACACGAATTGCGGCACGGGCAGCAACATCACCGTCGGCACGCGCGAGAACCGCATCTTCCGCATCACGCCACGCGACAACGACGCTGTGAACGGCCCGTGGCTGCCGGATTCGCACCGGCTCAATTTCAAATACGTCGGCGATGCGCGCCGTCTCGCAGAGCCGCAGGTGCGTCCGCAAATCGGCGAGGCGAAACCCGGTTGGACGCAGGCGATCAATCTCGCTGCCGAGGCGCTGCGGAAAAATTCCGGCAAGGTCGCAATCCTCGCGAGCGGGCGCGCGACGAACGAGGAACTCTTCCTCGTGAGCCGTCTCGCCGCCGCGCTGAAAGCGGTTGTCGTGGACATTCTCCCGCGCACCGGCGAAGCCGACGGCATGCTCGTCGCGGCGGATCGCAATCCGAACACGACCGGCGCGAAACTGCTCGGCATTGCGACCGGCAAGCTGAGCGAAATCGCCGCGGGCATCCGCGATGGAAAAATCACCGCGCTGCTCACGCTCGGCGAAGACGCGACGCATGCCGGCGTTTCCGCCGACGATCTTGCGAAGCTCAATGCGCTGGTCGCGCTCGACATTCTGCCGAACGCAACGACGGACAAGGCGCACTACGTCCTGCCCGCGAGCGCGCCGTTCGAGAAGCGCGGATCGATGATCAATTTGAAGAACCGCATCCAGCGCCTGAACAAGGCGGTGCATGCGCCGGGCAATGCGCGCGATGATTGGGAAATCCTGCGCGACCTCATCCTCGCCATCAGCGGATCGAATGGGCTGCACAGCATCGAGGACGTTTTCAAGGCGATGGCCGCCGAGACGCCCGCGCTCGCCGGACTCACGCTGAGCCGCATCGGCGACTTGGGTGTGGATTTGAACAACCGCGAACTTCCGCGCGCGGACTACGTCACTCCGCCGAGTCTGCCGACTTTGTAACCGATGCCCTTCCTCGATTCCATCCTGCGGGCAATGTTCCGGCGCACCTGCGCTGTCGTGGCCGGAAGCGATTCCGCAAATCGGAACACAGTCTTCCAGATTGTGCGGCCCGCGGGCTTCCGAGCCTGCAGGCGTCAGGTTCCGCAGGCTGAAAACCC
>JBBSEI010000002.1:0-117922 GCA_038239865.1 Chthoniobacterales bacterium
AAGACGCCGCACTCGTGTTTCGGTTTGTGGTGGTTCACGCGGAGCAGGCGGCGGAGATACGGGGCATTGTGAAGGGCGTCAAGTGGCGGTCGTAAAATGGGCGCGGAGGTTGCACCGAACGCGGCGGCTAAGCCGCAGCGCGATTGCTCGCCGTCACGGCGGCGATGGCTTTGTTGAGTTCGAGGAGGCACCGCGAGGAGGTGACCTTTTTGCCGTCGAGGTCGGTAATGTAGAAACTGTCAATGGCCGCGCCTTTCTCCGTGGTGATGCGTGCCGCGGCGATGAGGAACTCCGCATCGCTCACCGCGCGGAGAATGTCGTAGAGCAGCCCGAGGCGGTCGGGCGCCGTGATGTCCACGACCGTGTAGTCCGGATGAATGTCCGGGCTGATCGAGATGCGCACGGGGAAATCCAGTGCGCGCTCCCACGGCTGCGCGCGGCGGAGGCGCTTCGCGAGCAGCGGCGCATAATCGTATTTTTCCACCATGAGCGCCTCGCTCAGCAGCCGGCGCACGCGCTGGATGTCGCGCTCATCCTCGACCGATTCGAAGCGCGTCGTCGTCACGCGGAAGATATCCAGCACGAGCCCGTCGTGGCGTGTGAAAATGTCCGCGCTCAGGATGCTGAGTTCGGTCGCAGCGAGCGCGCCGGAAATGCGCGCGAGCAACTGGTGGCGATCCCACGTGCAGACCCACAGTTCGCTGTGGCCGGCATTCGGGCGGGGCACCCAGTGGACGACCGGCGCGAGCGTGCCCTCCTCGGCGGCGAAATGTTTCTCGAGAAACTCGCGCACGAGCCGCAGGTGCGCGGCGATTTCGCCGGAGGTGTGCGTCTGGAAATACCGCTCGGGCAGCGCCGCAAAATGCGCGTCAATTTCCATCTCGAAATCCGCGGAGAGCCACTTGGCCACCGAAGCCTTGAGCTGCTGCCGTTCGATATGGCGCCGCTCGCGGAAGCCCTCGCTGTCCGAGAGGCAGCGCGTGGCTTGCCGGTAAAGTTGCCACGTCAGCGACTCCGTCCAGCCGTTCCAGATCTTCTCGTCGCCGACGCCGAGCCCGTCCGCAGCGGTCAGCAGCATCAGCGCATCGAGATTTTCCTGATGCCCGACGAGCGCCGCAAAATCCTCGATCGTCGCCGGCTCCGAGAGGTCGCGCTGCCGCGCGGTGCGCGACATGAGATCGTGATTATCCACGAGGAAAATGAGGAGCTTGCGCTGCTCGCTCGAGAGCTGCAGCCGGCGCGCGACTTTCTGCGCGTTGATCGTGCTTTCGATCGCATGGTGCCGGCTGTTCGCGGCCTTGCCCGTGTCGTGCAGCAGCACCGAGAGATAGAGCACGTACGGGTCTTCCAGATTCTCGAAGAGCTTCCGGTAGCCCTCGTGGCGCGGCTCCTCGGTGTCGAGCAGGCTGTCGAGTTTCTCCACGCACACCAGCGTGTGCTCATCCACGGTGTAGCGGTGGAAATATTCGTGCTGCACGAGCGCCGTGAGATTGCCGAATTCCGGCATCCACCGACCGAGGAAATCCACGCGGTGCATCGCATGCAGGATGTGGCCCACCTGCCCCTTCTTGCGCAGGATGCTCGCGAAGACATCGCGGTTCACCTTGCGATAGCGGAAAGTGGTATCGACGTATTTCAGCCGCCGCCGCACGAGCTGCCGCAGCTCCGGGCTGATGCGCAGGCCGCGCAGTTGCACGTGCTGGAAAAGCCGCATCATGCGCGCGCTGTCCTCCTTGAAAATCTGCCGGTCCTGATAGTCGATCCGATCGCCCGTCGCCACGAAGCCGTCGAATTCCTCGCGCTTCGATTTCACGCGGCGGCCGAATGGCAGGAAGTGGAAAAATCCGCCCGGCTGCTGTTCGCCCAGCACCGGCAGGGCGAGGCGTTCGGACACGAGTTCCGTCAGTTCGTAGATGGCGCGCGCGTGGCGGTAATAGTCGCGCATGAGCGCCTCCGTGCGGCGCAGCACATCGGGAAATTTTTCCTTGTACCCGAGCCGATCCGCGAGGTCCTTCTGGTTGCCCACGAGGATCACATCCACGTGGCGACCGGTGAGGTAGTGCAGCTCAGTCCTCAGCCGGAACAGGAAATCGTACGCGCGATCGAGCTCCCGCTGCTCGGTTTCGTTCAGGTATTTTTTCCCGACGAGATCCCGCGTCGTCCGCGCGCGATATTTGAAATACGCCATCCAGAGCAGGTTCTGGAAATCGCGCAGCCCGCCGCAGCCGTTCTTGATGTTCGGCTCCTGCATGTAAACCGTCTGGCCGTACTTCGCGTGGCGCGACGCCTGATCCTTCACGCGTGCTTCGAGGTAATCCTCCGTGTGTCCGTCCACGCACGATTTTAAAAAGCGCGCGTGAAACGCCCCGAACAATTCCTTGTCGCCCCACAGGTGCCGCGCCTCGAGCATGGCCGTCTTCGACTGCATTTCCTTATTCGCCTCGGCCACGGTTTCGCCGAGATTTCGCGTCGAATGTCCCGGCGTGAATTCACAGGCGAAGAGCACATTCAGGACATCCTTCACCACTGTTTCCACGCCGTTCGGCAGGTTCACTTTTCCCGTGTGGAGAAACGCGATGTCCACGTCGCTTTTCGGATTCAGTTCCCGGCGGCCATATCCGCCGATGGCCATCAGCGTGATCCGCGGCGGCTTGATGCCTGCGCTGCGCAATTCCGCGACCGCCGCGCCCATCAGATGGCATACGAAATCATCGATCGTGTCCGCGCGCATCCGGCCACCCTCGATGCCACCGGTCATCCGCCGATGCTGGAGTTCCAGCCACTTTTCCTCCACTGCCAGCGCCTTGCGATACGCGGCCACGCGCGTGTCGAAAGTGTAGTCACTCCCGGCTTTCAGGCGGGATTCGATCTCCGCGAGGACCTTCGCAAAACGGCGTATCACGATGGAAGAAAAGCGCGCGCGTTATGCCACCGAGAATGCCTGCTGCGCGGGCGTGCCTGGCGTGAGGCGCACCTTCGCGTCATTTGCCGCGAGATGTGTGAGCGCGTGAAAAACCGCCTCCGGTTCATCGCCGATCGCCTGCGCGATCTGCCCGGCCGTCTTCGCTTCCGCGCCGAGCGCCGCGCGCACTTTGGTCTGCAGTGCCAGCACCGCCGCCGCCGCCCTTTTGCCCGCCTCCACGCCCGGCTGATGATACGCGTTGATGTTCACCAGCGTGGCGTAAAAACCCACCGCGCGATCGTAGAGCGCGATGATCGCGCCCACGGTTTTCGGCGTCACCTCGGGGATGCTCAGCGTTACGCTGTCGCGTCCGCTTTCATACAGCGCCTGCCGCGTGCCGCGCAGGAATCCCTGCAAATAATCGCCCGTCGTCATACCCGCCTCCACCTCGATGCCCCGCGTGGCGCGCGCCTTCCGCACCTCGATGAAGGTCGCGAAGAAATTGTTCACGCCGTCGCGGAGCTGCTGCACGTACGCGTGCTGATCGGTCGAGCCCTTGTTGCCGTACACCGCGATGCCCTGGTGCACTTCCTTGCCGTCGAGATCCAGTTTCTTGCCGAGGCTCTCCATCACGAGTTGCTGGAGATACTTTGAGAAAAGCGCGAGCCGATCCTTGTACGGCAGCACCACCATGTCCTTCGCGCCGCGGCCGCCGCCGGCGAAATGCCAGCTCAGCGCGAGCATCATCGCGGGATTTTTCCGCGTGTCTGTCGCGCGCGTCCACTCGTCCATGAGCGAAGCGCCTTCGAGAATCCCGCCGATCTCCAGCCCCTGCAGCGCGAGCGGGAGCAGACCCACGGCGCTCATCACGGAAGTGCGGCCACCGACCCAATCCCACATCGGAAAACGCGCGAGCCACTTTTTTTCCGTCGCATGCTTGTCGAGTGGCGAGCCCACGCCCGTCACCGCCACCGCGTGCGATGGGAAATCAATTCCCGCCTTCGCATACGCCGCTTCCGCCTCGAGCATTCCGTTGCGCGTCTCGGGCGTGCCGCCGCTTTTGGAAATGGTGATGACCAGCGTGTGATCCAGCCGGTGCTCCAGCGTCGCGAGCGTGCGATCGATGCCGTCCGGATCCGTGTTGTCGAAAAAGTGGAGCCGCATCCGGTCATCCGGAGTCCCGAGTGCGTCCGCGATGAACTGCGGCCCGAGCGCCGAACCGCCAATGCCGACCACGAGCACATCCATGAATTTCTCCGACTGATGCGTGCGCCGCGCGAACTCCTTGAGGTTCGCATAGCACGTCACGATCTCCTCGCGCAGTTCGTCGTTCGGCGCGATCTCCGGCGTCCGAAGCCAGTAGTGGCCGACCATTCGCTTCTCATCCGGATTTGCGATCGTGCCATTTTCCAGCTTCGTCATCGCCGCGAAAGCCTTCTGCGCCGCCGGCTCCATGCCCGCGAGCCACGCGTCGTCGAACCGCATCCGGCTCACATCGAGCGAAACACCGAGATCCGCATCGGCGATGAAGTGGTGCTGAAATCGATCCCAGAGCGAAGTGGACATAGGGCGGCGAATGAAGCGCCCCGCCGTCGCCCGCGCAAGCCCACGCGATCCCGAACTCGCGCGGAGCAAAGCAACTAACGGCGCGGATTTGCGTGGGAGCCGGCCACCTGCTTTGACGTTCGGTGGAACTCATTCCGGCGATTTGAAAAATCGGAGGCGGCACCGGTCTCAAAAAACATCGCGGTGCGGACGATCGCACAGCATTGCTTTTGCTCGCGCGGCGCGGGGCGTGAGCGGAGTCACTTCGCCTGGCGGGCGAGTTCCGTGCAGCCCTGAATGTCGAGCTTGCCGCTGGCGAGCACGGGGATTTGCGCGATGCGCAAAATGTGGCGCGGGATCCAGAGGTTCGGGATTCCGGCGGCGGAAAGTTTTTCGCGCAGATCATTTTGCGAGAGATCGCGCGTGGTGAGCACCACGAGCACTTCGCCCTTCGCCTCATCGGGCGCGCCGGTGATGGCCACGATGCGCTCGCCTTCGCCGCTGAATCCGAACGTCTCGACGATCTTCGCCTCGACCGTTTCGTGCGGGACCATCTCGCCGCCGATTTTCGAGAACCGCGACATGCGGCCCTCGATGAAAAGAAAGCCATCGTCGTCGAAACGCGCGAGATCGCCGGTGCGGAACCAGCCATCGATCAGCACCGTCGCGGTGCGCACGGGATCGTCGAGGTAGCCCTCGAAGACATTCGGCCCCTTAAACCACAGCATGCCTTTGTCGTGCAGCGTGAGCGGCGCGCCGGTTTCCGGGTCGCGGATTTGCGCGGCGAGACCGGCGACGAGCTTGCCCGCGGAGCCGCGGCGATTGCTCGCCTGCACGGCGTCGGGCACGCGGTTCGGGAGATTGAACGACGCCGCAGGCGACGTCTCGGTGAGCCCGTAGCCCTGCATGATTTCGATGCCGAACTTCGCGAGAAAGGCCTCCGAAAGTTCCTCCGGCAATTTCTCCGCGCCGGTCACAAGCAGCTTCACGCTGCGGAGCTGCTCGCGGGTGGCGCGCTTGAGATAGCCGCGGAGAAAAGTGGGCGTGGCGAGCACGATGGTCGCGCCGTGTTTCTCGATGAGGGCGGCGCATTTCGCGGCGTCGAGCGGGTTGGGATACGTCACCACGCGCACGCCTTCGATGATGGGAAACAGCAGGCAGACCGTGGCGCCGAAGCTGTGAAAAAATGGCAGCGCGCCGAAGATCACATCGGCCGGCGCGAGGTCGAGCATGTCGCCAAACTGCCGCGTGTTTGCGAGCAGGTTGCGATGCGAGAGGGCGACGCCTTTCGGCTCGCCGCTGCTGCCGCTTGTGAAGAGCAGGAAGGCCTCGTTGCGATCGCCGTCGCGCGGGATGCCCGCGATGCGGCCGAGGCATCCGGTGGGCAGCAGTTTCGAGAGCAGGAACCATTTTACCGCGCCGCGCCGGATGTCGTCCTTCAGTTCGTCGAGCAGCAGCACATTTTGCGGCCACGGAAATTCCTTCAGCTTGCCGCGCACCGCGTCCGCGGTGATCGCGCTGCCGATGCCGCCTTTGCGGATCGAGGCTTCGAGCGCGGAGAGTCCGGCGGTGAAGTTGAGATTCACCGGAATTTTTCCCGCGAAGAGCACCGCGAGATTCGCGAGCAGCGCGGGCGCTCCCGGTGGCAGGACGATGCCCACGCGCTTCTCCGGCACGCGCGCGCGCACGATGCGCGAGAGCGACAGTGCGGCGGCGAGCAGGCGTCCGCGCTGGAGTTGCGTGCCGTCGTGGCCGTCGATGACCGCGATCGTGCCGGCGCTTTTTTTCAGCCCGCGCAGGCACGCATCCGCCACATGGCCGCGGAGGAAGGGGCGCTGCTGGTAGCAGAATTCGCTCAGCTCCAAAAACCGCTGCCGCACCTTCGCCGGATCCGCCTGGCGCGGAGCGATGGCTTCGCCGAACGCGATGGTGACCGGGAAGCGCACGGACTTCGGCCTTTTCCAAAAAAAGCGGCCGCCGCGATAGGAGAAGACGCTGTCCCAGATCTGATCGAGCCACACGGGGACGACGGGGCATTTCGCCTGCCGCGCGATGAGTTCGTAGCCGCGCTGGATGCGGAGCAGCGTGCCGCTTTTGGAAAGTTCACCCTCGGGAAAAATGCACACGATCTCGCCGGCCCGGAGGCACTCGATCGCGGTGCGGATGGCGTCCTTCGCGCGCGTATTCGAGATCGGAATCGCGCCGACGAAGGTGAGGAAAGGGCGGAAGATGCGCGCGTAAAAATACGATTCCCACACGACGAAGCGAATCGTGCGCGGACACGCGAGCTGGAGCAAAATGGCGTCGATCCACGTGAGGTGATTCGGCAGCATGAGGAAGCCGCCCCCGGGCAGCGCGCCGAGCCCCTGCGTGGTGATTCGGTACGGAATTCTGGCGATCGCCGTGAGGACTTTGCGGATGATCCATTCGGCGAGCGGGGGAGTTTTTTGCGGCGGCACGCGCGGGGATTAGCGGGATGGCGGGCGTCCGGCAAGCGGGGTGGCGCGGCGGCGGGGGAATTGCAAATTGCGAATTGAGGATTTGGAATTGCAAATGGCGCGCTGCGCGGAGGACCGATCAATTTGCAATGGGCAATGTCCAATTCCCAATTTGCAATTTCCCGGCTGGGCCCTGGGGCTGTAACTACGGCAGCGCAAAGGCAACCCAACTGTCGCCGGTCGGCCCGCCGATTTTTCCGCCGCCCGTCACGGGCACGACGATGAACTGCCGCCCATCCACCTCGTAGCTCGCGGGCGGCGCCGTCGGGTGCAGCGGGAGCTGATGGCTCCACAATTCCGCGCCGGTGTCCGCATCGAACGCGCGAATTTTCCGATCGCGCGTGCCGCCGGCGATCACGAGTCCGCTCGCGGTGCTCATGCAGCCGCCGAAACTTTCCTGCCCCGTCTTCGGCACGCCGCGCGCCGCGAGTTCCGCGTATTCGCCGAAGGGAACCTGCCACGCGATTTTCCCGGTGTTCAGATCGAGGCAGGTGAGCGTGCCCCACGGCGGCTTGCAGCCGGGATAGCCCTCGTGATCCACGAGCCGATTCCATCCGGCGAAGGTCCACTTTGGCTTGGCCTTCGGATCGAGCGGCGGGATCGGGCGGTCGCGGCAGAGGAGAAAATCGAGCAGCGGCTTGAGCTGTTCCTCGGTGAGCTGCGGCATCGGCGGCATCGAGCCCTTCCCGGTTTTGAGATGCGCGCGGATCTCAGCTTCGCCGAGCCGAAGCCGCACGCCGCGCAACGGCGGCGCGTGGCTGATGCCTTTCCGATCCGCGCCGTGGCACGCGGCGCACGTCGCCTGATACACTTGCTCACCCGCGGTCGCGGGCTTCAGCGGCTCGGGATCGCTGTCGCGGAAACACGTCACGAACCACGGAATTTCATTCGACGTGACGAACAGTTTTCCATTCCGCGGATCGGATGAGGCGCCCGTCCACTCCGCGCCGCCGTGGATGTTGAAAAGGAGCGTCGGCTTTGCCTCCTCGATGCTCGGATACGGCCCGGAGTTTGCGCGCTGCACGATCGGCAGGACGACCGCCTGCGCGTCGGGCGACGCGGGCATTTCCGCGACCGTGTACGCCTGCCGCGCGAAGGGCTGCGGCAGCGTCGGCATCGGCTGCATCGGCGCGGCGATGTCGCCGGGCAGCACGCGGGTGTTCACTTTCACGAGGCGGAAATCGAACAGCGGTGCGCCGGTGACGCGGTCGAGCAGCAGCGTGTTGCCGAGCTTTGTGACCTGCGCGACGGCGTCCACGCGCACGGATTTTCCGTCCGCGGCGGGGCGCTCGACGGTGACGAGATTCGGCGGCGCGGGGATGTCCCAGTCCCACACGTCGTGGCGGATTTCCTGAAAGTGCCACAGGCGTTTCCCCGTGAGCGCATCGAGTGCGATGACGCAGTTCGAGAAGAGATTGTCCCCCGTGTGTCCCATGCCGATGTAGTTTGGCTTCGGCGAGCCGGTGGCCACGTAGGCGATGCCGCGCGATTCATCGAGCGCCATGCCGCCCCAGCAGTTCGCGCCCTGCTCGATGCTGCTCCACGTCTCGTGCCCGTATTCGCCCGCGTCCGGTTTCGTTTTGAAAGTCCAGCGCAGCGCGCCGGTGCGGATGTCGTAGCCGAAAACATCGCCCGCGTAGCCCGCGGCGACGAGCACGTCGCGAAAAATCGCGCCGACCGTGCTCGTGCCCGCGGGGATGTTCGTGCGCCCATTTTCGCCGAAGCCCGCGAGCGGCTTCCCCGTCTTCGGATCGAGCGCGTAGAGCCAGTTGCCCGCGCCGAAAATCACGCGTGCTGGATTTTTAGCATCACCCGGCCAGTGCAGCAGGCCGCGCCGCGCGGGCTGATCCTCGAGCCGCCGCCCCTCGCGCGGCGGAGCAAAGCGCCACAGCTCCTTTCCGTTCGTCGCGTCAACCGCGACGATGTTCCAGCCCGCCGTCGGCGCGAACATCACGCCGTCCACGATGATCGGATTGCACTGCACATTCGCCGTGCCGTCGCCCGAGTGGTATTCCCACGCGACCTTGAGCTGCGCGACGTTCGCCTTGCTGATCTGCGTGAGTGCGGTGAAACGGTTCGAGGTCGGCCCGCCGAGCGAGCGGTCCCAGCGTTTGAAATCATCCATCGCCGGCCAGCCGTTCGCGCGCGTGAGTTCCTCGGTCTTCGCCGCCGGGATGATGAACGTGTCGGGTGCTTCCGCCGATTTTTCCGGCACGTTCGCGGATCGCGCGGCGGCGTTTTTCCACGAGGGCGACACCGGTTTTTCGCCGGCCGGTTTTCCGTCGAGCTGTGCGGAGAGCCAGTGCAGCCCGTCGAGATTGTCGAGCAGCCGCGCCTCGGCGTCTTCGCCGGTGTGATTGAGGATTCCGATTGGCCCGCGCCACCCGCTGTCGCGGATCGTCTTCAGCAATCCGAGGTCGAGTTCGCCCTGCGCGAGTGGCAGGATCATCTGCCCGTGTGCGTCGCCGTCGCGCGTCATGCCGTTGAGATTCAGCGCAAGCAGGTGCGGTTTCATCTGCTCCAGCAGCGCGGCGAAGCGCTCCACGTGCCCGTGGCCGTGGTGCTGGTTATAGACGATGCCGACGTTCTTCACGCCGTCCTTCGCGAGGCGCGCGATGATCGCGATCTGGTTCTCCGGCTCGCCGAACCAGCCGCCGTGATTGTAGAGCGCGACCTTGATGCCGAGCGGCGCGGCGGCATCCGCGATGGGGCGGATGCGTCTGGCCTCCTGCTCCACGCGCGTCTGCTGTTCTGCGGCATCCTTCGTCGGTGCACCGCCGCCGGTGACCCAGAGCTGCGGCTTCACCCCGTGCCGCTGGAAAAGCTCGAGCGTCCTCTTCGCCTCGTCGTTCAGCGATCCTGGAAACCACCACGCCGTCAGCTCGATGCCGTGGCGTTTCAGCGCATCGAGTTCAGCGTCCCACGTCGGCACATGCTCGGTGCGGTAGTCGTATGCGAATTTTTTAACACCCAGCTTTTCCAGCATCGCCGCGCGCTCCTCGGGTGTCCGGTGCTTCGCGTCGAAGGGCACGATGCACCACGCGACGAGGTTGCTCTTTTCAAAGAGCGCGGGAGCGGCGGCGCGGACGGGAAATGCAAGTGCCAGGAGGGCGAGGAGCGGGAGGAAAATGCGGAACTTCACGCTGGCAACCTCCGCCGGATGCCCGGCGGATGGCCAGCGCGGAATCGCGCATTTTCGGCGTCGTGGAATTACAGCGCGCCGAGGAATTCCAGCAGTGCCTGCGAATCGGTGGCGCTCAATTTTCCGTAGCGATCGCGCGCCGCCCTGCCCTGGCCGTCGTGCGCGCGGATGGCAGCATCCGTCGTCGGCGCGCGTCCGTCGTGCAGGAAGGTGCGGCGCAGCCGAAGGCCCCAGAGCGGAGTCGTGCGCATTTCACTGGCCGTCGCGGCGGACTGTGCGATGCCGTCGCCCAGCGTGCCCATGTCGTGCAGCAGGAGATCGGAGTAAAGGTCCACCGGCTTGTTGCTCAGCGCGGCGACGGTGCTCGCCCCGGTCGTGAGCTGAGGTACGTGGCAGAGCGCGCAGCCGATGTCGCTGAAGAGCTTTTGTCCGGCGAGGGCATTCGCGGTGAAGGACAGCGGCTGCGGCGGCGCGAGCAGCCGCTGGAAGTCCGCGACGAGGTCCACGTCGGAGCGCTGTGTGATTGGGTCCGCCACGTCTTCCGGATCCTGAGTCTTGTCGAACTGGGCGAGCACGGACGCCTTGCCGTTCGGCGCATTTTCCTTCGGGAAGAAACGGTTCGTGATGCCCATCTCGTTCAGGTAGGCATCCGCCGAGAAGGCGAGAATTGTCGCGTGCTGTGATTTCAGGCCGAGGCGTCCGACGCGCTGCGAGCCGGTCGTGACATCGGTCACGATGGCTGCACGCCCGGTGATGCCATCCACGGACGGGCGGAGTGCGAGCGATTGGATGGTGCTGTCGGGAATCGCCTCGATGAGCCCGAGGCCGAAGAGCGGCGGAGACTGGCGGCGTGCGATGGTGTTTGCCTCGCGCGGGATGAATTCGCGGGCGGCGGGATCGATAGCCCTGGCCTGCAGCAGAGAGCCGCCGAGCGATTCGAGCGGGTCGAACACGCCATTGATCGTGCGCCCGAAGCGCGTGACGAACTGCTGGCTCGATCCTCCCGTCGCCGGTGCGCTGTGGCAGGCGACACACGAGGTGTTATTAAAAATCGGCCCGAGTCCGCTCTGCACTGTTTCGACATTTTGAAACTCGGTTTTTCCAGCGTTGTACGCGGCCAATTCTGCAGCAGTGAGACCGGAAAGCGGTCCGCCTGCGTGCCCTCCGCGAGGCTGGCCTTGCGCGGGAGGCTGACCCTGCGCCGGAGGCTGACCCTGCGCCGGAGGCTGACCCTGCGCGGGTGGCTGACCCTGCGCGGGTGGCTGCGGCTTTGGTGAGGCGTGCGGTGGCGCGGGACGGGTTTGTGCGAATGCCGTTGTGACCGTGAGGATGAACGCGACGGTCGTGCCGATGGTTCCGGGGGTTTTCAATTTCATTGCGCAGAGCCTGCGCTCGCCCTTGTCAGTGAAACATGTGGCCTTAGTCGGAAACTTGTAAGGAACTGGTAAAATTTCGCTAAACTCCCTGTTAAACGGTCGGCCGGGAAGTCATGGAGTTCCTTCAGTCGAACCACTCGTCCTCGGGATCGAATGCGGGCACGACGAAATTGAGCACCTTCATTTTCCCTACCGCGCGGTGGCGGCAGCCGGGGCGGATCAGGATCGTGCTCAGCGGCTTCACCGGGATGCGCTCGCCGTCGAGTTCGAGAAAACCTTCGCCCTCGAGGATCACGTATGTCTCGGTGAGCCGCTTGTGGTAGTGCGTGCGGGCGTCGGCGGAAATTTCCACGAGGTGCGTCGTGGCGAGCGTGTTTTCCGGCGTGGCAAAGGCGCGGCGCGACGTGCCGCAGGGGCAGGGGACGCCCAGAGTGGAATCGAGCTGGACGAATTCGTAGCGGTGCATGGCGGGAAGAGGATTTAAGATTTTGGATTTAAGATTTAAGATTTTTCTCCTCAGTCACTGGATGCATCTGCGAGAGACAGTCGGCCTTGGGGGAAATCTTAAATCCTCAATCGCAAATCTTAAATCCAAACGCATGTCCCCGGAACAGCCTCCCTACAACGCGCGCAATTTTCTCCACGCGCGCTGCGCGCGAAATGTGAGCCTGTGCGGCCCGGGCTCGGACAAGGACACGCGGCACATTGAGATTTCGCTCGCGGGCTCGGGCCTCACTTACGAGGCGGGCGACGCGCTCGCGGTGAAGCCGGTGAACGATCCGGAACTCGTCGAACTGACGCTGGGCGCGCTTGGTTTCCGCGGGGATGAGCCGGTGAAAGTGAAGGACGCCGAGAAGCCGATCCGCACGGCGCTGCTGCTCGATTTGCAGATCCATTTTGCGGACCGAAAATTCCTCATGAAAGTCGCCGAGAAGGGCGCGGAGAAAATCGCCGCGCTGCTCCTGCCCGAAAATGCGGCCGCGCTCGCGGAATACACGTCCGCGTGGAATGCCTCGCGCGACTGCGCGGATGTGCTTGCGGAATTTCCCGCGGTGAAATTCGAGCCGCAGGAATTTGCCGACACGCTGCGCTCGCTGAACATCCGGCTCTACTCGATCGCCTCGTCGCTGAAGGCGCATCCCGAGCAGGTGGATCTGACGGTGGCCGCGGTGCGCTGGAACGCGCACGGCCGCGTGCGCAATGGCGTGTGCTCGACCTTCCTCTGCGAGCGCTGGCCGGACGGCGGGACGGCGGGCGTGTTCGCGCAAGTGCAGAAACATTTCCGCATGCCCGAGAATCCCGATGCGCCGATGATCATGGTCGGGCCGGGCACGGGCGTCGCGCCGTTCCGCGCGTTCCTCGAGGAGCGCGAGGCCACGGGGGCGCGCGGAAAAAGCTGGCTGTTCTTTGGCGAGCGCCGCTCGGCGACGGAGTTTTTCTACCGCGATCAATTTCAAGGCTGGATCAAAAGCGGCGTGCTCGAATGCCTCGATCTCGCGTGGTCGCGCGAGACGGACGGCTGCAAGGAATACGTGCAGCACCGGATGCATGCGCAGGGTGCGCAGCTTTGGAAATGGATCGCCGATGGCGCGTATTTTTACGTCTGCGGCGACAAGGAACGCATGGCGAAGGACGTGCATGAGGAACTCATCCGCATCGTGGAAACGCACGGGGGAAAATCGCCGGAGGAGGCGCGCGCATACGTCGAGGAGACGCTGATGAAGGCCGAAAAGCGCTACCGCCGCGACGTGTACTGAGCGCGCGATGCTGCGCGCGGTGAGGCTCGATCGGTGCGACGACGCTCCTTGAGCATTTCGAAGTTCTGCATCATTGTTGCTGTCACCATGAAACGTCTCGCGCTGTCCGTCGTCCTTGCGGTTGCCCTCCTCGGTGTCAGTCACGCCGTCATCAAGCGGGACTCGATGGACGTGCTCCGCGAGAGTCAGGAGGCTTTTGAAAAGCGCGACTTTGATCGCGCGACGAAGCTCCTCACCGAGGCCATCGAGGCAAATCCGAAACTGACTCCCGCCTACGTGCTGCGCGGCCTCGCGCACGCGTCGCGGAATAAATTCGACGAGGCGATTGCGGACTATTCCAAGGCCGTCGAACTCGCGCCGGACGACGAGCGCCCGCGGCTGCTGCGCGCGGCGATCCACCAGTTTCGGAAGGATTTCGACAAGGCGATCGCGGACATTGATTTTGCGCTGAAAAAGGAACCGGCGAATGCGGAACTGCTCGCCACGCGCGGAATCTGCCGGGCGCAAAAAGGCGATGACGACGGTGCGCTGAAGGACTTCGAAGCCGCGGTGAAGGCGGACCCGAAAAATGTCCACGGCCTGCAGCTTCGCGGCTCCGCGTATTCGGAAAAGGGCGAGAAGGACAAGGCGCTAAAAGATTTCAAGGAAGCGGTCGCGCTCGATCCGAACGACGCGGCGACGTACCTCTACCGCGCGCATCTTTACCTCGTGGAAGCCGAGCCGGAATCCGCGCTCGCGGATCTCGAGGAAGTGATGCGCCGCGCGCCGGATTTCCCCGGCGCGGCAAATGACTACGCGTGGACGCTCGCGACGAACCCCAAGGACTCCGTGCGCAACGGGCACAAGGCCGTGGAGTACGCGAAGAAGGCCTGCCACGAAACCGACTACAAGCACGCGCCGACCGTGGACACGCTGGCCGCCGCGTACGCCGAGGCCGGCGACTGGGAGCAGGCGCTGAAGTGGCAGCACGAGGCGCTCATGCTCGCGGAAAAAACGCACCCGGATGATGTCGCCGGAATGAAAGAGCGGATCGCGCTTTACAAGGAAAAGAAGCCCTTCCGGGAAGTGCCGGTACGGGAGAAAAAGGCGAAGCCGTAATCGCCGAGTCGCCCGCTACCGCGGGACGTCGCATTTGGTGAGCTTCACCATTTCATCCCAGCCGGTGCAGTCGCCGAGGATGTCCATCTGCAAGCCCTTGGAGACCCGCACCTCTCCGCCATCCCTCGGGATGAGGATGAGGATGTTTCCGGATGCGATGCGATCTTCGCGGTAGCGCCATTGGGCGAGATTGAACGCGCATTGCACCCAGCCGGCGGACGTGCCGCCGGTGAGGTAAACCAGCAGGCTTTTTCCATTTTCCGGATCGAGCTTGTAGCCCGCGACCACGCCGCGCACGGCGATGCGCACGCCCTTGAAAGTCTTGTCCGCGCGCGCGCGATCGGCACCGTACGCGCGCAGCAAAGTCTCGGCGGGGACCATGCCGCCGGCCTCGGCGCGGGTGATGGGCACGTTCGCGTTTTGCAGGCGCTCGATGGATTGCTTCACGGCGAGCGCGTCGTCGAGTTTGCCGTCCACGGTGAGCTGTTTTTTCAGTTCGACGAGCTTCGGCAGCGACTCGGCGACGGTGCCGGAGACGAGGTCGTTCATTTTGTTCAGCGTCGTCTGCTGCAGAGAGTGGAGCGACTTCGGCTCCGAGGCAAAATTCGCGACCGAGAGCGCCTGCTCGGAATGCACGCGTGCGCGCTCGTCGCGGACGGTGACCGCGCCCTCGAGGTCCGTGATTTTCTGGAGCTGGAGCTGCAGTTCGCCGAGCTGCATCTCGTATTTGGAAAGGAGATCGCGGCGGACATTGGCGATCTTTTCCTCGATCTTCTGCGCCTCGCTTTCCCCGAGGCTCGCGCCGTTCGGCACGGCCACGCGCTGGGCGTTCACGTGGGCGGCGATGGCGAAAATGAGGAGGAGGCGTTTCATGCGGGGCGCGAAATAGAGTGTGGCGGGTGCGCGATGGCAAGCGCCCCGAGCGGCGTGGATCAATTCCGCAGCGCGGCGTCGGACTTTGGCGCGGCGCCCCACGTGCCGTGGCTTTCGTCGTAGCGGAGGAGCACGCGCCACGCGCCGTGTTCGTTCTTGCCGGAGGAATCGGTGAGCGCGCCGCCAAGGATCACGGTCGCGCCGTCGTGCCCGTGCAGCGCGACCTGCGCCGAGGCAAACGGATCGAAGCGGACCTGCGTGCCTTTGGAAAGCTGCTCGCGCACGAGTCCCCGCGCGCGCCACCACGCGGATTCCTCGGTAAAATCGCCGCTCGTCAATTCCCGCCACGCATCCGCGGTGACCGGGCCGAAGAGCATGACCAGCGGTGCGAGGACCGCGATCACGCCGAGGAGGATGAACCAAAAAAGGAGGCGCTTCCGGCGTTTGCGGCGGAGGACGATCTGGCCGACGGGCTGCCATTGCTCGAGGCCTTCACGCCAGTAGAGCGTGTCGTCATCGATGAAGCTGCAGCGGTGCAGATGATTGATCTGGGGCGCGGTGTAGGGCCCGCGCTGCTCTCCGTTGTGATAGATGAAAAAGACTTCTGCTTGCATCGGCGCGCGGTGGCCGTCGGGGCCGCGCTCGCGTTGCCTAGACGATTTGGGAGGACACGCAAAGCCCTATCGGTTTGCAAAAGTCGCGCGCTGCGCGCGGCGAGTCATTCGCGGCGATCGGTGCCCTTGCTCCGCGGCGCGGAGAGCGGCGGCGGGAGCGGGCCGAGTCTGCCGTCGCCCTCGGCGCGCTGGTCGAGGATCGCCCGCGCGATGGCCTTGGCGAGCCGGGCGCGGGACGCGGGCTGCGCGATGAGCCGCGCCTCGCGACCGTGGCTGAGGTAGCCGCATTCCACGAGCACGCAGGCGATGCTGGGATTGCGCGTGAGCCGCAACCGCCGGCGCACGAGCCCGCGGTTGGCGTGCATGTCCGTGGCGCGGGAGAGCGCGGCGAAAATGCGTTTGCCCAGCGTGTAGCTGTCCACGCGCCAGAAATAGACTTCGGGTCCGGCGAGATGCGATGGGCCGGAATTGAAGTGAATGCTCACAAGGATCGCGTCGTTCGTCCGATCCGCGATGCGCACGCGGTCGTCGAGTTCGACGAAATGATCCGAGCCGCGCGTGAGCACGGTCCGCACGCTGCCGCTGAGTTCGCGGCGGACGCGTTCGGTCACATCGAGTGCGAGATCCTTTTCCCGCAGCCCGGTCACGCGACTCGTCGCGCCGGGATCCTTGCCCCCGTGGCCGGCATCGAGGATCACCGTGGAGAAACCGCGCGCGCCGGGGCGGTGGCCCAGCGCATCGTGCGTGGTACTGATTTTTTTTCCGGAGGAAATGGACGCCGCGATGGCTTGCGTGAGCGGAGTGAAAATCGCGAGCAGCAGCAGCGTGCGGAGAAATCGAGACATGGGCGCGACTTTTTGCGCGCAGCGCACATGCGGCAAGCGTGAATGCGCCGGAAGCGCGCTCATCCCGGAGGATGGGCCGCGGCTTGCACTTTGGAGATGCGCTTGCACCTTCGCGGGATGCGCGCCCTCCCGTTGCTCCTCGCCGTTCTCTCCGTCGCCTCCGCCGCGGCCGCGGAAAAGCCAAACATCATTTTCATTCTCGCCGATGATCTCGGCATCGGAGACGTCCGCGCCTTCAATCCCGACGGGAAAATCGCGACGCCGAATTTGGACAAACTCGCGGCGGACGGGATGAAATTTACCGACGCGCACACGCCGTCCGCCGTCTGCACGCCGACGCGCTACGGCGTGCTCACCGGGCGCTACAACTGGCGCACGACGCTGCAGCGCGGCGTGCTCGGCGGGCTGAGTCCGCGGCTCATCGAGCCAGGGCGGCTCACGGTCGCCGAAATGCTGCGGGAAAATGGCTACGCGACGGCATGCGTCGGCAAGTGGCACCTCGGCATGGACTGGGCGAAGCACGAGGGGAAAACGGTCGAGGCACTGGACATCGAAAAGCCGGACCAAGTGTGGAGTGTGGACTTTACAAAGCCGATCGCGAACGGGCCGAATGCCGTCGGGTTCGACTACTATTTCGGCATCTCGGCTTCGCTCGACATGGTGCCGTACACGTTCATCGAAAATGATCGCGTGACGAAAGTGCCGACGAAGGAGGTCGCGTTCCCGATGATGACGGATCGCGAGAACGGCGGGATGACGCGGAAGGGGCCGGCGGCCGAGGGATTCGAGGCGGTGGATGTGCTGCCCACACTCGCGGGCGTGGCATCGGATTGGATCACGACCTCGGCAAAAAGCGGGCGTCCATTTTTCCTCTACCTCCCGCTGAATGCGCCGCACACGCCGATCAATCCGCTGCCCGCGTGGAAGGGCAAGAGCGGGCTGAATGCGTACGGCGATTACGTGATGCAGGTGGATGCGGCGGTCGGATCCGTGCTCGCCGCGCTTGAAGAATGCGGCGCGGCGAAAAACACGCTGGTCATTTTGACGAGCGACAACGGCTGCTCGCCGGCGGCGAAATTCGAGGAGCTGCGCGCGAAGGGCCACGACCCGAGCGCGGGCTTTCGCGGGTACAAGGCGGACATTTTCGAGGGCGGGCACCGCGTGCCGTTCATCGTGCGCTGGCCGGGAAAAGTGAAGCCCGGCGGGAGCAGCGCGGACATCGTATGTCTCACGGATTTCATGGCGACCGCCGCGGAGATCGTGGGCGCGAAATTGCCGGCGACCGCGGCGGAAGACAGCGTGAGCTTTCTCCCCGTGCTGCTCGGTGCGGACGGTCCGAAACGCACGGCGCTCGTGTCGCATTCGATCAATGGTTCGTTCGCGATCCGCGAGGGAAACTGGAAGCTCTGCCTCTGCCCCGGCAGCGGCGGCTGGAGCGCGCCGCGGCCCGGATCGCCCGCGGAAAACGGACTGCCGCCCGATCAGCTTTTCGATCTCGCCGCCGATCGCGCGGAGACGAAAAATCTCGCCCCGGAAAAACCGGAAGACGTGAAGCGGCTCAGCGAGCTGCTCGCCAAATATATCGCCGACGGGCGCAGCACGCCGGGCGATCCGCAGAAGAACGCGGTCGAAATCCAAGTGCGAAAGGAAACGAAAGCGGCAAAGAAAAGGGGCGCTGATGCGAAGTAGCTCTTGGATGTCCAGCTCCGCCCCCATTTTCATCGCCGCGCTCGCGTGCATTTTTACGAGTGCTGCCATCGCTGCCGCGCCGACGGAGAAGATTCGTTTCAACGAGCACGTCCGCCCGATCCTTTCAAACAACTGCTTCTTCTGCCACGGACCGGACGAGAAGCACCGCGACGGAAAACTGCGGCTCGACATCCGTGAGGATGCGGTGCGCGACCTCGGCGGCTACGCGGCGATCATGCCGGGCAAGCCGGACGCGAGCGAGCTGATCAAGCGCATCACGACGCACGACAGCGATGACCTCATGCCGCCGGTGAAATCGAAAAAGCACCTCGCGCCGCAGGAGATCGAAGTGCTCCGCAAGTGGATCGCGCAGGGCGCGGAATACGAAGGGCACTGGGCGTTTCTGCCGATCGCAAAAGCGGAACCGCCCGCGGTGAAGGACAGCGGCTGGTGCAGGACAGGCGTGGATCGTTTCATCCTCGAACGCCTCGAACGCGAGCGCATCGCGCCTTCGCCCGAGGCGGATCGCGCGACGCTCATCCGGCGCGTGCATCTCGACCTCACGGGTTTGCTGCCTTCGCCGGAGGAGGTGGATGCTTTTGTGAAAGACCCGGCACCGGATGCGTATCCGCGCGTGGTGGAGAGTCTGCTTGCGTCGCCGCACTACGGTGAGCGGTGGGGGCGGCACTGGCTGGATTCGGCGCGGTACGCGGACTCGAATGGCTATGCGATCGATGCCGAGCGCGCGATGTGGCCGTACCGCGACTGGGTGATCAAAGCGGTCAATGACGACATGCCTTTTGATCGGTTCACGATCGAGCAGATCGCGGGCGATCTTTTGCCGAAGCCGACGAAGGCGCAGCTTGTGGCGACGGGGTTTCATCGCAACACGCTGATCAACCAGGAAGGCGGCACGGACCCGGAGCAGTTCCGCGTGGAGGCGGCGATCGATCGCGTGAGCACGACGGGGCAGGTGTGGCTCGGGCTCACGGTCGGCTGCGCGCAGTGCCACACGCACAAGTTCGACCCGATCACGCAGCGCGAATTTTACCAGTTCTACGCCTTCTTCAACAGCGGCTTGGATCGCAACAATGCCGGGGCAACGGTCACGGTCTCGCGCGGGGAAATGTTCGGCGAGCCGCCGCCTCCGGTGGACCCGAAAAGCGTGGGCGATGCGGAGATCGCGCGGCTGAAGGAGGCGTGGGAGAAAATGGAACTCGCGCGGCAGGAGTCCGCCGGCGCGAAGGCGAATGCGAAGCTGCTCGGCGCGCTGCGTCAGCTCGATGCGGCGCGCGACGCCGGCACGAAGAAGCTCGTGCAGGCGGCCTTTGAAAAGGCCGAGCCGCGTGCGCAGAAAAAGCGCGTGAGGGGCGATGATCTCGACGCGACGACGGTCGAGCAGATGATCATGCGCGATCTGCCGCAGCCGCGTGAGACGTTCCTTTTCCAGCGCGGCGATTTTCTCCGGCCGGACACGGCGCTCGGCGCGCTGCAGCCGGGCTTCATCCAAGCCGTGAGCGCCGGGATCCGGGATCCAATTCAGAATCCAAAACTCAAAATTCAGAACCGCCTCGACCTCGCGCGCTGGCTCGTGAACGAGGACAATCCGCTCACGCCGCGGGTGACGATGAACCGCGTGTGGATGCATTACTTTGGCCGCGGCATCGTCGAGACGGAGGAGGATTTCGGCACGCAGGGATCTTCGCCGACGCATCCGGAACTGCTCGACTGGCTGGGGCGTGAATTCATCCGCAGCGGCTGGAGCATGAAGGCCATGCACCGGCTCATCGTGAACAGCGCGACGTACCGGCAGTCGTCAAAAATGCGCGCCGATCTCTCGCAGAAAGATCCGCGGAATCTGCTGCTGGCGCGGCAGGAGCGGCTGCGCGTGGATGCGGAGATCGTGCGCGATGCGGCGCTGAGCGCGAGCGGGCTGCTCGACAAAACGATCGGCGGGCCGGGCTTCCGTCCGCCGCAGCCGGAGGGCGTGTACACTTTCACGCAGAACGCGAAGAAATGGACGGCGGCCACCGGCACGACGCGCTTCCGGCGGGCGATGTACACGATTTTTTACCGCAGCGCACCGTATCCGCTGTTCGGCACTTTCGATGCGCCGAATTTCCAAGCTGCCTGCACGCGCCGCCCGCGCTCGGACACGCCGCTGCAGTCGCTCACGCTGGCGAACGACACGGCCTTCATGGAAATCGCGCAGGGTCTCGCCGCGCGGATGATCCGCGATGTGCCGGGCGGCGATTCCGACGCGCGGCTGCTGCGGGGCTTCCGGCTGTGCCTGTCGCGCGAGCCGTCGGCGCAGGAGTTTGCGATCCTGCACGCCTACGCGAAGGCGCAGGCGGCGGATCTGCAAAATGACGCGGCGTCCGCGAACGCGCTGCTCGACGACACTTTGAAAAAGCGCGGCACGCCTGCGGAGAACGCCGCGCTGGTGCTCGCCGCACGGCTGCTGCTGAACACGGACAATTTCATCACGCGCGAATGAATGCCGTGTTTTTACTCTCCAGCAATCTCTTCAAAGCCGCCCGGAGACGAGCGGGCAACGGCTGCTCCGATCATCGGGAAAAGAGGCTCCAGCGCGGCCAACTGATTTGTCGGAAGCACGACAATCGAGATTTTCCGGGTGGCCAGGTTTTGCTGGTAGCGGAGGTTTTTGTCGGCCGTCACGAACACGTCGAACGCCGCGTCCTCGGCTGCCCGCAGCAGCGCGCCGTTGCGGAGTCGGCTCCAGCCAAGCGGATGCGCCGCGAGCACCTCGCAATCCGGACACGCGTGCCGGATTTTCCGTGGGACACAATGGTCCAGCAGCACGCGCTTCACGCCGCGAGCGGCTCGATGAGCCTGTGCGCGCACTGCAGCACGGCGACAGCTTGTTCCCGGGTGACGCCCTCAAATTCCACGAGGAATTCATCCAGTGACATGCCCGATTCGAGGTTTCCGAACAACGCATCCACGGGAACTCTCGTGTCGCGGAAGCAGAGTGCGCCGCTGAGACGCTCCGGGTCGCTCCAGACGAATGGTTCGAGCGCGGAATCGATTTTCATGGGCGGAGCATCGTGTCGTTGCCGCCGTGTTTCAATCTTCCTTCCTCACCGATGAATCCACGCCCACCGCAAGAGCTGCTCGACATCACGCGCCGTCATTTTTTCGGAAAGTGCGGCGTGGGGCTGGGGGCGATCGCGCTGAACCGCCTGCTGGGCGCGGACGGCCGCGGCGCGGTGCTGCTCGATCCCGCGAATCCGATGGCGGAGCGTGCGCCGCAATTTCCCGGCAAGGTGAAGCGCGTGATCTACATGTTCATGGCGGGCGCGCCGTCGCAGCTCGAGCTGTTTGACTGGAAGCCGCAGCTCGTGAAACTGACGGGGCAGAAGCCGCCGGCGAGCCTCATGCAGGGGAAGCGGTTCGCTTTTCTGAAGGGCAACGAGACGCTGCTCGGGACGATTCGGAAGTTTGAAAAGCACGGGCAGTGCGGGATGACGCTGAGCGAACTTTTTCCGCATCATGCGAAAATCGCGGACGACGTGTGCTGGCTGCGAGGGATGACGACGGATGTGTTCAATCACGGGCCGGCGAAGCTTTTCATGAACACGGGATTCCAGGCGCCGGGGCGTCCGGCGATGGGCGCGTGGGCGACGTACGGGCTGGGATCGGCGTCGCACGATCTGCCGGGGTTCGTCGTGCTGCAGAGCGGGCCGCGCGGGCCGCGCGCGGGGGCGGCGCTCTGGAGCAGCGGTTTTTTGCCGTCGTCGTTTCAGGGCGTGCCGCTGCGTGGGAAGGGCGATCCGATTTTGTATTTGAAAAGTCCCGAGGGCATCACGCGCGAGCGGGAGCGGAAATTTTACGACGCCGTCGGCGCGCTGAATCGGGCGCGGCTCGACGAGACGGGCGATCCGGAAATCCTCACGCGGCTGAACGCGTACGAGACCGCGTATCGCATGCAGACGAGCGCGCCGGAGCTGATGGATCTCTCGGGCGAATCCGCGGCGACGCTCGAGGCGTACGGCTGCAAACCCGAGGAGCCGTCCTTTGCGCGCAATGCGCTGCTCGCGCGGCGGCTGGTCGAGCGGGGCGTGCGCTTTGTGCAGATGTATCACACGAATTGGGACAGCCACGGCGGGCCGGGGGAAAACCTGAACGGTGATTTTGAAAAGGTCTGCCGCGAGGTGGATCAGGCGAGCGCGGCGCTCGTGCTCGATCTGAAGCAGCGCGGCTTGCTCGAGGACACGCTGGTGATCTGGGGCGGCGAATTTGGCCGCACGCCGATGGGCGAAAATCGCGCGAGCATCGGGCGCGATCACCACGTGGATGCGTTCACGATGTGGATGACGGGAGCGGGCGTGAAGCGCGGCATTTTCGGCGAGACGGATGAACTCGGCTTCGGCGTCGTGGACGGGAAAGTGCATGTCCACGATCTGCACGCGACGATCCTGCATCTCCTCGGCTTCGACCACGAGAAGATGACCTATCGTTTCCAAGGCCGTGATTTTCGCCTCACGGATGTCTTCGGGAAAGTGGTGAAGCCGATCCTCGCGTAACGCGTAACGCGGAGCGATTCGCGATGTCGCGGGGGTCGGAACGGATCTGCGGCGAGGTGATCCGCGCCTTGCCACGCGGGGGAATTTCAAGCATGAAGAGGTGTGGCGACTGCCATCGGTGATGTCTGAAGAACAAACCCCCAACCTTCGTGAGTCGGCTTCCGCAGCTTCGCGATCCGAGGCGAAGCTCGATTCCTGCGTGATTCCCGGTCTGCTGCGCGCGGGAGTGGCCTCGCGGCACGGGGAGTGGCAGCCGCCGACGCCGGAGGAATTGCGCGTGCGGCTGCCGCAGTACGAAATCACCGAACTGGCCGTGCGCGGAGGGATGGGCGCGGTGTACAAGGCGTGGCAAAAAAGTCTGGGGCGTTTCGTGGCGATCAAAATCCTGCCGGCGGAACACGGCGGCGAAGACGCGGAGTTTGCGGCACGTTTCAAACGCGAAGCCGCAGCGCTCGCGCAGCTCCGGCATCCGGGGATCATCCCCGTGCATGACGCGGGGGAGAAAGAGGACGGGCTGCTCTATTTTGTGATGGATTTTGTCGAGGGCACCGATTTGCAAAAGATGATCGCGGCGCGCGGCCGACTGCCGGCGGAGGATGCGCTCGGCATCACGGGGGATGTGCTCGATGCGCTGGCGTACGCGCACGAGCGCGGCATCGTTCACCGCGACATCAAGCCGGCGAACATCATGGTGGATGAGAAAGGCCGCGTGCTCGTCGCGGACTTCGGACTCGCGAAGAGCACGGCGGCGGGACCGACGCGGCTGACGAGCAGCCATGTGACGATCGGCACGCCGGATTTCATGGCGCCGGAGGCGCTGAAGTGCGCGGCGGATGTGGACCACCGCGCGGATCTTTTCGCCGTCGGCGTGATGCTGTACGAAATGCTCACCGGCCAGCTCCCGCGCGGGCGTTTCGCGACGCCGTCGCGTGCCGTGCCGGGGCTGGACAAGCGGCTCGACCGCATCGTGGATCGCGCGCTGCAATCCGAGCGGGATGCCCGGTACCCGAGTGCCGCGGATTTTCACGCCGATGTCAGCACCCTGCTCACGCGCATCAGCACACGGCGCACGGGGACGAATCGGCCGGTTCAGCGCACGGAAGCCCGGGGAGGAGGGCAGGGCACGGTGGCCCAGCGGTCCGTCGCGCGGCGGAAGGGCTCACCCGGCCCGGCGCTCGGCGGGCGCAGGAAGCCGCTTTTCGTCGGCAGCGTGGCGGTCGCCATCTTGATCGCAGCGGGCTGGGCCGGATGGAAAGTGATGCATCCCGGCGCTTCCGTCGCGGGGACGAAAAAGCCGATCGCCGCTGCTCTCGCCGCGCCCACGCCGGCCGTCCCGGCGCCAGTGCCGTGGCGGGATGCGTTTGCGGAGCCGCCACTCAGCGACTTCATCAAAAATGCACCGCACACCGGGCGCGGCTATCTTTTGCCGGGAGGCAATCACTGGAAATATCCGGCCCACCCGGTGCTCGCGGGTGCGCTGCGCGTCCGGGCGACGTGTGAGGATGGCCGCATCACGCTGAATTTCCACCACGACGACGGCGGTGCGGGCGGTGCGGTGCGGGTGTTCTTCCGACCGGGCAAGTGCGTCCTCGCGTACAATCTCCGGAACGATGCGCCGAACACGCTGCTGGCTGAACGGGAAGACGTGAACCTCGGCGATTCCGCGCACGATTTTCTCCTGCTGCGCATCGCCGGACGGCTCCGCGTGATGCTCGACGGGCGCGCGATTTTCAACGCCGCGGACCCGAATCCCATCGCCGGGCGATTTTCGTTGGAAAGTGGCGCGGCAAGCCGCCTCCATGTCACGTCGGCGGATTACTTGGTGCTCGATGGCGTGCCGGAGGCGGAGGCGCTGGCGCTGCTCGGTTTGCGCGGGGAAAAATGAGCCTGCGGCAGGCGGTGGCTTCGGTGCAAAACAGCGCGAATGCATCGCTTGACGCATGTAAATTCTCTCCCTATCTTCCGCCACTTCAAAGCAGAGCCGGACACCGAAAGTGGGTTCACAGCCCACTTTTTTTGTTCTAGGAATGACATTTTTAGCCAAGCCATGAACGCAGAATTTATCGCCATGCTCGAGTACCTCGAGAAGGAGAAAGGCATCAAAAGGGATGTCCTCATCGAGGCTGTACAGAGCGCACTTTTGAGCGCCGCCAAGAAGTCTGTGGAGGCCGGGCGGAATCTCGAAGTCGTGATGGATCCGAAGACCGGCGCCATCCAGGCGCGGGCGCAGCTCGTCGTCGTGGAGAAAGTGGCGAACAAGCACGACGAGATTTCGCTTTCGAAGGCGAAGGTCGCGAAGCCCGATGTGAAACTCGGCGAGGAAGTGTGGGTGGATGTGACGCCGGGCGACCTCGGGCGCATCGGCGCGCAGACGGCGCGGCAGGCGATCATGCAGCGCATCCGGCAGGCGGAAAAGCAGATGATTTACGATGAGTTCCGCGACCGCGCGGGCGAGATCGTGTCGGGCATCGTGCGGCGTTTTGAGCGGCAGGATGTGATGATCGATCTCGGAAAATTTGAAGCCGTGATGCCGAATCGCGAGCGCGTGCAGACGGAGGACTACGCGATCGGCGACCGCGTGCGCGCGTATGTCGTCGCGGTGGAAAACACGGCGCGCGGCCCGGAGATCGTGCTCTCGCGCAGTCATCCGAATTTCGTGCGGCGTCTTTTTGAAACCGAAGTCGCGGAGATCGCGGATCGCACCGTGGAGATCAAGGCGATCGCCCGCGAAGCGGGCTACCGCACGAAGGTCGCCGTTTTTTCCGCGAACGAAAAGGTGGACCCGGTCGGCGCATGCGTCGGCATGAAGGGGGCGCGCGTGAAGAACATCGTCCGCGAGCTGAACAACGAGAAGGTGGACATCATCCGCTGGTCTTCCGACATCAGGGAACTCGTGATGGAGGCGCTCAAGCCCGCGCGGCTCAAGAACGTGACGCTCAACGAGGCGAAGAAAACCGTCGAGGTGCGCGTGGACAACGATCAGCTTTCGCTCGCCATCGGCAAGCGCGGGCAGAACGCGCGGCTCACCGCACGGCTCACCGGCTGGGAGATCAACATCGAGGAGGACACGTCCGCGAAGGACGCGTTCGTCGCGAGTATTTCCGGCGCGGCCAAGCAACTCATGGACGGCCTCGGCATCAGCGAGGAAGTCGCGCAAAAATTGGTGGCCGTCGGCATGAATGCCGTCGAAGTCGTCGCGGATGTCGCGGCGCAGGACGTCGTGGACGCCACTGGGCTGGACCTCGCGGCCGCCGAAGAAATTGTCAACAAGGCCAGGAGCGCCACTGTGGCTTCACAATAGGTGAAGCCATGAATACCCAAGAATACATTTCGATTCATGCCCACGAAGAGCAAGTCCACCGGAGCCACCTCGAGCGACAAGCCAGTCAAGTCGGTCTTCAAGCCCATCACGGGTAAGAAGGCCCCCGCTCCTGCCGAGGCGGAGGAAAAAAAACCGGTAAAATCAAAACGGGGCCCCAAGGCGGGCGAGGAGCCAGTGGCGGAGAAGCCGAAGGAAGTCCTCTCGCTGATCGATCTCGCCGACAAGCCGAAGACGCAGCGCGTCCGCAAGCCATCCTCGCTGACGAACCCCGTCCTGCCGAGCATCTCGAAGCTCATGGACGCGGAGATCGCCGTCGCCGCAGCAGATGCAGCGGCAGCCGCGGCCCCGGCGCCTCCGGCAGCCCCGTTGGTGGCCGAACCTGCGGCGGGAGAAGTTTCGCTGGCCGGCGAAAAGCTCATCCATCTCAAGCCTCCGTTCACCGTGAAGGACCTCGCTGCCGCGCTGAATTTGAAGCCGTTCGTGCTGATTAAGAACCTGATGGATCTCGGGGTCTTCGCGAACCAGAACCAGAATCTCGAGGCCGACGTGGCGTCGAAGATTTGCGAACTGCACGGTTTTAAATTTGAAAAGGAACGCCGGGAAAAAGGCGGCGGCGTCCACAAGGAGGAGAAAAAAATCGAGCCGCCTCCCGCGCCGAAGGCGGAGGAAGTCGCTGAGGACGACGAGCCCGAGGTGCTCAAACCTCGCGCCCCGATCGTCACTTTCATGGGCCATGTGGACCATGGCAAGACGACGCTGATGGACACGATCCGCAAGGCGCGCGTCGCGGCGGGCGAAGCGGGCGGCATCACGCAGCACATCGGTGCCTACGCGGTGAAGCACAAGTCGAAGGACGGCGTGGAGCATTCGATCACCTTCCTCGACACGCCGGGCCACGCTGCGTTCACCGCGATGCGTTCGCGCGGCGCGACCGTGACGGACATCGTCGTGCTGGTAGTCGATGCGAGCGACGGCATCATGCCGCAGACGATCGAAGCGCTGAACCATGCGCGCGCGGCGAAGGTGAAAATCATCGTGGCCATCACAAAAATTGATCTGCCCGGCGCGAACATCGATCGCGTGAAAGGCCAGCTTCAGGAAAAGGGACTCCAGCCCGAAGACTGGGGCGGCGACGTGATCGTGTGTCCCGTGTCCGCGCTGAAAGGCCAGGGTATCGATCACTTGCTGGAGATGATTTTGCTCGAAGCCGAAATCCTCGACCTGAAGGCGAACGCCCGGGTCCCCGCCCGCGCGTCCGTCATCGAGGCACAGATCGAGCAGGGCCGCGGCCCGACCGCCACGGTCATCGTGAAAATGGGCACGCTGAAAATCGGCCAGGCCTTCATCTGCGGCGACTGGTCGGGAAAGGTGAAGGGACTCATCAGCGAGACCGGCGCGAACCTGAAGGAGGCTGGCCCAGCGACTCCCGCAAAAATCATCGGCTTCGCCGGAATGCCGAATGCCGGCGATGAGCTGATCGTGATGGAGAGCGAGCGCGACACGCAGAAGCTGAGCCAGGAGCGACTCGACAGCAAACGCCTCGGTAAACTCACCGCACCGCGCCGGGTCACGCTGGAGAATATTTTCGACACCATCAAGCAGGGGCAAAAGCCTGCGCTGAATCTCATCCTCAAAGGCGACGTGCAGGGATCGCTCGAGGCGCTCACCACTTCGCTCGGCCAGATCGACAGCAAGAAAGTGGAGCTGAACATCATCCACGCGGCCGTCGGTCCCGTGTCCGAGAGCGATGTCCTCCTCGCCGCCGCGAGCAGCGCCGTCATCGTCGGCTTCGGCGTGAAGGTGGAGAACAACGCTGCGAACGCCGCGCGCAGCGAGGGCGTTCAGGTGAAGCTTTTCTCCATCATCTACGAGCTGATCGATCAGGTGAAGGAATCGATGGCCGGCCTCCTCGATCCGGAAAATCGCGAACAAGTCATCGGCCACGCGCAGGTGAAGCAGGTCTTTGAACTCACGAAGGGAATCGTCGCCGGCTGCTACGTGAGCGACGGGCGCATCCAGCGCACCGGTCGCGCGCGCGTGCTGCGCAATCGCCAGCCGATTTACGACGGCGGCATCGCGACGCTGAAGCGTTTCCAGGACGACGTGAAGGAAGTGCGCAGCGGCGTCGAGTGCGGCATCAAGCTCGGCGACTACACCGAGTATGAAGTGGGCGACATCATCGAGTGCTACCTGCTCGAAAAAGTGCCGCAGACGCTGTGAGGCAGCGGTTGAGAGTTTAAGGTGGAGAGTCGAGACGCGTACCGCGCCGAAGCTCTTCAACTCTCACTTTCAACGCTCAACTCCGACATGAAAAACCGTCTCGACCGAGTCAACGAATCCATCAAGCGCGAACTCAGCGTGCTCGTCAGCCGCGAGCTAACCTTTCAGGCGAAACTCGTCACGCTGAAGGAAGTGGACATCACGCCCGATCTGAAAAGCGCGCACGTGTACGTGGGCGTCATCGGCACTCCCGACGAACAGCGCGCGGCGATGGCGCAGCTTCACGAGGCCCGCACCCGGCTGCAGCACGAACTCAGCCGCCGCATCATTTTGAAATTCACGCCGCAACTGCATTTCAAACTCGATGAGACCGGCGAGCGCGGCGACCGCATCCTCCAGATCCTCGACGATCTCCACCTCCCGCCGGAGGTGCCCGCGCCTCCCGCCGTTCCTCCCGCCGAAGACCATGCCCGCTGATTCCACCCTCGCTGAAATCGCGGAAGTTTTGCGCACGAAGCAGCGCTTCGTCGTCATCTCGCACATCCGCCCGGATGGCGATGCGCTCGGCTGCACGATCGCGATGGGCCTCTGCCTGCGGCAGCTCGGCAAGGACGTGGAAATGTGGAACGACGACGGCTGTGTCGAGCGCTTTCACTTTTTGCCCGGTTCAAATTTCGTGACGCGACCGCCGGAAGAGCCGCAGGATTTCGACGTCGCCATCATGCTCGACACCGCGGTGAAGGATCGCGGCGGACGCAGCATGCGTGCGGTGAAGAGCGCCGGGCTCTGGCTCAATCTCGACCATCACGTGTCGAACCCGCACTACGGCGATCTGAATTTCATCGACTCCACTTCGCCCGCCACCGGGCAGATTTTATTCGAGCTTTTCCGCACGGAAAATCTGCCGCTCACGTACGAGATGGCCGACAGCCTCTTCGTCGCCATCAGCACGGACACCGGCAGCTTTCAGTATCCGAACACCACCGCGCGCACCTACGAGATCGGCGCGGAACTCGTCCGGCTCGGCGTGAATGTCGGCACCCTTTCGCAGAAAATGTACGAGAGCCATCCGCGCCGCCGTCTCGAATTGCTGAAGGCGATGCTGAACGTGCTGCGCTTCACCAGCGAGGATCGCGTCGCGAGCATCGCGCTGCCGCTGTCCACCGTGCGCGAACTCGGCACGGCTCCTGACGACACCGAGGGGCTCATCGATCACATCCGCGCCGTCGAAGGCGTGCGCGTCGCGGCGTTCTTCGAGGAACTCGAGGGCGGGTTCGTGCGTGTGTCGTTGCGCTCGAAGGATCCGAGCACCGATGTCTGCCAGATCGCGGTCGCCTTTGGCGGCGGCGGCCACACGCTCGCCGCCGGCCTCCGGACGCGCGGCACGCTGGCCGAGGTGCAGGAAAAAATTCTCCAAGCCATTCATGACAAACTCCCGCGAAATTGACGGCGTGCTGCTGGTGGACAAAGCCGGCGGGATGACCTCGCACGACATCGTCGCCATCGCCCGCCGCTCGCTCGGCACGAAAAAAATCGGCCATTGCGGCACGCTCGATCCGCTCGCGACCGGCCTGCTCATTCTCACGCTCGGGCGCGGGACGAAAATCCAGGACCTCCTCATGGCCGAGGACAAGGAATACGTCGGCACGATGAAGCTCGGCGACAACACGGACAGCCAGGATGCGGACGGGCAAATCACCGAGACGCGTCCCGTGCCGGAACTTTCGCGCGAGCAGATCGAAGCCGCGTTCGCGAAGTTCAAGGGCGATTTTTACCAGATGCCGCCGATGGTCTCCGCGATCAAAAAGGACGGAGTGCCGCTCTACAAACTTGCGCGGCAGGGCAAGACGGTCGAGCGCGAGCCGCGCTTCGTGCATGTCTATGCGCAGGAGCTTCTCGATGTCCGCCTGCCGGAGATCGATTTCCGCGTCGTGTGCAGCAAGGGATTTTACGTCCGCACCTACGCCTTCGACATCGGCCAGGATCTCGGCTGCGGCGCGCATCTCAAGGCGCTGCGCCGCACGAAGAGCGGAAAGTTTTCCGTCAAAAATTCCGTGAGCGCCGACGTGCTGAAGCACGGCCCGCTCGAAGCCGTGCTCGCGAAAGTGATGACGCTGCCGCAGGTCTCCATCCTGCGCGGCGCGTAAAACCGCAACGCTTCGCCGCGTGAGTGTGAACGTCCTGCGCTCGATTGCCGAACTCGCGGACATCGCCGGGCCGGTCGTCCTTGCCGCCGGCGTCTTCGACGGATTCCACCTCGGCCATCGTGCCGTGATCGAGCGTGCCATCGCGGATGCCAGCGCAGCGCGCGGCACTCCCGTGGTCGTGACTTTCGATCCGCATCCCGCCGCCGTGCTGCGTCCGCAGAGTGCGCCGCCGCTGCTCACTTCGACCCGCCATAAGCTCCGCCTCCTCGCCGATGCGGGCGTCGCGCATGTCCTCGTGCTGGATTTCGATGCCGCGTTTGCCGCGAAGCCGCCGGAGATTTTCATCGGCGAACTCGCCGCCGCGTGCCGTCCACTGCGCGAGATTTGCGTCGGTGAAGACTGGGCCTTCGGAAAAAACCGCGCGGGCAATCTCTCGCTGCTCACCGCGCTCGGACAGCAGCTTGCTTTCAAAGCGATCGGCCTTCCGCCCGTGACAGTGGATGGCAAGGCAGTGAGCAGCACTGCCATCCGCGCCGCCGTGGAAGACGGCGCGCTCGCCGCTGCCGCGCGATTGCTCGGGCGGGAATTCAGCGTGCTCGGCACCGTGGTCGAGGGACGCAAACTCGGCCGCACAATCGGCTTCCCGACCGCCAACGTCCGCCCCGAGAGCGAGCAACTCCCGCCGAACGGAGTCTATGCCGTGCGCGCCGTCATTGGTTCCGCAGCCGCCGGGGAAACGAGGCGTGCTGATTTTCAAAATCCGAAATCCGAAATCCGAAATCCGAAATCCGAGTGCCCGCCTGCTTCGGTCGGCGCGTGCAGCGGCATCGCCAACATCGGTGTGCGCCCGACTGTTTCCGGCGACAGCGTGAATCGCGTTCTCGAAGTGCATTTGTTCGACTTTTCCGCGAATCTGTACGGCCGTGACATTGAGGTTTTTTTCCAGCACTTCGTCCGCGCGGAGCAGAAATTCCCGAGCCTCGATGCGCTCCGCGCACAAATCGCAAGCGATGTCCGCGCAGTCCGCGGCAGTGCGAAGGACTGAGCCGTCGGCGCGCTCAGATGAGCGTGGGACGCAAGCGTTCGCCCGCGCCGACGAGCAGGCCGCCGGTCGCGCCGGACGCAGAAATTTTCCGCGGAGGATTTCCGTGCGGCTCAATGGAAGCGATTCAGCAGAGCCTCGCGCATCACCTCGATCGGCGGCTCTTGATCAAACCAAATTTTGAAACTCAGTGCGCCCTGATGCAGCAGCATCGAGAGGCCGTTCGCGCCGCGCGCGCCGACGCTGTCGCCGGCGGCGAGGAGGGGCGTGCGGTGGCCGACGTAGATCGTGTCGTAGATGAGGTGCGATGCGGTCAGATATTTCGCGGGCACCGGTGACCGCTCGCCGGGCTTCATCCCGAGCGAGGTGCAGTTCACCACGAGGTCGGAATTCGCGAGGCCGATTTTGAGGAAAAGATCCGAGAGGTCGCCGGAGGATACGCGGTCGAACGGGAAGACTTTCGCGACGTCGTCGAGCAGCGGTTCGAGCTTGTCGAGGCTGCGGTTCAGCAGCGTGAGCGCACGACATTGCTCCTCGGCGCATTGCATCGCGATGGCGCGGCCCGCGCCGCCTCCGGCACCGAGCACGAGCACGCGGAGGTCGCGCAGTTCCGCTCCGAAGCTCTCGCGCACAGCGCGCGAAAAGCCCGGGCCATCGGTGCTGAACCCGCCGAGTTTGCCAGTTTTTCCGACGACAACGGTGTTCACGCCGCCGGCGCGCTCTGCGTGTGCATCGGCTTCACCGACGGCGGCGAGGACTTCGGCTTTGTGCGGGATCGTGCAGTTGATCCCGATGAAGCCCGCGCCGCGCAGGAGGCGGAGCGCCTCGGTGAGTTCGTCCGGCTGGATGTGCAGCCGCGTGTAGCGCGCAGGGATGCCGAGCGCGGCGAGCGCGGCATTGTGCATCTGCGGCGACGCGGAGTGCGCGACGGGATCGCCGATGACTGCGAGGCGCAGAGGCGGTTCGCAGTCGGCAGTCGCCGTGCGCCAATCGCGCAAATCCGCGATCGAGTAAGTTTCCTTCACGGACTTCAGTTTGACGGGGAAAGTTTCGCCAGCGCGCGGTCAAAGCGCGCGAGCACGCGTTCGCGACCGAGCACTTCCAGCGTGTGGTAGAGGCTTGCGCCGACGGAGCGGCCGGTCGCGCCGATGCGTGCGGGGTGCACGAATTCGCCGACTTTCACACCGGCGAGCGTCGCCTGCGATTTGAGCGAGGCCTCCAGCGCGGCGGCGGTCCATTCGCCGAGGGCCGCATACGCGGCGGCGAGCGCGCGCAGGTGATCGAGCGCACCGGGTTTGCTCAGCACTTTCGCAACGGCCTCCGCATCGAACGGGAAATCCTCGGTGAAGAAATAGTCCATCCACGCGGGCGCATCGCTGAGCTTCTTCAGTCGCTCGCGCACGAGGGCGAGCACGGGGAGCATTTCCGCGCGTGGGCCAAAGTTGACGCCCGCTTTTTTCAGCCACGGCTCGACCTGCTCGGCGAGTTTTTCAAGCGGCATCTGGAGGATGTATTGCTGGTTCACCCAGTCGCACTTTTCCAAGTCGAAATGCGCGGCCTTGCGGTTGATCTGCGCGGGGTCGAATCGCTCGATCACTTCCGCGATGGGCATGATCTCGCGGTCGTCCTTCGGCGACCAGCCGAGGAGGCAGAGGAAATTCCGCACGGCCTCGGGCACGTAGCCGCCCTCGATGTAGCCGTCCACCGAAGCGCCCTGATCGCGCTTGCTCATCTTGGTGCCGTCCTTGTTCAGGATGAGCGGGATGTGCGCGTAGCGCGGCGGCGTGACGCCGAGGGCTGCAAAAAGCTCGAGGTGCTTCGGCGTGTTCGAGAGGTGATCTTCGCCGCGGATGACGTGCGTGATTTTCATCTCGATGTCGTCCACGACATTTACGAAATGGAAAATCCAGCCGCCATCGGCGCGGCGGATCGTCATGTCGGCCTCGGGGGATCCATCCCGGTTTTGAGACTTGCCGCGATCCACTTCGATCCGCCCGCAGACGAGATCCTCGAAGACGATCGGCTGGCGCGGCAGGCGGAAGCGCAGCGCCCCATTTTCATCCGCATACACATGGCCGGAGTCGCGCAGTTTTTCCGCGTGCCGCTCGTAGATCGCGCCACGCTCACTTTGATGATACGGCCCGCACTCGCCGCCGACGAGCGGGCCTTCGTCCCAATCGAGCCCGAGCCAGCGCATGCCGTCGTAGATTGCCTGCATGGCGGCATCGGTGTTGCGCGCGGCATCGGTGTCCTCGATGCGGAGGATGAATTTGCCGCCGGTGTGTCGCGCGAAGAGCCAGTTGAAGAGCGCGGTGCGCGCGCCGCCGACGTGGAGGTAGCCGGTGGGCGAAGGGGCGAAGCGGACGCGGACTTGTTCAGACATTGGGCGGCGGAGCGTGGAGAAAGGGACGGTGCGTGGCAAGTGGAGCGGTCACTCGAAATACGTGTCTTCGTGACTGTAGGGCGGTGCGCAGCAGCAGAGGAAGCGGAGCGTCTCGCGGGCCGTGATCATGTGCCACGCGCCGGGCGGGATCAGGATGGCGTCGCCGTGCGCGACATCGCGCTGTGCGCCGTCAATTTCCATCGTGCCGGTGCCCTCGAGGATGAAGTAAAATTCCTCGCTGAGCCGATGGTGGTGGCGTTGCGTGGAGGTGCCGGCGGGCACGGTGGCTTCGGCGAGCGACTGGTTTTTCACGGGCGCATTCGTGCGGTCGAGGATGCTGCGGATCGTGGAGCCGTCCTTCGTGGTGAATGGAACCTGTGCCGTGATGTTCAGGATATTCATGCGCGGAATGGACGCGGCGGCGCGCAATGCGGCGAGCGGAAAATCCGGCGCGCACTCGTCACTCGACAGGCCGGAGACGAAACGGGATATGTCGCGCACAAAACATGAATTCGCTGCACGGCTGCACAGCTTTGATCACGGGAGCCTCTTCGGGCATCGGCGCGGAAATGGCGCGGCAGCTTGCGCCGCACGCGCGTGCACTGGTGCTGGTCGCGCGGCGCGCGGATCGGCTCGAAGCGCTGAAGGCGGAACTCGCGCGGAGCGGGATGGAGGTCCAGTGCCATGCGGTGGATCTCGCGGATGGCGCGCAGGTGGAGCGGCTGCTCGCGGCGCTCGCGGAAAGCGGGACGAAGGTGGATTTTCTGATCAACAACGCGGGGCTGGGCGACCACGGTTTTTTCGGGGACAGCGAATGGGCGCGCGTGCAGGCGATGCTCGCCGTGAATATCGCGGCGCTCACGCGGCTGACGCATGCGCTGCTGCCGGGGATCATCCGGTCGGGGCGCGGCGCGATTTTGAATGTGAGCTCGATCGCGGGATATTTGCCGATGCCGAAGATGGCGGTGTACGCGGCGAGCAAGGCGTACGTGACGAGTTTCACGGAGGCATTGCGCGCGGAATTGCACGGCACGGGCGTGGCGGTTTCCGCGCTGTGTCCGGGGCCGGTGAACACGGAATTTGGCGCGCGGGCGAAGCGGGCAGGGGAGGGGGATGCGGCACCGGCACCGGATTTTTTGAAGGTGCCGGTGGAGCGGATCGCGCGCGAAGGGTTGCGGGCCGTGGAGCGAAATCGCGCGCGCGCCATTCCGGGCGCGGTGCTCGGCGTGCTGATGTTCCTCACGGCGCTGGTGCCGATTTTCATCCTGCGCCCGTTCCTCGCCGGGCGTCCGCGCGGTGGTGAGAAAAATTGATCGGACATGGTTCGTCGCATTTTTTCCAAGCACGGTGGGCGGATGATCGTGGGGGCGTTCGCCGCGGTGGGATTGATCGCGTGCGATCAAAAGAGCGAGCCGCAGTCGCCGACTCCCATGCCCGGCACTCCGACGCCGACGCCGACGCTGACGCTGACGCCGCATCCGACTCCCGTACCGACCCGGGCACCGACGCCCACGCCGGAGCCGACGCCGACTCCCGTGCCGACGCCGTACGTCCCGCAGAAAACGATCAACCTCGGCAGCATTTTCAACGGGATCAATTTCAAGACCAAATTGGAAACCATCACGGGCACGACGGCGACGGCGGAACGCAACACTCCGGGGAGCTATGCCGTGGAGGTGAGCGTGAAAGTCACGGTGCCGAAACCGCACCGCAGCCTGGTGGAATTGGCGAAGCTCAACGAGCGGATCGGCACGCTGCTGCCGGGATTGGAGGCGCTGCTGACGACGGCGAAAGTGTCGCCGGAGTACGATGATTTTTACCGGCGGAAAGTTACCTCGATCCGCTCGAATCTCGACCGCCTCGATCAGTTGATCTCGCGGCACAATTTTTTCGACTGCGAGACGATGCTCGAACTGCAAAACCCGAAGACGAAGCGCAAGGTGCTGCTCATCCAGGCGGACATGGATGTGGATACGGACGGTGCGGACGGCGATCGCATGGCGACGTTTGACACGAGTTCGCGGACGTTCCAGCCGCTCACGAGCTATCGCTGGAAGAAGCGCACGGCGACGCCGAATCCCTGTGCGCCGATCTGGGAGAAGCGCATCGCGGACAACGAAGCGAAGATCAAAGATCCCAAATCCGCGGGTGACGCGCAGCGCCTGAAATCCGACAACGCGCGGCTGCGCGCGGAACTCGCGGACATGAAGGCGCACAGCTTTCTGATCGGTTCGCAGGATCCCTTCATCGTGCTGCCGACGCAGATGTTTGGCGGGAGGAAAAATCCGCATTCGCCGCATATTGGCGATTATTGCGTGGTGCTGGCGGGCGATGTTTTTTACCCCGCGATCGTGGGCGACTCGGGGCCGACGACGAAGATCGGGGAGGCTTCGCTGCGGCTGTGCCGTGAGATCAATCCGAAGGCAAACGGCGATGCGCGGGCGGTGAATGATTTGAAGGTGACCTATCTCGTGTTTCCGAACACTGCGGAGAAGGAGGCGGGCCCGCCGGATTTGCTGCTCTGGCAGACGCGCTGCGATGCGCTGCTGAAGGAATTTGGCGACTACACGGGGAAGTTTTTCATGTGGCAGCAGCCGCCGCCGCCCGCGCCGCCGGAAGTGCCCGCGGTTCCTGTGGTCCCCGCGGTGCCTGCGGTGCCTGCGGTTCCCTCACCTGCGGGGACGCCGCCGGTCGCGCCGCCGCCGGTGGTGCCGAAAGCGGGATGAGTTCGACCTGAGCGCGATCGTTTCGAGCCGACGCCGCTGCGACGTTTTTCAAAATGCGCTCACTTTGCGCCCCAGCCGAAGAGGACGACGGGGATCGTTTTCAGCAGAATTCGCAGGTCGAGCAGCGGCGACCAGTTGTCGATGTATTCGAGGTCGAGCGCGACCCAGCGATCGAAGCTGGTGACGTTGTTCCGCCCGCTGATCTGCCAGAGGCAGGTGATGCCGGGCTTCATGCTGAGGCGGCGGCGGTGCGCGGTGGCTTCGATGCGTTCGACTTCGTACATCGGCAGCGGGCGCGGGCCGACGAGGCTCATGTCGCCTTTGAGGACGTTCCAAAGTTGCGGCAATTCGTCGAGCGATGTCTTGCGGAGAAAGCGGCCGATGGGCGTGACGCGCGGGTCCTGCACGACTTTGAAAACGGGGCCGGACATGACGTTGAATTTCTGCAGCTCCTCGCGCTGCATTTCGGCGTCGGTGCGCATGGTGCGGAATTTGAACATCGAGAACGGCCGCCCATTTTTCCCGCCGCGCGACTGGCGGAAAATGAAGGGGCCTTTCGAGGTGAGCTTGATCGCGATGGCGATGAGCACGAAGAGCCAGGACAGCGCGACGATGAGCGCGAGGGCGATGACGCGATCGACGAGGTGCTTCAGCAGCAGCGCCCACGAGACGCTCGGCGCGGTGCGGAAGACGAGCATGGGCCGGGTGCCGAAGTGGTCGAAGTCCGGCCGCGCGATGGCGGTCTGCATGAAGTCGGCGCTGAGCCAGGACTCGACGCCCTCAGTTTCGCACGCGCTGATGTACTCCTGCAGTCGGCCAAATTCGCTGTGGCCGGCGACGAAGAGCACCCGCTCCGGGGTGTGCCGGTGGAGGGTTTCCACGAAATCTTTCACGGTCTCGAAGCTCACGTCCACATCCGCAGCCACTTCGATTTCCATGATTTCGGAGGGGGTGAAGGTCTTCCGAAATGCGAGCATGTCCGCCGCGCTGCCGACGAGAATGGTGCGCTCGCGGAGTCGGCCGTTTTTCACGCTGCGGCGGTAATGCGCGACGGTGGCCCATTCGCGGAGCAGGAGGAGGATGGTGGCCAGTGCGGCGAAAATCGGCATGACGGCGCGGCTGTCCACACCGAGTTTGAGAAAGTAGGCGCAGAGCGCGATGATGAGGCCGAGGACGATGCCGGCGCGACCGAGCTGGGCGAGACTGCGACCGACGGTTTTTCGTTCGGGGTGCTCGTAGAAACCTTGGGCATGCAGACAGATGGGGCCGAACGGAATGAGAACGAAGAGCAGCCACTGGAATTCGGTGAATGGCATAATCCCGCGATCGAAGAGGCCAAACTCCTCGCCATTGAAGCGAAACCAGTGGGCGCTCCAAAACGCGACGACGAGCAAGAACGCGTCTGCGATCTGGAGGAATTGCAAATTGAGTTTTTGACGGCGACCGAGCATTGTCGTGGCGCGAGGGGAATTTTCATCAATATATCAGAAGACTAGGTGAACCGAGTGAAAAAACTGTCAATTTCAACCGCAAAGTGGTCCGGGCCGCTCGTCGTGGCGGCGGTGCATACTTCGAGAGGGCTGCGTCTCGCTGCGAAATTGGGAAGGCGGGACGTGGATTTGGTGGAACTGAGGGTGGATGCGCTGCTCGCGAATGCCGCTGGCATGCGGAGTTTTTTGGACGCGGCAAAAGTGCCGGTCCTGCTGACGGTGAGGCACCCTGCGGAGGGGGGCGTGGGAAACTTATCCGCCAGTCGCCGTCGGGAGCTTTTTGAGGAGTGGTTGCCGTTTGCCGCCCTAGTGGACATCGAGCTTCGGTCCGCGGGTGCGATGCGTAGCGTGATCGTCGCGGCGAGGCAACGGGGAGTCCGCGTGGTGATCTCCGATCACCATTTCAAAAATACGCCGACGGTGGCGCAGATGCGCTCGCGAGGGGCGCGCGCGTTCGCGGCCGGGGCGGATGTTTTCAAACTGGCGTGCCGGGCGGACGCTGCGGCGTCCGTGGCACGGCTGCTCGATTTTGTCTCGGCAAGCGACGATCGGCCGCTGGCCGTGGTGGGCATGGGCACACTCGGGCAGGCATCGCGGCTCGTGCTCGCGTGCGCGGGGTCGGTTTTGAACTACGGCTACCTTGATGAGCCGAATGCTCCCGGCCAGTGGGAGGCGAGGGAATTGAAGCTCCTGCTCCAGCGGCTCGGATGCTGAATCCCGAAGCGGGACGGCGGGATTTTCCCGACTACGCCATCTGGCTGCTCGGCACAGCCGCCTGGCTGAGGACGCGCATGAGGGCGGAGTAGATTTCCGACGGGCCGAGACCTTTGCTGACGTATCCGTTGGCTCCTGCTTTGCGCGCGGCCTGCATCGCTTCTTCGTCGTAGCCGAGGCCGGTGAACATGACGATGGGGAGGGCGGGATATTTTTCGCGAATGAGGCCGGTGAGGGCGATGCCGTCGATTTTCGGCATGCCGATATCGAGGATGATGGCGTCGCACGGATTCAGGTCGAGCCAGCTCATGACTTTGGAGCTGTCGGAAAGCGACGAACAGGCGTGGTCTTTGCCACGGAGGTAAGTCGTGAGGAAGCGATTGAGGAGGCGATTGTCGTCAACAACGAGGAAGTTCATTCGGATGGGCCGGGTGTGGCGGGTGAAATAGCACCCCGTATGCCAGCGGTGGCGGGTCTCGGGAAAAAATCGATGTTCGTCGCTCCCCCAATCCACACAGTTTGATTGGTGCTTTTCGTCCACCTGTGCGGAGAATTGTGCACTGCTATGGCTCCGGAGATGCATCGCGCTGTGAGTCGGACGAAGTTTTTTTAAAATCGTTTATCGGATTCTGTGGGAATCACTTGCAGGGATATTGTGGACGGGTTTAGAGGTCGCATTTCAGGGGCTGGCAGGTTCCTTGCTAAGGGGGCTGCTGCCGAAACTTTCGGCCCAACACCAACCAACCTGACAACCACAAAATCCATGTCCAAACGACCCACGTTCAGAATCACGGCCCTCGGTGCCACAGCGGCGCTCACCGGCCTTATTGCCACCCCACACACGGGGCTTGCCGGAACCAAGGAGGGCAAAGAAATCAAGACAGAGGAAGCCAAGCCGCGATTTACCATCTCCGGCTGGGTCGAGGGAGGCTTCACGGGCAACTTCAATTCGCCGCGGGACAATCAGAACTTCAGCAGGCTCTTCGACGACCGGTCGAACGAACCGATGCTCAACCAGGCCGTCGTCACTTTCGAGCGCACGCTCGATCCCAAGGCGACGGGCTTCGACTGGGGCTTCAAGGCGCAGTTCATGTTCGGCAGCGATGCGCGGTTCATCCACTCGAAGGGGCTTCTGGATCAGACCATGAAGACGAACATCTACCAGCCCGATGTCGTCGAGGCGTACCTGAACCTGCACTTCGCGGCGCTCACCTCGGGCGGCGTGGATGTGAAGGTCGGCAAATTCGTCACCCTCGAAGGGGCGGAGACGATTGACCCGCGGGCGAACGTCTTCTACTCGCACAGCTATATCTTCAATTACGGCATCCCGTTCAACCACACGGGCGCGCTGGCGACCATCCACGCGACCAAGGTGATTGACATCTACGCGGGCGTCACCCGTGGCGTGAATACAAGCGTCGAGGACAACAACGGCACGGCGTCCTTCCACGGCGGCTTCGGGCTGAACTTCAACGAAGGCAAATTCGTGGTCTTGGCCACCACTTCCATCGGCGCCGAAACACCCGGCAACAGCAGGGATATCCGCTACCTCAACGACCTGACCGCGACGTGGAAAATCACAGACAAATTCACATCCATCACCGATTTGAACTACATCTATGACGAGGCGGCCAGGGCCAGAGGCTACGGCGTCGCGCAGTATTTCACCTACGCGTTTAACGACAAGGTGAGCGCGGGCGTCCGTGCCGAGGTCTGGCGTGATGAGAAGGGATTCTACGTCACGTCCTTTGCCGATCCGCATGATCCCATGCGCGGCCTCAGCGGACAGGCGTTCACCGATGTGCGCACGGTCGGCGGCGGCAGCACCACGTACGGCGCGCTCACGGTGGGCATGAACCTGAAGCCGACGGTGCCGAAGCCGTTCAGCCTTGTCATTCGCCCGGAACTGCGGGTGGACACCTCGCTGAACAACACCAGGCCGTTCAACAACTCAAGTAACCGCACGATGGTGACTGCCGGGCTGGATTTCATCCTGACGTTCTAAACTGCCAGCCAATCGTCCGGACGGAACCCGTCCAAATTCAATGCGCCAGACCAAAAGTCTGGCGCATTTGTTTTATGGCAGCGGGGGCGCACGTTCGGGAATCCGGCACAGGAAGGGAGATCATTTCTGCAAAAGAAAACTCCCTTGGGACGTAGCCGCCCCAAGGGAGTGAATTCTGAACAGATTGCTCTGTGACTTAGAACGCGACCTTCAAGCCGCCTTCGAACACGAGCTGATTCTTGTCAATCACAGCCTGCGAGAGGCCTCCACCGGATGCGCCCGAGCGGTTCCGTCCGGTGTTGGTCCCACCGAGGCGGTAGTAAGTGAAGCCGCCGTCAATCGTCCACTTGCCGAGGCAGGCGGGGACGAAGTTCAGCGCGTAATCTGCGCGCGCACCGACGGAAACGAAGCCGAAGCCGCGATTGCCGAGGTAGAAGCCGCCGGAGCCGAAGCCGCCCGTGAGCGGAAGGGACAGCGTGAGCGCACCCCAGGAATGTGCAGGGGCGATGCCCACTTCATAATACTGGCCGCGTCCATGGTTGGTCGCGGTCCGGAAGTTGTTGCCGGTGGTGCCTTCGAGCTGGAGCTCGACCAAGGCGTACGGATGCAAGGCGAGAGCGCCGAGGGCATCGCTGTCGTCATACGCGACCTTGACACCAGCGGTGTAGGTGTTTTGGAACACCGAGGAGGGGCTCTCATAAGTCTTGAAGTATCCGCCGAGGCTCAGCTTGTTGAAGTTGAACGTGAGGCCGGTCTGGAAGTCGAACTCGAACCAATTGGCCGTGGACTGACGGCCCCCAGTGAAGCGGCCCGCAGTCGGGTGATGGCCGTTGAACGAATTCCAGATACCGATATCCGTCGTGATCGAGGTCAGCGCGCCCGCACCGCGATAGATGCGGAAGTGCAGATCAGCATAGGGCTGCATGATGAAGCCCTGATTCTCCAACGCGATGCCGTGCCGGATGTAGTTGCTGACGACGTCGAAGCCGATGTCGCCGGTGATGCAGGACTCCGGCACGGGCTCGACGACTTTCTTCATCGGCTTGACGTACTTGCTATCGTCGCTGGTGCTGGTCTTGTGTTTGCCGTAGGCCGAAGAGCCCGCGAGGCAGGCTGCTGCGAACGCTACGACGGTGGTGATGCGTGTGTTCATGTGTGTTTTAGTGGTGGTGTTGTGTTTGGTTTGCCTTTCGGCACGGTGCGGTTTGTAGCGGTCTGGCGAAAACGACGCAACGTTTTTTTTCATCGTTGTGAATAGATGTTAATAACTCGAATTACCTCTGTCGGAAGCCACCCCTAACGGTGAATAACCGCGTGAGGAGCCGCGACGGGTGAAGAGTTTTGCCGCCGGTTCACGCATTTTCACACTTCAGGACGATCTTCCCCCGATGCCCACCGCCGAGCACCGCGCGATGGGCCTCCGCGGCATCCGCCAATTTGAAGGTCTCGCCGACGACCGGCCTCAGCCTCCCGCTCGCGAGGCTCCGCGCGATCGCGGCGTGGCATTCGGCGAGTTCGGCGGGCGGCGTGTTTGAGACCATCACGCCGCGGACATCCGCATCGCGCAGCATCAGTTCCCGGGGGTTGATTTCGATGCTCCCGCGATTCCCGACCACCACGACCCGGCCTCTCCGGCCGAGCATGGAAAGGTCGCGCGCGAGGTTCACATTCGCCAGCATCTCGATGACGAGATCCACGCCCTTCCCGTCCGTCGCCGCGCGGACAGCGTCAGCCTCGCCCTCCGTGTTGTGGTCGAAAATCGCGTCCGCCCCGATTTCCGCGAGCATCTTCCTCCCCGTCTCACTTCCGCCAGTGGCGAGCACGCGCGTTCCGATCTCCTTGGCAAACTGCACCGCCGCCACGCCCACGCCGCCCGTCGCCCCATGCACCAGCACGGTCTCGCCGGCCTTTGCGCCGCCCCGCTGGATGAGCGCACGCCAGGCCGTGCAGCCGGGGATGCCGAGCGCCGCGCCTTGCGCGAAAGTCACCGCGTCCGGGAGTGCGAACACCCGAGCCGCGTCGCACACTGCCAATTCCGCGTACGTGCCCGAGACGCTGCCATGCACCCACACGCGCAGCCCGCGCGGGATCGCCGGAGCCACGCCCGCGCCCACACTTTCCACCACCCCTGCGCCATCCGAGCCCGGCGTGAATGGCAGCGTCGGCAGCTTCGCATACGTGCCCGCGCGGATGTAGGTCTCCACGGGATTCACGCCCGCCGCCATCATCCGCACGAGCACCTGTCCCGGCCCCGGTTGAAGGTCGGGGACATCGCTGAGTTCGAGGACTTCCGGGCCGCCGAATGCCCTCACAAGGATCGCTTTCATGCGCGCAATCTTTGACAGACTGCCCCTCCTCGTCCATCCCTTTGCGCCGTGAGAGAATCCTGCTGCCAGCACCATGCACCCGAAACCGATTCCGAGAAGGCCAGCGCCTTCGGCGTCGAAAATCCCCGCAGCCTCGATGCCCTCGCCCTCGACGGCGAGACCGGTGAAGCCGTCCTCATCATGGTCGAGCCCCGCGCGTGGGATGGCTCCGAGGCACGCATTTTCCAGCTCCAGGAAAAAGTGAACGCCTACCTCAGCTTCGCGCTCGACGGCGAGATGACCGACGCCTTTCCGCACCTCGTCGGCAAGCCCGTCCGCCTCCAGCTCGACTGCGCCGTCCCGCCCGACTCGATGACCGAGCACTTCATCACTGCCGTCCGCGAACACATCGCGCTCCAGGACATGAAATTCGCCGTCCGGATCGTCGGCGAACCTGCACCCGCCGGCGAACTCGCCGTGGAAAATTCCGGCGGCTGCGGCACCGGCTGCGGTTGCGGGTAGGGCACTTTCACCGAAAGAGCCGCGAATGATCGCAGCGACGCCCCCGGGCGATCGTGCCGCGATCTAGATCTCGAAATCCGCCTCGGCCTTCAGCCGCTCGCGGAGAAATTCGAGCACATGCGCGATGCTTTCCTGCACCGTGAGCCTGCCGGTCTCAACGGTGAGTTCCGCATTCGTCGGCGCCTCGTACGGCGCATCGATTCCCGTGAACTGTTTGATCTCCCCGGCGCGCGCCTTTTTGTAGAGCCCCTTCGGATCGCGCTCCTCGCAGACTTCCAGCGACGCGTTCACATACATCTCGTAAAAGTCCACGCCACTCTCGCACGCGATGGCGCGCGCGCGCTGCCGGTCGGCCTGATACGGCGAGATGAATGCGGTGATGACGACGACGCCCGCATCGGCCATGAGGCGCGCGACCTCGGCGACGCGGCGGATGTTTTCCACGCGATCCTCGGGCGCGAAGCCCAGGTTCGAGTTCAGCCCATGCCGGATGTTGTCGCCGTCGAGGATGTAGGTCTGCATCCCGAGGTTGAAGAGCTCGCGGTCGAGCGCATTCGAGAGCGTGCTCTTGCCGCTGCCGCTGAGGCCCGTGAGCCAGATGATCGCGCCCTTGTGCCCGTTGCGTGCGAAGCGGCGGTTCGGCGTGACGGTGCCGTCGGTCCAGAAAATGTTCGCGGACTTCGCGTGCGTGCGGTCGGTGTAAACGCCGCCGAAGATGATGCCGCCGCCAGCGACGATCCGGTCATCCACGATGACGAAGCGGCCGAGGAGCGCGTTGCGATCCGCGTTGTCAAAGGCGAGCGCGCCGCGTGTCTGGATCGTGATCTCCGCGACGTCGTTCCTCGCGATGGTGCCTCGATCGCCCGGGAGCGTGTCGAGTGTCGAGGCGTCAATGATGCGCTCGATGCTGACGATCTCGGCGTCGAGTTCCTGCGTGGTGAGCTTGAGCTTCGTGCGCTCGCCGATGGCGAGGTTGCGTTTGCCCATCCAAAACAGGCGCGCCTTGAAACGGTTCGACTCAATCGGCGCGTCCTGTTCGTGCGAGGCGACGTGTCCGCGCTCGACGAAAATCTGCTCGGTGAGCATGATGCCGACACTCTCGCCCGCAGTGGCCGAGATCTTCACCGGCCCGCTCCAGTTCTCGATGCTCTTCACCACGCCGGTTTTGTTGCCCGGCGAAAAGACGAGCGTGTCGCCGACCTTCAGCGAGCCCGCCTCGATGCGGCCCGCGATGATGCGGCGATCGTCGAAGCGATACACATCCTGCACCGGCAGGCGCAGCGGAAGATCGTTCAGCGGCTTCGGCGGCTCGAAGGTATCGAGCATGTCCGTGATCGTCGGACCGCTGTACCATTTAAGATTTAAGAATTGAGATTTAAGATTTGCTTCCGCGTCCGCGGGGATGCGTTGCGAAACATTGATGCCGCCGCGCGCGCTGATCGGAATGAACGCGCGCGCTTCGAGGCCGATCTCCTTCAGAAAGGCGGTGTATTCCGCGACGACTTTGTCGAAGACGTCCTGCTTGAAATCCACTAGGTCCATCTTGTTTACCGCGACCACGACCTGACGGATGCCGAGCAACGAAAGCAGGTAGCCATGCCGCCGCGACTGCTCGCGCACGCCTTCATTTGCCGCGATGAGCAGCACCGCTGCATCCGCGCTCGCCGCACCGGTGATCATGTTTTTCAGGAACTCCTTGTGCCCCGGCGCATCAATGATCACGTACGGCCGCTTCGCCGTCTTGAACTGAATCTGCGTCGTATCAATCGTGATGTTTTGCGCCTGCTCCTCGAGCAGCGCGTCGAGCAGGAATGCATACTCAAACTCCATGCCCTCCTCTTTGCACGCCGCCTGAATCTGCTCGACTTTGCCATCGGGCAGCGACTTCGTGTCGTAGAAAATGCGTCCGATGAGCGTGCTCTTGCCGTGGTCCACGTGACCGACGAAGACGACGCGCAGGCGACGCTCGGAAGATTGCGGGCTGGACATTGAAGATGGCGGAAGGCGGACGGACGATTCGATCGTGGCAGCGGACATGAGGTGAGAAAATCAGCGGGCGAACAGTGCGAGCAAGCCTTTCATGAGTTCACTGGAAAGCGCCTCGCTCAGCCGGCCCATCGGACGCAGGGCAGCGCGGCGGATGGGACGAGTCAACTCCGGGCACGCGATGAATGTGCGGTCGCCGTGCGTCAGTTCGAGTCGAGCAGGCGTCAGTTGCAGTCCGACTCGGATGGGGCAGACAAGGATCGTCGGAATCGTGTGCATCGCTTCGTCCTGCAAGCCGACGAGGTTTGGCACATCACCACGCGAAGTGGATGAGTAAAGAGGAAGCCTCATCCCTCGTGAATCGGATACTCATCATTGATGCGCAGCGTTTCGCGGCAGACTTCCGGCGTGTAGGACGCATTCACCGCAGCAATGAAAGCCTCCCGCTCCCGGCGCGCCTTTTCCCGTTCGATGAGTTCCTGCACCCACGCCGCGCGCGTGGCGTCGCCGCGCAGCGTGTCAATTTTCCGATACGTGGCGATGTCGAGGGTCAAAGTAGCGCGCAACGGCGGCGCTGACCGGCGTTTTGATGGCGACTTTTTGGCGACTTTCATGCGTGAAATTTTCAATGACGAGGGCGACTCGTCAAGTCTGCATCGCATTGCCTACATGAACCCCTTCGCGCGCAGCTTCTGCATCGCATTTCGCTCGTGGTGATCCTGCGCGCGGCCGGCGCGCTCGCTGGTCTTGGTGTGCGCGAGTTCGTCCACGATTTTTTCGATCGTGTCGGCCTCGCTCTCGACGGGGCCGGAGATCGGCCAGCAGCCGAGCGAGCGGAAGCGATACCGTTTTGCGTCCTTCGCCTTGCGGGCGAAATACATCTTCGGAATCGGGATGCCTTCGCGCTGGATGTACATCCAGATGTCGCGCTCGCTCCAGTCGAGCAGCGCCTGCACGCGCACGTGCTCGCCGGGCGCGCACGAGGTCGTGAACTGATTCCAAAACTCCGGCGGCTGATCCTTGTAGTCCCACTCGAAGTCCTTCGTGCGCGGCGAAAAGTAGCGCTCCTTCGCGCGCGTCGGATCCTCGTCGCGGCGGATGCCGGTGATGAGCGCGTCCCACTTGTGCTCGGCCATCACCTGCTGGAGCGCGACGGTCTTGAGTTCGTGCGTCACCGTCACCGGGTCCGTCGTGTCGTAGCCGATCGGTCCGCGCGCCGCGTAATCGCCGCGTCCCGCGCGCGCGTCCTCGTTGATTTTCACGATGAGATTCAGCCCGTGATATTTCACCGCCCAGTCGCGGTATTCGATCATCTCGGGGAATTCGTAAGTCGTATCAATGTGCAGCAGCGGATACGGGATGTGGCCGCCGAACGCCTTTTTCGAGAGCCAGATGAGGACGTTCGAGTCCTTGCCCATGCTCCACGGCATGCAGATGTTTTTGAAATGATGGAACGCCTCGCGGATGAGGAAGACGCTCTGCGCCTCGAGCTGGTCGAGGTGCTCCTGGTCGGCGTGCGGGATTTTCTCCGGGAAAAATGCAGCCGGTTCATCGGCCCCCGGCGCAGCGTAGAGCCGGGAGTAGGCTGGGTGCTTTGAAAAGTCGGACATTAAAAATGGACGGGCAGTATTTTTGTGAAAAGGGGCGGAGAGAAAAGCAGCCCGAGGCCGGGTTGTCCACCGGGAGAAGTGGAGTTTTCCGCTCAGCAGCAATGAATTCAGAAACGGAATTTCAACGCGGAAACGATGTCGCAATGTTTCTCAACGCGCGCAACAATCATTTGGACGAGATCATCGTCTGTAGCCGTGCGAATCTGTGCTTCTGAGATTTCAGATACCGCCAGATCCTTTGAACTCGCCCAGATTCTTTGGGGTGGTTGGCTGAATTCATGACCTACAACGTCTTTGCCAAGGTCACGTTCACCTTTGAGTCTAACTTCGTCTTTGAATCCCATCTTGCGCAAAGCCACGACCCACTTCTCGATTTTCCGCTGATCCCATTCCATGCGCCAATCTCGGTGCCAGAGATGAAAATCGAATGCGAAGCCTTCGCGTTCACCTTCCCAGAGCGCTGTTGTCGTATACCAAACCGTCAGCCTGTTCGGTCCGCCCCAAGATTTTTTCCCAACTTCAAGTCTGGGCCAGCAATTCTCTTTGAACGTGTGTTCCGCGATGAAATCATCCGACATTTTTTTGAGTTGCTCCTCGACACGTTGAAATAACAGAGAGAGCGCCCTCGTCGCCTTCACTCCTTTGCCGAAATCGAGAATTTGTTTGGGATTCCATGTGCTCACGATGTTTTCGACCTCCAAGTAGTTCAGGAATTGTTGGATGAGTTTTTCATCCGTGTTTTGAGAATATTCTGTTCTGGATGCGTTGCCGTTCTGTTTTTTTAACAGTGCATAGAGATCGCTCCACTTCTTTCGGCGATGTTTTGTGAGGTCGAAAGCTGGATCGGCGTTGCGCACGAGACTGAAGACGAATTTCTTTTCGCCCTTGATGGTTCGCTCCAACCAAGACCGATAGCTCGCGATTTGCCGACGGTGCCGTTCGTCTTCCGGGGCGGCAACTTTGACTTCGACGACGATACACCACTCGCTGGGTTGCTCGATGAGCAAATCCATCGTGCCGTTGCCGTCGGTTTGACGCTGTGTTTCAACAGCGGAGTCTTCGATTTCGTCGAGAGCAAACGGCACGTTGCCATCGAAAAGAAATTCGACGAACAAACGCTTGAACCTTGCACTTAGCAAAAGGCAGGCGGCGAGAGTTTCCGTTGCGTGATTTTCTCGTGGGTCTGCGGAACCATCGTGGCGGTAGCGTTTGAATCTCACGAACGGGTTCTGCATTCCAAAACCTCTCGGTTACTTGCCCCAGTGCTTGAGCAGGGTGTCGGCCATCGCGCTTGGCGTCACGGCGACGGCGATGCCGGCGTCTTTCAGAGCGGCGATTTTTGCGGCGGCGGTTCCTTTTCCTCCGCTCACGATCGCGCCGGCGTGGCCCATGCGGCGTCCGGGAGGTGCGCTCGCTCCGGCGATGAATGCGGCGACGGGCTTTTTGCAATTCGCCTTCACCCACGCGGCGGCCTGCTCCTCGGCTTCGCCGCCGATTTCGCCGATCATGATGATCGCCTCGGTCTCCGGGTCTTCGTTGAACATCTTCAGCACGTCGAGGTGCGAGGTGCCGTTCACCGGGTCGCCGCCGATGCCGACGCACGTGGTCTGCCCGTAGCCGCGCGAAGTGAGCTGCCACACGGCCTCATACGTGAGCGTGCCGCTGCGCGAGACGACGCCGACATTTCCGCGCTTGTGAATGTAGCCCGGCGCGATGCCGATGCGGCAGCCGCCATGCGAATCCTTGCCCGTGCCGGGCGTGACGAGGCCGGGGCAGTTTGGCCCGATGAGCCGCGTCTTGCTGCCCTGCATCGCGGCCTTTGCGCGCACCATGTCGTTCACCGGAATGCCCTCGGTGATCGCGACGGCGAGAGCGAGTCCCGCGTCCACGCTTTCGAGGATCGCGTCCGCTGCGAATGGCGGCGGGACGAAAATCACGCTCACGGTCGCGCCGGTCTGGTTCGCGGCTTCGGCGACGGTGTCGAACACGGGAACCTTGTGCGTCTTTCCGTCCGGGCTCGTGTGCTCGAAAATCTGTCCGCCCTTGCCCGGCGTGACGCCGGCGACGAGCTGCGTGCCGTAGTCGAGGGAGAGCTTCGCGTGGCGCGAACCGAAGTCGCCGGTGATGCCTTGGACGAGGATGCGGGTGGTGGAGTCAACGAGGATGGCCATTGGAAAAGTCGGAAGTTGGAATTGCGAACGCGGGTTTTCGGTCGGGAGGCGGGCTAGCCGGCCTTCACAGCGGCGACGATTTTCTGCGCCGCGTCGTCGAGCGTGTCGGCACTCAGCAGGGCGAGGCCGCTGGCGGCGAGGGTCTTCTTGCCGGCGGCGACGTTGTTGCCTTCGAGGCGGACGACGAGCGGGATTTTGATGCTCACTTCCTTCGCGGCGGCGATGACGCCGTTGGCGATGATGTCGCAGTCCATGATGCCGCCGAAGATGTTCACGAGGATGCCTTTCACCGCCGTGTCGCTGAGGATGATTTTGAAAGCCGCAGTGACCTGCTCCTTCGATGCGCCGCCGCCGACGTCGAGAAAGTTCGCGGGCTTGCCGCCGTAATGCTGGATGATGTCCATCGTCGCCATCGCGAGGCCGGCACCGTTCACGAGACACGCGATGTTTCCGTCGAGGCCGATGTAGTTCAGATTAAATTCGCTCGCGGCGACCTCGCGTGGGTCCTCCTCGGACTTGTCGCGCATCGCGACGATCTCGGGGTGACGGAAGAGCGCATTGTCGTCGAAATTGAATTTCGCATCGAGCGCCATGAGCCGGCCGTCGGTCGTGATGACGAGCGGGTTGATCTCGACCATCGAGCAATCGGCGCTGAGGAAAAGTTTGAAGAGGTTCGTGAAAAGTTTCACCGCCTGATTCATGAGCGGTCCGCGCAGGCCGAGCGCAACGGCAAGCTTGCGGCCCTGATACGACTGAAAGCCGAGCGTCGGGTGAATGTGCTCGTGCGTGATCTTCTCCGGCGAGTGCTCGGCGACTTCCTCGATGTTTACGCCGCCTTCGGTGCTCGCGATGATCGTGTAGCCGCTCGTCGCGCGGTCCTGGAGAATGGCGAAGTAGAGTTCCTTCGAGATGTCCACCGCTTCGCCGACGAAGACCTTGCCGACGAGTTTTCCCTCGGGCCCGGTCTGGTGCGTCACGAGCGTCTGGCCGATCATCTTTTCAGCAAAGCCGCGCGCGTCCGCAGGCGAAGTCGCGAGATGCACGCCGCCCTTGAAGCCGCTCTTGAAAGTTCCCTTGCCGCGACCGCCCGCGTGGATCTGCGCCTTCACGATGACCTGCTTCGTGCCGAGTTCCGTCGCGATTTTTTCCGCCTCCTCCGGGGTGCTGGCGACGCGACCCGGCTGGGTGGCTACGCCAAATTTTCCGAAAAGTTCGCGGGCCTGGTACTCGTGGATGTTCATCGTGTGAAAAGAAGAGCGGCGCTTGTAGATGGCCCGCGCGCATCCCGCAAGGGTTTCGCTGGGGCAAAGTCACGCTGATGACCCGTCGGCATCCGGCGTGGCGTGCGAGCGGGGGCGGCACCCGCGCTCTTTCAAGCGCGCCTGCGAGTCAGGGCGGAGCAGTCTTGCGGGCATATTTTTTGGCGGCTCCATTTCCAAAAAAAAGAAGAGGGCGGGAAGCGCGATGCTTCCCGCCCTCGGTGAGATCGGTGGTGAATTTCGGTTACTTGTTCTCCGGCTTTTTCTCGCCCGGTTTGCCGCCGCGCGCGCCGCCTTCGCCGCGACGCTTTTCCATTTCGGCTTTGTATTTTTCCTTCTGCTCGGGCGTGAGGACGTTGCCGATTTCTTCCCGCTGGGTCTTGAAAAATTCCTGTGCCTTGGCCTTGTCCTCTCCGGTCAGATTCTCGCGGCCTTTCGCCATGAGTTCCTTCATCGCGGGCGCGCCTTTTTCCATGATGGCCTTGATTTTGTCCTGCTGGTCTTGCGAGAGGCCGAGCGTCTCGGTCATCTTCTTGAGGCGTTCCTCGGGGCTGAAGCGTCCGCCGGCTCCGCCGGGGCGTTTGCCTTCGGGTTTTTCGTCGGCGGCGACGGTGAATGTGGGGAGGGAGAGCAGCGCCGTGGCGGCGATGCTGAGGGTGAGTGTGAGGTGTTTCATACGGGGCACAGAAACCCGCGCTGCATCGCAGAGTTGCAGGCCTGCCGAATCTTTTTCAGCGCCGAGGGCCTTCCTTGCGGGAAAAAAGAAACCCAGCCGTGCGGCTGGGTTCCCGGAAGTGGTTTTGAAAGGGTGGCGCTCGCTTACTTCGCGGTCTTTTCCTCGATGTATTTCACCACGTCGCCGACGGTCTGCAGCTTCTCTGCGTCCTCATCGGGCACTTCCACGCCGAACTCCTCCTCGAAGGCCATGACGAGCTCGACGGTATCCAGCGAATCGGCACCGAGATCCTCGATGAACGACGCATTTTCCGTGGCTTGTTCAGGGTTCACGCCGAGTTGCTCGACGATGATATCTTTGACCTTTTCTGAGATGGATTTTTCGGACATGGCGTAAGTGGTGGTTTTAACGAAACGGGCGGTTCCTTTATGGTTCACTCCGCAGGTTGGCAACAACGAAAGTGCAAAATATTTTTTCGCGGGAGAATCGCGCGTTTCCTTCCGCGACGGTTGCCAATTCCGGGAAGCCTGCATACATACCGCGCGACATGAGTGACTCGCCTTTGGAACTTGATCTGAAATTTTTGCCCGCGTGGTTGAAAGAAGCGCCGGCCCCGAACCGCTACGCGGATTTTGCCGGCGAAGAGCCGCGCCGCGACCGCGACGATCGGCGCGGGCCGGGGCGTGGTGGTCCGAGCCGCGGACCGCGTCCGCCGCAGGGCGATCGCGGTGGTCCGCGGCGCGATGATCGCGGGGCGCGCAGCGCTCCCGGCGGGCGTCCGTCGGGTCCCGGCGGGCGTGGCGCGAAGCCCGGCGGCTTCGGCGGGCCGCGCGATCAGCGGGACGATCGCGGGTATCGCGATCAGCGCCCGCCCGAGCCGCAGGCGCCGCGCGCGCCGGTGGTGAAAGTGGAGATTTTTCCCGAGCCCGCCGCGGCCTCCGGGATCGCCAAACAGATCAAGGGCAGCGGTCGCGCGTGCGGCGTTTTCCGCGTCGCGAACATGTTCATGGATCGCTTCGATCGTTTCCGTGTGCGGGTCACGGCGCTCGATCCGGCGGCGGTGATGCATCGCATCGGCGAGGGGCCGCTTTCGTTCGACCGGTCGGCCATCGAGAGCGGTGCGTTCAAGGCGAACTTCGATCGATTTTACGTCACCGAGATCGTGCAGGGCGAGCCCCCGAAGGGCAACTACACGAGCGTCGCCCGCGAACGAGTGAGCGGCATGCTGCTCGGGCCGTCGAGCCATCACAACTACCAGGTCGCGCTGCGCAAACTTTACGAGGAGCGCTACGCGCGCCGCATGTCCTTCCAGGATTTCACGCGCAACATCGACAACGTGACCGACCCCGCCGCCGTCGAGCAATGGAAGCAGCAGGCGAGCAGCGTGACGACGTACCGGACGAAGGTCGCGGAAGGCGAGGAGCCGATCGTTTTCAAGACCGAGCAGGAGGCCGAGGAGCACTTCCGGAAGACCCACTTGCCGGCACTTTTGCAAAGTGGAAACTCGCTCGATGTCGGCGGCGCGATCGCCGGATCGCTGCTCGACAAAAGCATCGGCTTCACCGTGCGCGATGCGGTGGAGCGCGAGCGCGAGGTGCCCGTGCAGATGGTGAATGCGCTGCGGCCGTACTTTAACGAAGCCGGGCTGCAACTCTTCAAATGGAAGCGCAAAATCCTGTACGCCTCCGGCATCCGCCCGCAGCGGCATCCGGAGCAGGTGTTCTCCGAAGGCATCAGCGCGATCCTCACGACGGTCGGCGAGCAGCCGGGCATCAAGCGTCCGCAACTCGCGGCGAAGCTCGTCGGCACGCTGCCCGCGGATGCGACGGAGGAAGCGCAGCAGGAATCCGCCGCGAAGATCGCCTCGCTTGCCGCCGATCTCCACTACCTGATCCAGATCGGCTACGTCGTGGAATTTCAAAACGGCTGCATGGAGCTCCCGCCCGCCCGCAAGGACACGGGCCACGGCGATCACGCGGATGATGGGCGCCACGACATCGCCGCCGAGACCGCGAGTCTCCACGAAGCGCCGTCGGCGGAATCGCAGCCGCAGGCCCGTGCGGCGAAGCAGCAGCCGCGCGCGCAGGAGCGCCGCGAACCGAAGCCGGACCGCCCGCGCCGCGACCGGCACTACGCGCTGCTCCCGCTGCTCACCGCGGCGTCCGTCGCCTCGCTCGGATAGCGAGGACGGAAGACTGCGCGCCATCCGCGCAGCAAAAAGCCCGGCCACCTTTGCGGATGGCCGGGCTTTTGCAAATGCGCTCGCTGCGCGCGGCCGTGCGCTATTTCGCCGCGGCGAAATTCGCCTCAGCCTGCGCCCAATTCACCACGGCCCACCACGCCTTCACGTAGTCGGGGCGGCGGTTTTGGTAGTTGAGATAGTATGCGTGCTCCCACACGTCGAGCCCGAGCACCGGCGTGCCGCCGCAGGCTCCGGAGATTTCGCCCATGAGCGGATTGTCCTGATTGGCCGTCGAGCAGATTGAGAGCTTGCCGCCCGAAGTGCAGAGCCACACCCAGCCGCTGCCAAAACGCGCGGTCGCAGCGGCGGCGAATTTTTCCTGAAACGCCTCGAAGCTGCCGAACGTCGCCGTGATGGCCTCGGCGAGTTTGCCGATCGGTTTGCCCTCGGCGTTGGCCTTCATGAGCTTCCAGAAAAAGGAATGGTTCCAGTGGCCGCCGCCGTTGTTGCGCACCGGGCCGCGGATCGCCTCCGGCACGGAGCCGATGGCTTTGCAAAGATCATCGATGCTCTTCGCCGCGAGATCGGGCGCGCCTTCGAGCGCCTTGTTGAGATTCGCGACGTAGGCGGCGTGATGTTTGTCGTGATGGATTTCCATCGTGCGCGCATCGATGTGCGGCTCGAGGGCGTTCGTTGCGTAGGGAAGTGCGGGTAGTTCGTAGGCCATGGTGTGAGTTGGTTGGAGTCTGGATGGAAAAGTATTCGCAAGGCGCGCGGCGTTGGCAAGCGTGGTGCCGCCAGCGCGCGTGGCGGGCTTTGCTAAATCGGCGGCCGCGCCGATCCGGTCGCATGGCTCGCATCGCGCAGCGCGGGAAATTCCTCGCGCCACGCGGCGGCGTCCGCCTGCGCGATGCTCGCGTGGAGGATGCCTTCGCCGGTACCGGCATCGGCGATGATCTCGCCGTGCGGATTCACGACCACGCTGCGTCCGCAATACTCGAAGCGCGGCTCGCGTCCCGTGCGATTCACGCCGATCACGAAGGCCTGGTTTTCGATCGCGCGCGCCTGCAGCAGCGTGAGCCAGTGCGCGATGCGCTTCACCGGCCACGCGGCGATCACGATGAAAAGATCCGCATCGCGCCGGATCGCTTCGCGGAATAATTCCGGAAAGCGCAGGTCATAGCAGACGAGCGGCGCGACGTTGAATTCGCCGAGGCGGAACACGACGCACTCGCTTCCCGTCTTGTGGACTTCCAATTCACCCGCGCCGCTGAACGGCCGCTGCTTCACGTAGCGCGCGAGCAGCGTGCCATCGGAGGCGAACGTGACGGATTCATTGCGCCCGCGACCATCCGCGCACGGACTGATCACGCCGCCGAGCACCGGGCAGCGATGCCGCAGCGCGAGCGTGCGGAGAAAATCTTCCACCCCGAGCGCGTCGCCCTGCGTCGTCTTGGAAAGGTCGAGGCTGAAGCCCGTGGCGAACATTTCCGGCAGGACGATGAGCGATCCTTCCGCCGGTGGCGAGGCTTCGAGGAGACGTTCGATTTTCGCAAAATTCGCGCGGGGATTTTCCCACACGCTGTCGAGTTGGATGGCGGCGATGTTCATCGGCTCGCGCAGTCTGCCGCCTCCGCATCCGCGGCGCGAGCGAATGCTGCGCAGGATTCGCTCACCGTTTTCTCAGGTGACATTTTCGGGATCGCCCGGCATCGTGCGCGCCCTTTTCCGCAAAACACCGAACGAACAAACGACCATGCCTCGCTACGCACTGAAGAACAAAGTTGGAATCACCGGCCTCGGCGCCGGCGTCTGGAACATTGGCCCCGGCAACGATCCCTTTGGCGGCCCGACGCGCGATCCGATCCCGATGCTCGATCGCCTGCCGATGCTCGCCGAGGCGGGCATGAGCTACTACGAGGCGCACGATGTGGAGATCACCGCGGAGATGGCGCCTGCCGCGGCGAAGCTCGCGAAAAAACTCGGCATGAAGTGCGCGATGTACACGCCGTCGTTTTTCGCCGCGCCCATTTTCAAGGACGGCGCGATGACCTCGAACGATCCGGCCGTGCGCAAGCTCGGGATGGAAAATGCACTCAAGGCCGTGGACACAACAGTCGTGCTCGGCGCGAAGACGATGGTCTTCTGGAATGGCCGCGAGGGCTTCGATTTTGTGCTCGCGAAAAATGGACGCGATTCGTTCAAGCGCCTCGTCGAGGGCTTCAACAAGGTCGGCCAGTACGCGCTGAAAAATTACGGCACGAAGGTGAAATTTGCGATCGAGCCCAAGCCGAATGAGCCGCGCGCGAACATGTACATGGCGAATGTCGGCGAGGTGCTCTACCTCATCAGCCGCCTCGACAAGGACGTGCAGCCCATCTTCGGCCTGAATCCGGAGACGGCGCACTCGCGCATCGCGGGGCTCGATTTCATCTGGGACATCGAGCTGTGCCTCGAAGCCGGGAAGCTCTTCCACATTCACCTCAATTCGCAGGACGGCCAGCGCTTCGATCAGGATCTGCCGTTCGGCTACACCGAGCCGCTGAAGGATCTCGCGCTCCTCGTGGTGCTGCAGGATGCGAAGTACGCGGGCCCAGTTGTCTTCGACGTGAAGGCGCCGCGCGTGGACGATCCGAAGAACATCACGGACATCATCACCGTGTCGTCGCAAAATCTCATGTGGCTGTGGGAGCGCGCGCTCGCGGTGGATCGGAAAAAGATCGAGCAGTTCCGCAAGGAGAACCGGCTCACCGCGCTGAGCGGCTACCTCGCGCAGTGCCTGTACGGCAGGTAGGCGCCGCCCATTCCACAACCGCCGACGGAAGCCGGAAGGAAAAGGGAGCACACGCTTCCAGCGTGTTCTTTCCGGCATCCTTCCGGAAAGCTGCGGTGAGTCGCCCGCTCGGTGGTGTGAAAAATGGCGCACCTGCCGCCTTCGCCCGCCGTCCGGCAAGGATGCCGGACGCGGCACGCTGGAAGCGTGCGCTCCCGTTTTCCTGCGCGGGTCCGTGAGCCTGCTCTGGAGTGTGTTCCCGAAGCGTGATCCGAAGCGTGCGCGGAGCTTACGCTTCACTTCACGCACGCTGCAGCAGCGAAATTTTCCGAGCCACATTTTCACCTGCTCAATCGCGTCCCATCACCGCCGCGAGACGCGCCGTCTCGCTGTCGAGCGCATCGGCGGCGTCGGAAATTTTGAGCGGTTCGAGGAACTCCAGCGTGAGCCGTGCGAAGGGTTTTGGAATCCAGAGCGCGTCCCATTTTCTCCCGAGCCGCCAAAAACGATCGACGGTAACGCGGACTGGAACGATCGGCACGCCCGCGTGGGCGGCGAGGTGGATGATGCCGGGCGCGATGTGGTAGTTCGGCCCGCGCGGGCCGTCGGGTGTGATCACGATGTCGTTGCCTTCGCCGACGGCGCGCGAGAGCTCGAGGAGTGCCGCCGCGCCGCGCCGCGAACTGGAGCCGCGCACATTGCCAAGCACAAAGCGCCGCGCCATCGCCGCGAGCCAGCCGCCGTCCTTGCTCGCGCTGGTGAGTACTTTCACCGGATGGCAGCGGCGGCGCGCGCGGTAGTCGGCGAGGATGGAGCCGAGCAGGCGGTTGTGCCAGATGCAGAGGATGACGGGCTTGCGCCGCGCGCGGTCGTAGAAGGTGCCGTCGTCCGTCCATTTCACGCGCAGCGTCCAGGCGAGGAGCTTCAGCAGCGCGCCGGCGACGAAGGACGTGAGCGTCTGGATGAGCGTGATTTTTTGGGCGTGGGCGGGCTTCGGCACGGTGAAAAATTTCAGCCGCCGGCCGCTGGCATTTCTGCGCGCCGCGACTGATGACTGGCCACTGCTTACCGATTACTCTTCACTCCCCGCCACTCCAAAAGCCGCGCATGAATCTGACCCGCCGTCCCCGCCGCCTCCGCGCCACTCCGCAAATCCGCGCCCTCGTGCGCGAGGGTTCGCTCTCGGCGGACGATTTGATTCTGCCGCTTTTTGTCTCGGAGAAAGTGAAGGGCCGCGCGCCCGTGGCCTCGATGCCCGGCGTCGCGCAGCTCGATGAAGATGCGCTCCTCGCCGAGGCGCGCGCGGCACATGCGGCGGGAGTGCGCGCGGTGCTGCTTTTTGGAATCCCGGCCGTCCGCGACGACGTGGCCACGCAGGCCTACGCCGAAAATGGCGTGGTGCAGCGCGCGGTGCGCCGGCTGAAAAGTGAGCTGCCCGACCTCGTCGTGATGACCGACGTGTGCCTCTGCGAATACATGCGGCACGGCCACTGCGGCATCACGGAATTCCACGGCGCTCACGGCGAGATCGCGCACGTCCACAACGACGCGAGCGTGGAACTGCTTGTGAAAACCGCGCTCTCGCACGCGAAGGCCGGCGCGGATGTCGTCGCGCCGAGCGACATGATGGACGGTCGCATCGGCGCGATCCGCACAGCGCTGGATGCGGACGGTTTTGAAAATACGATCCTCATGAGCTACGCGGCGAAATTCGCGTCCGCCTTTTATGGCCCTTTCCGCGATGCCGCGGAGAGTGCGCCGCAATCCGGCGACCGCCGCGCGTACCAGATGGACGCGGCGAATGCGCGCGAGGCCTTGCGCGAAGTGGAACTCGATATCGCCGAGGGCGCGGACATCGTGATGGTGAAGCCCGGCCTGCCGTACCTCGATCTCGTTTGGCGCATCAAGGAACGCTTCGGCCTCCCGACCGCCGTGTATCAAGTGAGCGGCGAATACGCGATGCTGAAAGCCGCCGCCGCCAACGGCTGGCTCGATGAAAGGGCGTGCGTGCTCGAACAGATGATCGCCTTCAAACGCGCGGGTGCCGATCTCATCATCACGTACTGGGCGCGCGAATGCGCGGAGTGGTTGCGGTAGCGGGGACGGCGATAGGAATGTCGCCGCTCCTTGGATCTGCCGCCTGCGTCGGCGGGCTGTGGGCGAAACCGTTGGACGCGCCGGGAGCATTGTGAAAGATGTGCGGGCGAATGGCCACGATTGCCGAAAAACTCATCCCCGTGCCGCTGAGGCCCATCTTTGCAAAGGTGCGCGACGGACAGCGGATCACCGATGGCGAGTGTCTCGGGCTTTACGCATCGAATGATCTGAACGCGCTCGGCATGATCGCGAACGTCATCCGAGAACGGAAGAACGGGAACGTCGGCACGTACATTCACAATCTCTACGTCAACTATTCGAACCACTGCATCCTGCGCTGCCAGTTTTGCGCATTCGGCGCGCGGAAAAATGAGGCGCATGCGTTTGAGCTGAGCATCGAGGAAATCGAGCAACGCGTGCGGCACGGGCTGGAGATGGGCATCACGGAAATCCACATGGTCGGCGGGCTGCATCCCTCGCTGAAGCCGGAGTGGTATCTCGAATTGCTCACGCGCCTGCGCGCGCTCGATCCGGCGCTGTTCATCAAGGCCTTCACCGCCGTGGAAATCCGCCACCTCGCGGATCGCATCTTCAAATGCAGCGTGCGCGAAACGCTCACGCGGCTGCGCGACGCGGGGCTGTGCGCGATCACCGGCGGCGGCGCGGAGATTTTCGACCAGGCGATCCGCGATCAGATTTGCCGCGGAAAAGAAACGGCGGACGAGTGGGCGGAGGTGCATCGCACCTGGCACGAGATGGGCATGCGCAGCACGGCGACGATGCTTTTCGGCCACATCGAGACGCACGCGCACCGCGTGGATCACCTGAGGCGGCTGCGCGAATTGCAGGACGCGACCGGCGGCTTCACGGGCTTCATCCCGTTCGCGTTTGAGAGCGAAGGCGCGCGGCCGGAGCTGCGCCACATCCCGCATGCGACGGCCTTTGAGGAGCTGCGGAATCTCGCGATCAGCCGCATTTACCTCGATAATTTTGACCACATCACCGGCTACTGGGTGAGCCTCGGCCTGCCTCTCGCGGCGCTCGCGATGAACTACGGCGTGGATGATCTGCACGGCACGATCATGGAGGAAAAAATCTTCCACATGGCGGGTGCGACCACGCCGACCCAGCAGACGGTGCTCGCGCTGGAAAAGGCGATCTCGGAGGCGGGCCGCATCCCGATGCAACGGGATACGTGGTACCGTCGTATCGAGAGCACATGGCAAAAGCCTTCACCCACGATGCGACCTGGCCCGGAAAAGCAGACGGAGCCCCTTTGCGCGTGAACCGCGGCGATCCGTGGCGTGCATTGCGCGGCCTGCGCATCGGGTGTGTGAAGTATCTAAATTCGCGTCCGCTGATCTGTGCGTACGACGGCCCGGTGGTCTTCGATCATCCTTCGGCGCTCGCGCGCATGCTCGCGGCGGGCGAACTCGACGCGGCGCTCGTGCCGGCCTTTGAGGCCGTGCGCGATCGGCGGTATGTGCTCGCGGATGATGTGGCCGTCGCCTGCGACGGCGAGGTCTTCAGCGTCTTCCTCGCGCATCGCGGCGGGCTGCGCGCCATCAGTTCGGTCGCGCTCGATCCGGCGTCGCTGAGTTCGGCGAATCTTCTGCGAGTGCTGCTCGCGGAGTATCACGATCTGCATCCGGCGTTCGGCACCGTGGGCGAGGCGCAGTTGCTCATCGGGAATCAGGCGATCGAGTTTCGCCGCGCGGAGGAGGGAAAGTCGGAGTGGCAATTCCTCGATCTCGGCGCGGAATGGAAACGCTGCACTGGGCTGCCATTTGTCTTCGCGGTCTGGGCGATGCGCGGGGGAATGGCGGATGCCGGCGCGATCGCCGATGCCTTTCGCCGGCTCAAGGATGCGGGTCTTGCGCGGCTGCCGGAATTGATCGCCTGCGGTGATTTCGGCGATGCGGAAATGCGCCGCCGTTACTTCACCGAATATCTTCACTTCGGCATCGGCGCGCGCGGTCGCGAGGCGCTCGCACTTTACCGATCGCTGCTCGCGAAGCACCGGCTCATCGAAGGTGATGCGGCGGCGCTGCAGTTCGCGTAGTTGGATTGCGCTTCATTTTCGCGGGCGGCGTTTCCATGCTCGCGCATGGCCGAGATTGTTTGCTTCGGCGAAGTCATGCTTCGCCTCACCACGCCCCATTTTTCCACGCTCGCCGATGCGCGTGCGCTCGACGTGACCTTCGGAGGCGCGGAGGCGAATGTGGCGGTGCAGCTCGCGGAGTTCGGACGCAGTGCTGCGTTCGTTTCGCGGCTGCCGGAGAATGGCCTCGGCGATCGCTGTGTGGCGGAATTGCGCGGGCGCGGCGTGGACACGGGCGCGGTGCTGCGCGGCGGATCGCGCATCGGTGTCTATTATCTCGAGTCGGGCGCGGGGCAGCGGCCGGGGAAGGTGACGTATGATCGGCAGCACGCTGCGATCAGTGAGATGCAGCCGGGGATGGTGGATTGGGATGCGGTGTTCGCGGGCTCGAAGTGGTTTCACTGGAGCGGCATCACGCCGGCGCTCGGGGCGGGTTGCGCGGCACTTTGCGAGGAAGCCTGCGCGGCGGCGAAGCGGCGCGGGATCACGGTGAGCTTCGATGTGAATTTCCGCGCGAAACTCTGGACCCGCGAAGCCGCGGCGGCGGCGTTGCGTCCGCTCATGCGGCACGTGGATGTGTGCATCGCCGGGGAAAGTGACGCCGTGGACATCCTCGGCGTTGCGCCGCGGACGGGCGAGGAGGACGAACGCCTGCCTGCGACCGCGCTCGCGCTCGCGGAATTGCACGGCTTCAGCACGGTCGCGATGAGCTGCCGCGCGGGCGACAGCGCGACGCACACGACCTTTCGCGGGATGATCCATGATGCGAAAGGCGCGGCATTTTCCCGGCGGCATGAAATCACGGTGGTCGATCGCGTCGGGGCAGGGGACAGCTTCACCGGAGGGCTGATCCACGCGCTTCTGCGAGGCGATGACCCGGCGCGCGCGATCGAATTCGCCGCCGCGGCGGCCGCGTGGAAGCACACGATCCCCGGCGACTGGAACCGCGGGAGTGTCGCGGAAATCGAGGCGCTCGCGGCGGGCGGCGGCGGCGGGCGCATCGGGCGGTAGCAAACTGGACGGAAACATCCGTTGACATTCCTTCCGCCCGCCTCCAGTCTCCGCTCCCTTTTTTCCACAGGGGCAACCGCCTTTAAACATAAGATATGATGAGCCATCTCGTTGATGAAGCCGCCAAGAAGATTCAGAATGTTCCCTTTCTGGTGAACATGGTCTCGAAGCGGGTCCGCCAGCTTACCGCCGGGCATCGCCCGATGATCGAGCCCACTCCGAAGATGGGCCTCGCGGACATCGCGCTCCAGGAGATCATCGAGGGGAAGCTCAACTACGAGCTGAAGCCGGAAGCCGAAGAAAAGGAATAGCGCCGGCCCGCTCGGCGGGCGGCCATGACGCATGGGCGCCGACATTTCGGTCAACCGCAAGGCGCTCCGGGATTATCATATCCTCGATCGCTTCGAGGCCGGCCTTGAGCTGAAGGGCACGGAGGTGAAAGCCATCCGTGCGGGACTCGCGAACCTGAGCAACGCCTTTGCGCGCATCGAAGGGAACGAGGCGTGGCTTTTCGACCTGGACATCCAGGGCTACGACAAGGCGAGCTATGAGCAGCATGTGCCGAAGCGCAAACGCCGGCTGCTGCTGCACCGGCAGGAGATCGACAAGCTCTTTGGCAAAGTGCAGGTGGCCGGGCATTCGCTCATCGCGCTGCGGCTGTACTGGAAGGAGCACCGGGTGAAAGTGGAACTCGGCGTGGGCAAGGGGAAGCTCGCGCACGACAAGCGCGAGGACATGAAGGAGAAGGTGGAGACGCGCGAGGCGGCGCGGACGATGTCGGAATTTAACAAGCGCCGGAAGTAACCACGACGGTGGTTTCAGTCGTGAAAGCCCGGGATTTTAACACAGAGGCGCGGAGCTGAAGAGAGAGAAACGCCGAGGGATTTTCACCTCTGCGTGGTCCTCCATTCACCGTCTGCGTTTGCCAGCGCCTTCCGGCGCTGCTCTTCATGCTGCCTGCGGCAGACGATGTTGCTCCGGCTCCATTCCGCGTTTCAAGCGAACTCTCGGCAGACCTTCCAGCCGGCAAGCGCCGCTATTTTTTCAGCGCCTTCTCGGCGTCCTTGATGAGCTTCTCGAATTCCACGGCCGAGCCGTAGCCGGTGCGCGCGGCGAGCTGGCGGCCATCGGGCGCGGCGATCACCACGAACGGGAGCGTGCTTCCGCTGACCTTGAATTTTGAGGAGAATGCCTTGCTCGTGGCAGCGTCGTCGCAATTCACATCCGCATACACGAATTTGCTCGGCGAAAGATGCACCTTGCCGCCTTTGATCATCGTCTTGAGTGCCTGGCAGTTTCCGCACGCTTCGCGGCCGTACTGCATGAAGACGATTTTGTTTTCCGTCTGCGCCTTGCTCAGCGCCTCGTTCACGTCGGTGATTTTCGGCGCGGCGGCAAAGGCGGCGGTGGCGATGAGTGCGGCGGCGGGGAGGAGGAGGGAGCGGAGGTTCATGATGTGGAATGAGGTGGCGCGGATGGTATCAAATCGCGGCGCGGTGTCCGCAAGAAATGATTCGGGCATTCGGGATTCAGAACGCGGGAAGGTTGCCCCTTGCGAGGCGGGCGGGTCATGGCGAAATGAGCTGTGTGATGAAACTCGATCGCTTCTTTTTTCAACGCGACCCGGTGACGTGCGCGCGGGAACTCATCGGCTGCACGCTGCGCTGGGGGGGCTGCGCGGGCGTGATCGCGGAGACGGAGGCGTACGGCGCGGTGAATGACGAGGCGTGCCACACATGGTCGCGCCCGAGCGCGCGGGCGTTTGTCGCGGCCCATCCGGCGGGCGCGGCGTACGTGTATTTTAATTACGGCATGCACTGGATGCTGAATGTGCTCGTGAAGGGCGGGAGCGAGGATGGCTTCGTGCTCTTCCGCGCGCTGGAGCCGACGGCGGGCATCGGGGAGATGACGCGGCGCCGCGCGGCAAATCTGAAGTCGAAAATCCTCAACCCAAAATCCGCATGGCTGTGCAGCGGACCGGGGAAACTCGCGCAGGCGCTCGGCGTGGCGGGCCGGGATCACGGCCGCGATTTCTGCGCGGGCCCGGAGGTCGGATTCCACGGACTGGGCGGCGAGGTGGCGATCGATGCGGGGCCGCGGATTGGGATTTCCCGCGCGCAGCATTTGCCGTGGCGCTTCATGCTGCGGGACAGCGCGCACCTTTCCGTGCGGCAGAAAATCACGGGGTAAAAAAAGAGGCCAGACCGGACGAATCCAGTCTGGCCCCGAAAGGCAATCTTCCCGCGGTGGGAAGCGTCCTCTTTAGCCGCGGTGATGGACGACCGTCTTTCCGTCGTAGGCGGGTGCCGGGGCCGGGGCCTCGTGCTTCGCGCAGGACACGAAACCGAAGGTCATGGCCGCGAGGGCGATAATGGATAGGATACGCATTTAAAAATTCACCCCCTTCTGTGCAGGTTGCATGTGGCCGGGGATGTAGTCGGGATGCGCAAAGTGTGACAACTGAATTCTTAAGAATTCGCGGTGCTTGCGCGCCGAGCCCGCGCACGGTAGCCGGGCACGATGAAGTCGGAAGATTCATCGAGCCGATCGAAAGTGGAAATCGCCACCGCGGCGACTGCCGTCGGCTCCATCGGCACGCTGGTCGCGCTCACCGTCACCGGCATTCTGACGGCGCTGCCGCTGTGGATCGCGACGCTGGTCGTCGTGGCGGAATTGCTCGCTCCCGTGCTCGTCTTCGTCGTGCTGCGGCGCGGAAAAGGGAACGGCTGAACGGCCTCACTCGCCGCCGTCGATCGTAACGGAGGTGCCTTCCGGCACGGCATCGAAGAGCGCGATCACGTCTTCATTCGCGAGCCGCACGCACCCATGGCTCGCGGGAGTGCCGAGCAGGCGCTCGGCGTTTGTGCCGTGAATGTAGATGTAGCGATCCTTCGTGTTTGCATTGTGCGGCTCGCGCCCCTCGAGCCACAGGATGCGCGTCTGCACCCGATCGTCCGTGTCCTCGGGGCTCCCGATTTCGCCCGTGGCCTTGCGGCCTTTGAAAATCATCCCCGCCGGCGCATCGTGTCCGTGCTTTTCGGCGACGTGAAAATTCCCGGTCGGCGTGCGATTCGATCCCGGCTCGGTGCCGGGGCCGAACTTCGAGGTGGAGCACGCATAGCGGCGCAGGAGCGCACCGGAGTCATCGAGCAGGTCGAGCGTCTGGCTGGGGATGTGGACGAGGATTTGCACGAGGGAAATTTGGAGGAAAAATCGCGGTCTGCCAAGTGCGGGGGCCGACGGGTCGGGTCGTGCGGTGGCGTCCGGTTTTGAATTTGGAATCCCTGAAACTAGGAACGGCAATCGGCAGCCCGCCGCCGAGGCTTTGGATCATCACTTTCCTAATTTCATCATTTTCAAATCGGCACACCACCGCACGGGTGGCAGTGTCCTACTCTGCCGATTTTGAAGTTGAGCGTTGAACGTTTGACGTTGATCCCGCCGAAGGCGCGGTGCGATTCAGAACGCGAGTTCAGAAACCGAAAGGCCGCTGCGCGGGGCTCAACGTCAAACTTCAAACTAGGACACTACCACCCGTGCGGTGCGTTTGACACCTCTCCGCCGGCTGCATACGCTCGCCGACTTTGTAAGACCTTTATGCGCGCCCAGTCCCCCATCCAGTCCCCACGGTTCGGACGTACCGCAGCGATCGCCGCGGGGATTCTGGCTGCCGTCGCGGTGTTTCAACTCACCGCAGTGACGGCCGCATTTTTCCGAAAATCCCACGGAGGCGCGGTCGAAAACGCAGACGATGCCGTGCATGGTCCGCCGATGAAAATCGACGTCTCGAGGCTCGTCGTCGAATCGCCGCCGCCCGAGGAAAATCCGCCACTCGGCACGGACCCGCTCGCGGCCGCGGCCGATGAACGCCCGCCCGGCCCGCGCCCGGTGCTCCCTCATGCCGAGCCGTTCACGTTGCCGGAGAGTGCGCCGCTCGCGAACGCCGTGCCGCCGCGGCCGACTCCGGTGCCGCTGAGCGCATTTACGCCGAAGGTCGATCCGCGTTTCAGCGAACTCGTCGAGCAGGGCAAGCTCCTGCGCGACAGCGGCGACACCGCGGGCGCGCTGGTGAAATTCCGCGAGGCCTCGGCGATCGACCCCGGCAATCCGCTCGCGATCGCGGAGCAGGCATTCACCTTTGAAAAAATGAGCCTCCCGGACAAGGCGGCCGAGCAGTGGCGGCGGGTGCTGATGATGGGCGACCGCGCGGGCGTATATTTTTCCGCGGCAAAATCGAAGCTGGAAACCGCGGTGCAGGACACGATGCGCGGCTCGCCGCCCGGTGCCGCCGACATCCCGAAGGGAAAAGTGCTGGCCATCGGCAGCGTCACCCTCGCGGACGAGGCGGAGGTTGCGGTGGCGAAAAAATTCACGCTGACCGTGCCTGTGCGCGCGAGCCCCGCGGAGCCCGTGTCCGTGCGCGACATGAAGGTCTTCGTGCTTTTCTACGAGCGCATGAACGGCAAGGAAATCACGCGCACGATCGCGAATGTGAGCAACCGCTGGACATCCGCACCAGTGGATTGGAAGGACGGCGCGACGGAAGTCCTCGAGGTCAGCTACGAGCTGCCCGCGGCGCAGGCGCGCACCGAGCACCGCGAATTTTACGGCTACATCGTCCGGCTTTATTACCGCGGGGAACTGCAGGACACGAAGGCTGAGCCCGTGACGCTCAACCAGAAATTCCCCGCGCCCTTCACGCTTTCCGAATAGAGAGAACGAATCATGAGAATCCTGATTGTTGATGACGAGGCGGATGTGTTGCAGGCCATCATGGCAGTGGTGAAGGCCGTGCCGGGTCATGATGTGCGAGTCGCTGCGAATGCGCAGAAAGCGGTGGAGCACGCCGCCGCGCTCGGCGGCGTGGATTTGCTGATCACCGATGTGGTGATGGAGCCGACGGATGGCTTCACGCTGCGCGCCGCGCTGCAGGGAGAATATCCCGCGATGCGCACGGTCTTCGTGAGCGGCTACGATCTGAGCGACTACGCCGAGCAGACGGCGGATGCGGCGGTGCTCACCAAGCCGATCGATGCGATGGCGATCATCACCGAGATCGGCAGGACGGTCGGCGACCTCGCGGCTCCCGCCGCCGCCGCCGTGCCGGAAAAAGCGCGCGTGGCGGGGAAGACGACGAAGATCACCGTGCCCGCCGTCGCGCCCTCGGTCGCCACGGCACCCGCGCAAGCGCGCGTCGCGCAGGCGAGCGAAGACGCGCCGCACGCCGCGCCCGCTGCGGTCGTCGCATCCGCGCCGCAAGCGACGCCGCGTGCCGTGCCGCAGGCGACGGCCGTCGCCACGCCTTCGGCGATCCGCGCGGTGAGTCCCGCGGACCCGCTCATCGGCGTGCAACTCGGCGACTACCGCGTGCAGAAATTCATCGGCGACGGAAAATGGGGCCGCGTCTATCTCGCGCTGCAACTCAGCGTGAATCGCCGCGTGGGCCTGAAGGCGCTCGACCCGGCGCGATCGGAAGATGACGGCATGCGCGCGCAATTTCTCGCCGACGCACGTGCGAAGGCGGCCGTGCAGCACCCGTTCATCATGACCGTTTTCGAGGCGGATGAGCGCAACGGGCTCGCCTTTTACACGCATGAATTTCTCGAGGGCGAGAGCATGGAGGAACTCATCGCGCGCGGGCAGAAGCTCGATGAAAAAACCGCGCTGCACGTCCTGAAAGTCGCCGGCGAGGGACTGCAATACCTCTGGTCCCACAATCTCTCGCACGCGCCGATCGAGCCTGGCAGCCTGCGCCTCGGCAGCGACAGCATCGCGCGCCTCGCGAACATCGCCACCGCAGACGCGGATGCCGCCATGACTGTCGAGCGCGAGCTTCTCACCGTCGGCACGATCCTCCGTGAACTCACGGCGGAGGACAAAATTTCCACCGGCCTGCGCATGCTGCTCGGGCGCATGACCGGCGGACCGAATCCCGTGAGCGGATGGCCCATCGTGCTGCAAGCCGTGAAGGCGCTCGAGCCCAAGGTGATTCCCATGGAAGCCGCGAAGATGAAAGCCGCCGACGCCGCGGCGATGCGTGCGGTGGAAGCGGCGCGCAAGGCGAAAAAGCGCGGCCTCATCATGAGCATGTCCACGCTCGGCGTGCTGCTGGTGCTGCTCGGTTTTGTCGTCTGGAAATATCTGATCTCCAATGCGCGTCGGCTCGATGTGCAGGTGCAAATCCCCGCGGGAAGCTACCCGGTCGGCAGTCCGGAAGCAGGGAGCAAGGCGGCGCTCGGAGCGTTCGAGATCGACAAGTACGAGGTGAGCATCAACGAGTACGCGAAGTTCATCGCGTGGTGCGAACAGAACCCGGACAAGGAGCACGAATTTGATCATCCGCGCGGCGATCGGAAAGCGGCGCACGTGAACAACGACGTGAAGGCGCTGATCCTGAATGCGGCCGTGCGCGGTCGCCGCGTCTTCAAGCAGGACGCAATCCCCGCGCGCAACGTGCCCGCGGATCCCGGCGTGGAGGTGGACCTGAACAGCCCGATGGTCGGCGTCACTTTCTGGGATGCCTACGCATACGCGCACTGGCGGGGAAAAGTGCTCGAAGGCGGCGCGCCGCGCGACCTGCCCACCGAGGAGGAATGGGAAGCCGCCGCGCGCGGACCGCGCGGTTTCAAATATCCGTGGGGCGATGAAATGAAGCCGGACAAATTCAACTCGAACGCGGGCTACAAGCCGCTCCTGCCCGGCAGCACGAAGACGGACGACGGCTTCAATTACTGGGCGCCGGTGGATGCGTTCACCGGCGACGTGAGCGAGTTCAAAGTCGTCGGCATGGCGGGCAATGTCTGCGAGTGGGTCTATCGCAAGGAGGGCAACAAGGAAATCCCGCTGCTCAAGGGCGGTTCCTTCGCGAGCGATCCGATCCCGATGTGGGGCCGCATTTTGAAAATCCCCGCCGAGGATGCGTGGTACATCCATCCGGCGGCGGAGAAAAAAACGCTCCGCCCGGGACCGGAGACGGAGGCATATTTCGTGGGCGACGACGTCACGGCGTCCGTCCGCTCGCTCTACATTGGATTCCGCACCGTCAAACGAAAATGAACCGCCTCCGCCTCTCGCTCGTCCTTCTCGGACTGCTCTCCACCGCGCACGCGCAACTGGATGTCACGCTCGAAATGAAGCGCAACATTTTCATCCGCGGCGAACCCGTGGATGCGACCGTGATCGTGCGCAATCTCGCCGGCAAAGACGTGATGCTGCGGGACACCGACGGCAAGCAGTGGTTCGGTTTTGAAATCATGCGGAGCAGCGACACGCCAGTCGCGCCGCTCCACGCGGACTACACGAATGAGCCGCAGGTCGTGCTCAGCGGCGGATCGATCCGGCGGACGGTGGATCTCCTGCACCTTTATCCCGTCAATGAGTACGGCACGTACACCGTGCGCGCGGCGATTTATTTTCCCGAGACGGGGAAATATTTCATGTCGCGCCCGGTGAAGGTGGACATCAGCGAAGGGCGGAAAATCTGGAGCCAGACGGTCGGTGTGCCCGCGTCGAAGGATCGCGCGGGCGAGTATCACAGCATGACGCTCCTCGCCTTTCAGCAGACGAAGGACAACACGCTCTACGTGCGGGTGGAGGACGACGCGACGAAAGTCATCTTCGGCACGTATCCGCTCGGCCGCGTGCTCAGCGGCACGACGCCGGGACATGAGTTCGACGGCAACAACACGCTGCACGTTTTCCACATGGTCGGGCCGGGCCAGTACTATCTCTCGAAGATCGGCGTGAATGGCGAGTGGCTCGGCCAGACGGTGTGGCAGTCGCCGAAAGGCCGCGCCGCCGTGCGCAAAAAAGAGGACGGACGGATGGTCGTCGTCGGCGCATCACGGTCGTCGGAAAAAGCCGAGCCCGGCCCCGAGATCCCACGCCTGAGCGACCGGCCGGCTGGAATTCCAAAGTAGCGCGCGGCGTTTTTGTGCGCGGAGAATTCGCGCTTTGACGCGACGCCGCGCGGCCTAGAGTCGGCGGAATGTCCGACAGCTTCGTCCATCTCCACTGCCACACGGAATTCTCCACGCTCGACGGCATGGTGCGAGTGGATGCCGCCGTGAAGCAGGCGAAGAAAATGGGAATGCCGGCGCTCGCGATCACCGACCACGGTGCGATGTACGGCGCGGTGGATTTTTACCAGGCGTGCAACAAGGCGGGCATCAAGCCCATCGTCGGCTGCGAGGTGTATGTCGCGCCCGATTCGCACACGAAAAAATCCGCGACCTCGCAAAAGGAATCCGCCTTTCACCTCACGCTGCTCGCGGGCGATGAGGACGGCTATCGCAATCTCGTGAAGCTCGTCTCCACCGCGCATCTCGACGGATTTTACTACAAGCCGCGCATCGACAAGGAACTCCTCGCGCAGCACGCGAAGGGCATCATCGGCCTCAGCGGCTGCCTCAAGGGCGAGGTGCCCTTCGCGATTCACGCCGAGGACAATCTCGCGAAGGCCGCGGAACTCGCCGCGACGTACCGCGACATCCTCGGGCGGGAAAATTATTTCCTCGAGCTCTCCGACCACGGCATCGAGGCGCAGCGGAAAGTGAACGCGCATCTGCCGCGGCTCGCGCGCGATCTCGGAGTCGGCCTTGTCGCGACGAACGACGTGCATTTTTTAAACAAGGAAGACCACGGCGCGCACGACGTGCTGATCTGCATCGGCACCGGCGCGAAGGTCTCGGACGAGAAGCGCATGAAGTACGTCAACGAGGTGTATTTCAAATCGCCCGCGGAAATGCGCGCGCTCTTCGCGGACTTCGACGGCGCGTGCGACAACACGCTCGCCATCGCGGAGCGCTGCGGCTTCGAACTCGATGTCACGCCGAAGTTCCCAAACTACCAGCCGCCCGCGGGCCGCGAGCGGAACGAGTATCTCCGCGAAATCACCGAGACCGGCCTCCGCCGCCGCTACGGCGCGGATGCGGACAGCGAGGCGGTGCGCCGCCGCTACGAATTCGAAATCGCAGTGCTCGAGAAGCAGGACTTCGTGAATTATTTTCTGATTGTCTGGGACTTCATTGACTGGGCGCGGCAGCAGGGGATTCCCGTCGGCCCCGGTCGTGGCTCCGCGGCGGGATCGATCATCGCGTACGCGATGGGCATCACGGACATCGATCCGCTAAAATTCAAACTGCTCTTCGAGCGCTTCCTGAATCCCGAGCGCGTCTCGCCGCCGGATATCGACGTGGACTTTTGCCAGAACCGCCGCGGCGAGGTGATCGACTACGTGAAGAAAAAATACGGCGAGCGCGCCGTCGCGCAGATCATCACCTTCGGCACGCTCGGTGCGAAGTCCGTCGTGCGCGACGTGGCCCGCGTGCTCGACTGGAACTACGGCGACGCCGACCGCATCGCGAAAATGATCCCAAACGAACTCGGCATCACGCTCGCGGGCAAGGAACAGAAAAACAAGGACACCGGCGCGGACGAGCACGTTCCCGGTGCGATCGACAAAAACCCCGAACTCGCGCAGGCCGTGAAGACGGACCCGAACACCGCGCAAATGTGGGAGGCCGCGACGAAGCTCGAAGGCCTCACGCGCGGCGTCGGCGTCCACGCGGCGGGCGTGGTCATCAGCGACCGCGACCTCAGCGAATACATCCCCCTCACGCGGGCGAACGACGGCTCCATCGTGAGCCAGTACGCGATGGGCGCGCTCACCGAGGTCGGCATGTTGAAGTGCGATTTCCTCGGGCTGAAGACGCTGACCGTCATCACCGACGCCGTCGTGCTGGTCCACAAGCACACGCCCGATTTCAACATCGACACCATCCCGTTCGACGACGAGGCGAGCTTCAACATTTACAACCGCGGTGAGACGGTCGCGGTGTTCCAAGTCGAGTCCGGCGGCATGACCGGATGGGCGAAGCAATTTGACGTGCGCAGCATTGAGGACATCAACGCCCTCATCGCGCTCTACCGTCCCGGCCCGATGGACCTCATCCCCGACTACGTGAAGCGCAAGAAGGGCCTCGCGAAAGTGCGCGCGCCGCACAAGCTCCTCGACGAAGTCACGAGCGAAACCTTCGGCGTGCTCATCTATCAGGAGCAGGTCATGCAGGCTGCGCAGGTGCTCGCCGGCTACACGCTCGGCGGCGCAGATCTCCTCCGCCGCGCGATGGGTAAAAAGGACAAGAAAAAGATGGCCGAGGAGCGCATCAAATTCTGCGCAGGCGCGGCGAAACTGCATGGCATCAAGGAGGACAAGGCGAACGAAGTCTTCGATACGCTGGAAAAATTCGCAGGCTACGGATTCAACCGCTCGCACTCCGCCGCGTACGCGTGGCTGAGTTATCAGACGGCATTTTTGAAAGCGAATTACCCCGTGGAATTCATGGCGGCGGTGATGAGCAACGAAGTCTCGAACACGGAAAAAATCAGCGTCTTCGTCGCTGAGTGCGAGCGGCTCGGAATCAAAATTTTGCCGCCGGACATCAACAAGAGCGGGTTGAAATTTGAACCCGATCATGTGGATGCCGCCGGTGTCACCGCGGCGAAGGTCGCCCGCAAAGCCGCACTGGCGCAGGCTTCCAGCGCGGGCGAGGATGGCATTCCCGAGAGCGTCGAGCCGGATGCCGACATTCGCTTTGACGATCTGCCGGCGGCGCAAAAGCTCAGCGCCAAGCCTGCGCCTGCGCCTGCCGCGAGCGCCGCGCCCGCCGCGCCGGAGCGCCTTCACCTCGGCGCGATTCGCTATGGCTTGGCGGCGATCAAAAATGTCGGCGAGTCCGCGATGGAATCCGCCATGAGCGAGCGCGCGCGCGGTGGCGCATTCGCGGGCATCGAGGATTTTTGCGCGCGGGTGGATGCGAAAAAGATCAGCAAGAAGGCCATCGAGTGCCTCGTGAAATCCGGCGCGTTCGACGAGTTCGGCGCGGATCGCGCGACCATGTTTGCGGGCATCGAGGGCGCGATGGCATCGGCCGCGAGCGCACACCGCGATCGTGCTGCGGGACAGGTTTCGCTTTTCGGAGACATGGGCACCGTCGCCAAGTCCGCGCCTGCGCGCAGCGGCCCGACCGTGCTGCCGTGGAGCCTCACGGAGAAACTCGGATTTGAAAAGGAGCTGCTCGGCTTTTACGTGACCGGCCATCCGCTCGACGAATATCGCAGCGCGCTGGAGAATCCGAAGTTCGTGCCGATCGCGCGGCTGTCTGCGCAGGAAGGCAAAAGCATCGTGACGATCGCGGGCCAGCTTTCGTCGGTCGAGCGGCGCTTCACGAAAAAGGACGGCAAGCCATTTGCGATCGTGAAAGTCGAGGACCTGACGGATCAGGTCGAGGTGATGATTTGGAACGACGCATTCACGCGTGTGCAGAAATTTGTGGAACTCGGCGCGGTCGTCGCGATCACCGGCCGGCTCGACCTTCGCGATGAGGGACCACGCATCGCGGCGGATGACGTGAAGCCGCTGAAAAAGCCGGGCGCGGACGAGAAGCCGCTCGTGCTGAGTCTCGACCGCGGAAAATCCACCGAGGCCGATCTGCTCCGCATCCGCGACGTGCTCGGGCGCAATCCCGGTACGCGCCGCGTCGAGTTGCGCTTCCCGGACGGACGGCTGGTCCTGCCCGCGGAGTTTCGAATTGCGCTGAACGCATCCGCCAAGGAGGACCTCGCGCAGTGGCTCGGCGCTTGAACTGGATGGCGCTGATTTTTCGGCAGGGGTGGATTGCCGCAGCACTGGTCTGCTTGCTCTTCCGTGTTGCGCGCGCCGCGACGGAAATCGAAGGCGTCGAGGGCCAGCCGTTTTTTTCCTTCGAGTACCGCGAGGCGACGGACTTCAGCGGGCTCACCTGGGCGGGCGGCAGCGATTTCTTCACGGTGTCGGACAAGGTGCGCGCGATTTTTCCGATGACCATCGGCGTCGATGCATCGAGCGGAAAAATCCTCAGCGCAGCCGTCGGCACGGCGATTCCGGTGAGGACGAAGTTCGCGGATTTCGAGGGCGTCGTTTTCGTGTCGGGTGCGCGGTGCGTGTATGTGAGCGCGGAGACGGGCGACGGGATTTTCGGATTTGATCTGCGCGAACGCCGCGTGATTCCCGTCGCGGTGCCGCCGATTTTTTCGAAGGCGCGCAACAACAAAAGTCTCGAGTCGCTCGCGTACGACTCGACGATCGGGAATTTCTGGACCGCAAATGAGGAGGCGCTCGCGTGCGACGGACCGCTGAGCGGCGGGCGCGGCACCGTCGTGCGGCTGCAGCGGTTCGATGCGCGGTTCCGACCGTCCGGGCAGTTTGCGTACACCACCGAGCCGTCCGCATTCCGCACGCACGGCGGGGGCACGGGCGTGAGTGATCTCGCGCTGCTGCCAAATGGGGAATTGCTCGTGCTCGAACGCGTCGTCGGTGTTTTCGGGCTCTCGGCAAAAATTTTCCGCGCGGAACTGCGCGACGCGACCGACACCGCGAAGCTCGGGGCGCTCGATGGCGCCACTTTCACTCCGGCAGCGAAGACGCTGCTCTTCAGTCGCGCGACACTCGCGAATAATTTCGAGGGCATCGCGCTCGGGCCGAAACTTGACGGCGGATGGCGCAGTCTGATCCTCATCGCGGACAGCGGCGGCGGCACCACGCATTTCCTCATGCCGCTGCGCATCCGCTGGAATCCGAAGTAGGCGCGGAGCGCGGGGAGCAGGTAGCTCCGAAGAGTCGTCGGCGCCACGTAGCAGCCGCGCTTGCGTTGCCCGCGCGCATTCGGCATTTCAGCGCGCCATGCTCGTCTCGCTCCGCATCCGCAATCTCGCCCTCGTCGAGGAACTCGAGTGGCAGCCCGGTCCCGGCTTTGTCGCGATCACGGGCGAGACGGGTTCGGGAAAAAGCATCATCGTTGGCGCGCTGAAACTCGTGCTCGGCGAGCGCGCGGACAAATCGCTCATTCGCAACGGGGCGGAAAGCTGTTCGGTCGAGGCGGTATTTCATCCGCCGGAATTCGCGAAGCTGAATGCGTGGCTGGAAGAGCAGGGGATCGAGCCGTGCGAGGATGGACAACTGATCGTGAAGCGCGTGTTTGCGACCGCCGGGACGAACCGGCAGTTCATCAACGGCAGCGCGACGACGCTGAGCGTGCTCAAGGAACTCGGCGACGGCCTCGTGGATTTGCACGGGCCGCACGATCATCAGTCGCTGCTTTCGGTGGAGCGGCAGCTCGATTTGCTTGATTCCTTTGCCGGCGCGGAGGCGCTGCGGGACAAATTTCAGGATCAGTATCGCGCGCTCAATCGCACCCTCGCCGAGCACGCGGAACTCGCGGGCAGCGAGGCGGCGCTCGAACGCGAAGTCGATCTGCTCCGGCATCAGGTAAATGAAATCGAGAGCGCGAAATTGCGCGCGGACGAGGAGGAGGAAACGGTCGCGCGCTACCACACCGCATCGAATGGCAAGCGGCTGCTCGAGCTGTGCAGCGGCGCGCTCGGGCGTCTTTCCGAGTCGGAGGACTCCGCGATGGTGCGGCTGAACGAAGTCGGCAAGGTGCTGCGCGATCTCGAACGCGTGGATCCGGCGACGAAGCGATTTGCCGACACCCTGCTGCGCGGCCTTGCGGAAATCGAGGAGCTGTCCTCGGGCCTTTCGCATTACGCCGAGGACCTCGACCTCGAGCCATCCGCGCTCGCGGAACTGGAGGAGCGCGTTTCGCTTTTCGAGACGCTGAAACGAAAATACGGCGCGACGCTCGGCGAGGTGATCACTTTCGGCGAAGCCGCAGCCGGGCGGCTGAGAAAAATCGAATCACGCGGCGAGGAACTGAAGCGCCTCGAAGCGGAGATCGCCGCACAGCGCAAGGCGATGCTCGATACGGCGCGAAAACTTTCCGCGAAGCGAAATACGAGCGCGCCGAAGCTCGCGAGCGCGGTGACCGCGCATCTGCGCGATCTCGGATTCAAGAAGTCGGATTTCACCGTCGCACTCGCCGCGGCGCAGGAGCCGGGGCCGCATGGCATGGAGTCGATCGAGTTTGTCTTCGCGCCCAATCCTGGCGAGCCCGCGAAGCCGCTCAAGGTGATCGCGAGCAGCGGAGAAATTTCGCGCGTGATGCTCGCGGTGAAATCCGCGCTTGCGGCGCAGGACACGATCGCGCTGCTGGTATTCGACGAGATTGACGCGAACATCGGCGGCGAAATTGCCCACGCGGTCGGCGCGAAGATGCGCGCGATTTCCGCGGAGCGGCAGGTGCTGGCGATCACGCATCTCCCGCAGGTCGCGGCCCTCGCGCGCGCGCAGTTTTTCGTGGCGAAAGAATTCGCCAGTGGCCGCACGGTCTCGAGCCTCACCGAAGTCGCGGGCGAAAAACGCGCGGAGGAAATCGCGCGGATGCTCGGTGGCAAGGGAGCCTCCGCGCTCGCGCACGCAAAGACGCTGCTTGCGGTCTAGCGCGCCGCCAAAGTAGGCGAGGGAAGGTGGCGGGGTGGTGCGGAGCGTAGGCGCGTCCGGGAGAACGCGGGCGCGGGCTGCCGCTCACGCCTACTTGGCGGCGGGATCCGCCTGCGCGGTGCCGCGGCGCGTGACGAAGGCCGGGCTCTTCACGATGCCGCCGATGAGTGTCGCGAAGCGGTAGTCGTTTTTTTCGAGGGCAAACGTGATGCGCGTGATCGTCGGTTCGTCGTAGTAGTCGAGCCCGCGGCCCAGCGCGTAGATGAGCATTTTCTCCGCGAGGCAGCGCGCGAAGTCCTGCTTGCGGCTCCGGAGCAACGTCTTCATGTCGGCGAGACCGTTGATCGCGCGGCCCGTGGCGAGTTTGCCGGAGGCATCGATCGCCGCGCCCGTCTCATCGCGATCGCGCCACTGGCCGACGCCGTTGAAATTTTCCAGCGCGAAGCCGAACGCGTCCATCTTCGCATGGCAGTTCGCGCACTTCGGATCGGCGCGGTGCTGTTCGAGTTTTTGCCGGAAGGTGCCCTTGAGTTCGTGGCGCTGGCTGTCGTCGAGTGACGGGATGTTCGGCGGCGCGGGCGGCGGCGGGGTGCCGAGCATTTGTTCGAGCACCCACTTGCCGCGCTTCACGGGCGAGGTGCGCGTGGGATTCGAGGTCACCGTGAGGATGCTCGCCTGCGTGAGCAGTCCGCCGCGCGGCGTGCCGGCGAGCGACACGCGCTTCCATTCATCCTTTTGAAATTCCCCCGCGTTTTTGATGCCGTAAAGTTGCGCGAGGCGCTCGTTCACCCAGGTGAATTCGCCGTCGAGCAGATCGAGGATGCTGCGGTCGGTGCGGACGATTTCGCCGAAGAAGCGGCGCGTTTCTTCGAGCATTGCGGCGCCGAGTTCGGGCTTCCAATTCGGAAATGTTTTCGGGTCCGTGCTGTGCGAGGAAAGGCGTCCGAGCTGCAGCCATTGCATCGCAAAATTTTGGATCAGCGCATCGGCGCGCGGGTCCTGGATCATCCGCTGCATCTGTGCGTCGAGACTTGCGGTGAGTTTGCCGACGGAGGCGAGGCGCAGGAGTTCGTCGTCGGGGCACGAGCTCCACAGGAAATACGAGAGGCGCGTGGCGAGCTGGAATTCATTCACCGGCCGTGCATCGGCGCTCGGCGCGTCGTCGGGCTCAAGACGGAAGACAAATTTCGGCGACGCGAGGATCGCGCTCACGGCGCGTCGCATCGCTTCCTCCCACGTGTCGTTGTGCCCCATCGCGTAGGCGACGAGTTTCACGAGGCGATCGAGCTCGTCGGCGGTCACGGGGCGTCGCCAGGCGAGCGTGGCGAAACGCGCGAGCACTTCGCGCGTTTGCTCGGGCTGCGATTTTCCAGGGGTCACGGCGAGCAGCGATTTCGTCGCGGCGCTGCGTGCGTCCATCGGGCCTTCGTATTCGAGCCACTCGACGAAAAGCGTCGGCGCGGGCTTGCCGGACTGCGGCTTGAACGCCGCGACCACGATGCGCTCGATGCCTTCGAGCCGCGGGACTTTCACCTCGATGGTCTGCGCCTCCTGCTCGGATTTCGCAGTGATCTCCACGGTCTTCAAAATGTGCGCGCGCTTCACTTGCGCCATCGCTGCGCCGTCGAGTTTGTCGATTTCGCCGGAGGACGATGGCTTTGCGATCGCGCCGCCCGCGACCATCATCGCGACGCGCACGGGTTTGCCGTCGGCGGATTTTGCGTAGAGCCGCGCGCGCATGATGTAGTCGCCGTCGGCGGTGATGCGCGCGGACGTGTGGATCGGGCCGGACTTCACCGCGTCGCCTTCGGACGCGGTGAGCGGGCGGAATTTCGACTGCGGCACATTTGCGGAGGCGGGCTCGCAAAATCTCGCAGCCATCGTGCGCTTCGGCGGTTTCGCGGCGTTGAGCGGGATGGCCTGCTCGGCGATTTTGTCCGCGGCGTCGAGGTAGCGCTCCATGAGCACGGGCGAGACGGTGAGCACGTCGGCGATATTGTCGAAGCCGTGCCCCACGTCGTCGCTCGGGAAATCATCCGCGGGGCGAAACTCGAGGTGCAGCAGATCGCGAATCGTGTTGTTGTATTCGTTGCGGTTCAGCCGGCGCACGGTGAGCCGGCCGGGGTCGGGCTTGCCGCCGTCCGACTTTGCAAAAATGCCGGCGACGGATTCGAGGAAGCGCTTCTTTTCCTCCGCCGAGGGCTGCGGTTTGTCGTCCGGCGGCATGTCGCCGGAGCGCACTTGCTCGACGACTTCGCGCCAGCGTTTGCGCGCGCGGAGCACGGAGAGATCGTCGCGGAATTCATGGAGCGCGAAGTCGCCCTTCTGCTTGTCCTTGCCGTGGCAGGAGACGCAATGCTTTTGCAGGAAAGGCACGCCGGCCTCGGCGAAACTCGGCGCTGCGGCGAAAGCCGTGCAGTGCGCGAGCAGCACGGCGACGGCGAGCGGGAGCGTGAAGGAAAGGCGGGGCATGGGCGGCGCAGTAAAGCCACAAATGCCGCGCACTCAAGTGCCGGGGAGACGGGGACGGGAATCCAGTGCCCGGCTGCGAGCTTTCGTCCGCGCCTATGGTGCTGGCGGAGGCGGATTGAGGATCCGCTTTACCGACACGACCGTCGCGGCGATCGCTCCGGCGAAGGGCAGCCAAAAACCCATCAGCGTCATGCTCACGGCCATTTTCATGCCGGGGACGCTGACGGAATTCGTGCCGCTGCGCAGCCACAGGACGAGGAGGAGCAGCGCACTGAGTCCGGCAGAGCCGGCGAGCGCGAGCGGTGTCCACGCTTCCTTTTTCTTCGCGGTGAAATTCCAGATCCACAGCCCGATGCCCGCCAGCGCGGCGAGGACGGCCAGCTTTCCATTTGCTCCGGCGTTGAACACGGTCACCGAGGGCATCGAGTGCATGTTCTCGCCGACAAATTCCGCCATCGGGCCTTCCGTTTTTACGCTGAACGAAATGACGCTGAAGATGAGCGAGCAGAGCACGGTGACGGCGAGGCCCGCGAGATACACCTGCGTCTGGACATCGAGTTTTTTGAAATTCGCCACGCCTGCCGTCATGCTTTCCTTCGCGTGGGCGAGGGCTTTGGCGGCGGTTTCCTTTGCCGCGGCGTCCTGATTGTGCGGGGTTTCGTGTTCGCTCCTGGCGGGCGAAGGACTCGGGTTTGGTTCGGGCTCGTTGTTCATGGTATCGCGCGGAAATTTCCCCGAGTGTGATCTTTGCTGGCGGTGATGCAATTCTTCCTTTCCGATTTTCAAGTGAAGTGGGCAAGCTGGCGGCGGAGTTGCGCGGTGGGTGCGGGTGGCGGAGATTTTGCGCATGGTTTTGAGGCTTTCTTTTGAGGACTTTGAACGTTCGACTCCTGCCGCATGACTTTCCGATGGGTGAGGAAAATTTTCGCGGTGCTGGTGCTCGCGCTTGCTTACTTTGGCACCGGCTGGCTGGGGCTAAAGTGGCCGACTTTTTCGCCGAGCATCACGCTCATCTGGCTGCCGACGGGCCTCGCGGTGGCGGCGCTGTTGCGGTGGGGATTCGGCTGCTGGCCGGGAGTCGCGCTGGGTGCGGTGGCGGTGAATTTTGCCAATGGCACGGCACCGGCGGCGGCGATGAGCATCGCGATCGGAAATACGCTCGGGCCGCTGCTCGCGGCATGGATGCTGCGGCGAACGGGTTTTCATCCGGCCTTCGATCGCAAGCGGGACATCCTCCTGCTCGCGAGCGCGGCGGCGGCGGGGATGCTCGTGAGTTCCAGTCTCGGGACGCTCTCCCTTTTGCTCTGGGGACTGCTGCCAGACGAACGCGTGATCGCGTGGCTGACGTGGTGGGGCGGGGATGCGATGGGCGTGATGGCCGCCGCGCCGCTGGTGCTCGCCTGCACGCGCCGGGAAGTGCGCGGGATCTCTCTTCGCCGCTGGGAATTTGCGCTGTGGCTCGCGGCATTGGTGCTCACGACATGGGCGGTGTTTGCCCGGGATCGCGGCGCGGGGGCGCGCCCGATGGCGCTCGGCTTTCTCCCGCTGCCGCTGGTGGCGTGGGCTGCGCTGCGCTTCGGGCCGATGGGGACCTCGCTCGCGATCATCGGGATTTCATTGGGCGCCGCCTACGGCACGTCCACGGGGCGTGGGCCGTTTTTCCAGCCGGATGCGGCGGATGGCGCGGCGATTTTGTGGGCATACATGGCGACTTCCGTGGCGCTCGGCTGGCTGGTCACGGCGCTGCATGCGGCGCATGTGCAGACTGCCGGGATGCAGCGGATCTTCGAGCGCGCGCTGAGCGATTTTTCCCTCGGCGTGGTGCTGGCCGGGCTGGATGGCCGGATCACTTTCACGAACGAAGGATTCACGCGGCTCACGGGCTACGCGGCCTCCGAGATGAACGGGCGGACGTGCTCCATTTTGCAGGGCCCGGAGACGGATCGGGCGATGGTGGAAAGAATGCGCGCGGCGGTGCGCGGGGACGGATATTTCGACGGCACGGTGCTCAACTACCGGAAGAACGGGACGAAATTTTGGAACGCGCTGCTCATCTCGCCGGTGCGTGATGAACTGGGGGAAAGAAGCGGCTTTCTCGGCATCCAGCGGGACATCAGCAAGGGCAAGGAAACGGCCGCGGAACTCGAGCGCACCCTTTCCACCTTGCAGCTCTTGATCGATACCATGCCGGCCCTCATCTCCTTTGTGGATTCGGAGGAGCGCTATCGGCTCGTGAACTTGCGCTATGAGGAACTCTTCGGTCAGCGCAAGGACCAGATTGTGGGCCGGCTTGTGCGCGATGTGCTGTCACCGGCGGCGTATGCGGAGATAGAGCCCCATGTGCGCGCGGCGCTCGCTGGGCGGACGGAGCGCTACCAATGGAACTGGCCGGACCACGACGGGAAAACCCGCTGGATGGACGCACAATTGGTGCCGCGCCACGCGGAGGACGGTGCGGTCGTCGGATTTTTCGTGCTGGTATTTGATGTCACCGAAAACAAGCAGTCTGAGGCGCGATTGCGCGACAGCGAGGAACGGCTGCGGCTGGCGATGTCCGCCGCGCATCAGGGGCTTTACGATCTGAATGTTCAGACCGGGGAATGCATCGTCAGCCCCGAGTATGCGCTGATGCTGGGCTACGATCCGGCGGAATTTTGCGAGAGCAACGCCGCGTGGCGCGACCGCATGCATCCCGATGACCGGGACGCGGTTTACCGGACCTACACGGAATATGTGAACGGCGAGCGGGCGGATTATCGCGTGGAGTTCCGCCAGCGCACGAAAGACGGGGGATGGAAATGGATCCTTTCGCTCGGCAGCCTGGTCGCACGATCGACGGATGGGCGGCCGCTCCGGATGCTGGGCACGCACACCGACATCACTGAGCGCAAGATGGCGGAGGAGGACCTGCGCGAGAGCGAAGAACGCCAGCGCATTTTGGCAGACGCCTCCTTTGAGGGCATCGCCATCAGCGCGGGCGGCGTGTTCCTGGACTGCAATGATCAACTGGCTCAGATCCTCCGTCGTCCGCGCGCTGACATCATCGGCAAGCGCATCAGTGAATTCATTGCCCCGGAACACCGCAGCCTGGTCGCCGAGGCACATCGCACGGGTCTCCTCGATCCCTTTGAGCACCAGATCGTGCGCGGGGACGGAACTCTGCGCACCGTGGCGGTGCGCGCGCGGATGGCGCAGATCGGCGGACGCCAACTGCGCATCACCGCCGTGCAGGACATCACCGATCGCAAGAAGGGCGAAGCGTCGCTGCGCGAGAGCGAGGCGCGATACCGCGAACTCTTCGAGGCCAATCCGCATCCGATGTGGGTCTATGATCTCGGTTCGCTCCGCTTCCTCGCGGTGAACAATGCGGCCATCGCGCACTACGGGTACTGCCGGGAGGAATTCCTCGCGATGACGATCAAGGACATCCGGCCGCCGCAGGATGTTCCCGCGCTGCTCGCCAGCGTCGCGAAAGTCACCGAGGGCTTTGGCGCATCGATCGGCTGGCGGCATCGCAAGCGGGACGGCACGCTGATCGACGTGGAAGTCACCTCGCACGTGATCATTTTCTCGGGATGCCGCGCGGAGGTCGTGCTCGCGCATGATGTCACGGAACGCCGGCAATCCGAGGCGCGGCTGCTGCAGGCCGAAGACGCCGAGCGCCGCCGGATCGCGAAAGAGCTGCACGACGCCACCGCGCAGGATCTCGTCGCGGTGATCATGAATCTCGGCGTCCTGCAGGAATCGCTCGCGCCGGGTGACACGAAGGCCGCGCGCATTCTTGAGGACAGCATCGCGCTGGTCGAAAACAGCGTGAACGACATCCGCACCCTTTCCTACGTGCTGCATCCGCCGCGGCTCGATGAAACGGGGCTCGTGGGCGGGCTCGCGGAATATGCCGCCGGGTTCACGAGCCGCACGGATACGCGGATCCATGTGGAGGCTGATCGGGATTTCGGACGTCTGGCGGAGGATGTGGAGATCGTGCTTTTCCGCGTCGTGCAGGAGGCCATCGCCAACGTGCTGCGGCACTCGAAGAGCGACACGGCGATCATCCGCCTCGCGCGCCGGGGTGCGCGCGTGGTGCTGGAGATCGAGGACTTCGGCCGCGGGATGGCGGATGCCGGCGCGCGCGGCGTGGGCATCACCGGGATGCGTGAACGCTTGCAACAACTCGGAGGCCGGCTTGAGATCGAATCGGACAGCGGCGGGACGATCGTTCGTGCCGAGCTTCCGCAGGCCTGATCCATGACCATGAAAAATTTACGCATCCTCATCGCTGACGACCACGAGCTGGTCCGGGAAGGAATGAAGACCCGCATCGACGCGCATCCCGGATGGGAAGTGTGCGGCGAAGCGGTGAACGGCCGGCAGGCGGTGGAGATGGCCTGCGCGCTGAAGCCCGACGTGGCCGTGCTCGACATCAGCATGCCGGAGCTGAACGGCATCGAAGCCACGCGGCAGATCCGCCGGAATTGCCCGAAGACGGAGGTGCTCATCCTCACCATGCATGAATCCGAGGGACTCGTGCGCGACGTGCTCGCGGCGGGCGCGCGGGGCTTCGTGCTGAAGACGGATGCCGCGCGGCTGCTCGTGCTCGCGGTGGAAAATCTCGCCGATGGAAAACCGTTCTTCACCGGCAAGGTGAGCGAACTCGTGCTGGGCGATTTTTTGGATCCGGATCGCGTCGTGCGCGCGGGGGCGGACGAAGCGGCGCGGCTCACGCCCCGTGAGCGCGAAATCACGCAGCTCGTCGCCGAGGGAAAATCGAGCAAGGAGGCGGCGGCGCAGTTGGGCGTGAGTGCGAAAACGATCGAGGCGCACCGCGCCAACATCATGCGGAAGCTCAATCTGCATTCGATCGCAGACCTCGTGCGCTATGCGATTCGCGAGAAGCTAGTGGAGCCATAGACGGGCCGAAGCCGCGGGAAGCGGCCTAGGTAGTTTTACCCGGGCAGAATAGGAATTCGCCGGTTTTGTCTTCCGCCGCAGTGGCGGTAATTTTGGAGTGCTCCGGTGCGCCCCACGCGCCGGGGTTTTTGCATTCCCAAAAACATATGAGCATCCAGAGCCCCATCCCAAATCCGCCTCTCGCCAGCGAAAAATTCACGATCGATCGGAAGGTCTTCTTTCTCGACCTCAAGGAAAATGACCGCGGGCGTTTCATCAAAATCACCGAAGACGTCGGTGGCCGCCGCGACACGATCATGCTGCCGATGGCCGGAGCGAAGGAATTCCATGAGTTGCTCGGGCGCCTCTTGGAATTTGAAGCGACGCTGTCGGAGTGAGATGACGATTGGCAATTGAACGTAATCCCGTGAGCACGAGTTCGCACGGCCGCGAAGACCGCGACCGCGGGGGTGCGATGCTTCGGCCGGACTTTTCCCCGGAGATCTTGCCTCTGAATATCGGTCTGCTGCTGAATGATGTGGCGGCGCTCGTCGCGGCCATGTTCCCCGAGGACATCCGCATCGTGAAAGTAATCCCGCGGGATCTCTGGCAGGTCGCTGGAAATCTCCGGCAGATGGAGCAGGTCTTTTTTACGTTTTGCAGCAATGCCCGCGATGCGATGTCCGCCGGCGGGACGCTGACGCTCCGGGCGTCGAATTTCCGGCCGGGCATGCTTTGCACCGCGACGGTCTCCGCTGCGCTCCGCGGTCCGCACGTCGTGGTGGAAATCGCGGACACGGGCACTGGCATCGGGCCTGATAGCCTTGAGCGCATCGTGCTTCAGAGGATCACAACGACGGCGTCAGGCAATTCCGGCGGTCTCGGTTTTCCCACAGTGCTCGACGTCGTCCGGGATCTCGGCGGCGTTCTCGACATTCGCGCGACACCCGTTCGGGGCACGACTTTCCAAGTCTGTTTCCCAGCGATCGAATGCGCTGATTCCGCGGCCTGACTTTGCGGCTGCGGAAAAATCGTCCCCTCAGTGGACGACCTTGTTCAGCGGGTACTCGATGATGCCCTCCGCACCGAGCGACTTGAGCTGCGGGATGATTTCGCGGACGACTTTTTCATTGATGACCGTCTCGACGGCGAGCCATCCGGGAATGACGAGATGCGCGACCGTCGGATTTCGCAGCGCGGGGAGCGCGGAGAGGAGGCCCGGCAATTTGTCCTCGGGGATGTTCATTTTCAGCCCGACCATGTCGCGTGCGGCGAGTGCGCCCTGCAGGAGCAGGACGATGCGGTCCATTTTTTCGCGCTTCCACGCGTCGCCGTACGCGGCCTTGTTCGAGATGAATTGCGGCACGCTCTCCATGATGGTTTCGACGATGCGGAGCTTGTTCGCGCGGAGCGAGGAGCCGGTCTCGGTCACGTCCACGATCGCATCCACGAGGTCGGGCACTTTCACCTCGGTCGCGCCCCAGGAAAATTCCACCTCGGCGGTGACGCCGTGCTTCGCGAGAAATGCGCGCGTCATTTCCACGGCCTCGGTGGCGATCACTTTCCCCTGCAAATCCTTCACCGTCTTCACCGGCGAATCCTCCGGCACGGCGAGCACCCAGCGCGTGGGCTGCGCGCTGGTCTTGCTGAAGACGAGTTCGCACAGCCGCTCGACGTCGCTGCCGTTGTTCTCGATCCAGTCGCGGCCCGTGAGCCCACAGTCGAGGAAACCGTGCTCGACGTAGCGCGAAATTTCCTGCGCGCGCAGAAGTCGGATGACCAGCTCCGGATCGTCCACCGCCGGCTTGTAGCTGCGGCTGGAGACGGCGATGGAAAAGCCGGCTTTTGCAAAGAGCGCGATGGTCGGATCCTGCAGGCTGCCCGAGGGCAGGCCGATGCGGAGCTGGCGGATTTCGTCTGGCATAAGAGCGCGCGGTTCTAGGCGCGGCCCACTGGGGTTGCGAGGAAATTCCCGGTGTGCGGGAGTGCGGAGATTCACTTTGCAACGCAGAGGCGCGGAGACGCGGAGAAGAAGATGGTGCCCGATTCCAATCGCAGCCCGGAGAACGCCAACCGATCACATTCCCCCCTCTGCGTCTCCGCGTCTCTGCGTTTCAAAATTGGGCACTCGCGTCTTGCCGCGTCGCGAGCGATTCGGCTCACTGCGCGGCATGGAGTTGCACCCCATCAAAAACCTGCACGACACGCAGAGCCAGCGCGACCGGCGCGGGATCGCGATCGATCGCGTCGGCGTGCGCGGCCTGCGCTACCCGATCCAGGTGCGGGACAAGGCGCGCAAACTCCAGCACACGGTGGCGACGACGACGCTCACCGTGGATTTGCCGCATCACTTCAAGGGCACGCACATGAGCCGCTTCGTGGAGGTGCTGAATGAATTCGGCCCCGTGCTGCACGTGGACAACATCCAGACGATCCTGCGCGATCTCTCGGCGCGCCTCGACTCGGAAAATTCGCACGCGACTTTCGAGTTTCCCTTCTTCCTGGAAAAGCGCGCGCCCGCCACGCAGGCGGTCGGGCTCATGGATTACGTCGTGCGCTTCGAGGCAACGCTGGAAAAAAAGCGCCGCGACTTTGTCGTCACCGTCCTTGTGCCCGTCACCACGCTGTGCCCGTGCTCAAAGGCGATCTCCGAGCGCGGCGCGCACAACCAGCGCGGGCAGGTGACGTACAGCGTGCGCAGCGTGAAGCCGATCTGGATCGAGGACATGATCGCGCTCGTCGAACAGAGCGCGAGCTGCGAACTTTACAGCCTGCTGAAGCGCCCCGACGAAAAAGCGGTGACCGAGCGCGCGTATGACAACCCGGTTTTTGTCGAAGACCTCGTGCGCAACGTCGCCGCGCGCTCGAACCGCGATCGCAACATCACCTGGTATCGCGTCGAGGCGGAGAATTTCGAGAGCATCCACAATCACAACGCGTACGCGCTCGTGGAAAAAAAGGTGGGACGCATCCGCGCAAAATGAGCGCGCGCGGGAATTGCTGCTAACCTGCTTTGGATTATTCCCGCCATGCTCTACCGCCTCCTCATCATCTGCATCACCGGCTTCTGGCTGGCGATGACGAGCCTGCTCGTGGTGCGCGAAGTGTATCCCGAATCCACGCGCCTGAATGCCGTGCCCGTCGCTTACATCGGGCAGATCATGTTTCAGCACGAGCAGTCGTCCTATCTCAGCATTTTCTCCGGGAGCAAGGAGCAGCCCATCGGGAATCTTCAAGTCCAGCCGAGGAGCATCACGCATTCCGATCTGCGAAACATCGAGGTGAGCGGAAACGTCAGCCTCACGGTTCCGGGTGGCCGCCCGCAGCGCGTCGCGTGGGCCGCCGTCTTCGAGATGCGGCACGATTTTACCCCAGCCCGGCTGCGCCTCGAGGTCGCACCGCCGGAGCAGGGGCAGCACTTGGATCTGCGCGTGGACTTTGCGGATCGGAAGGGTGTTTTTAGCACGAAAGTCGGCGAGCACGTGCTGAATGAAACCACGTTCACCCTCGATGCGGCTGGCTTCGGGTTGCTCTTGTCGCGCGCTGGCTTGGACGCGACGCTGCTCCGGCAACTCACGGCGGCGCAGAGCGAAATGCCCGGATTGGAATTCGGCGCGCAATCTTCCTCCACCGTCATCAGCGGGCAGAAGCTCGCGACGTTTCTCGTCTTGCTGAAAGCCGGCGGGCACAGTGTGTTCGAGGCGCAGGTGAGTCAGCTCGGCCAAGTCCTCACCGCGCAGGCTCCGATGCTCGGATGGAAATTCAAGTCATCCGATCTCACACGATGATCCAGACCCGATGATTCAGACCCGGAGCCTCTCGAAAAATTTCGGCGCACTCACCGCCGTGGCCTCGCTCGATCTCGATGTCCCGCAGGGCCAGTTCTTCGCCTTCCTCGGGCCGAACGGCGCGGGCAAAACGACGACGATCAAAATGCTCGCGGGCCTGCTCAAGCCTTCGTCAGGCTCCGCGCTGGTCGCCGGCTTCGACATCCAGCAGGAGCCGGAAAATGCGAAGGCGCGGCTCGCGTACGTGCCCGATTTTCCCTACACGTACGACAAGCTCACCGCGGTCGAGTTCATGCAGTTCGTGGGCGATATTTTCGGCATGGAGCCGCGCGTGATCGAGGAGCGGAGGGATGCGCTTTTTGAAAAACTGCATCTCAATGACTACCGGCACGAACTGACCGAAAACCTCAGCCACGGCACGCGGCAGCGCCTCGTGATCAGCAGCGCGTTGCTCCACGATCCGGCAGTGCTCGTGATTGATGAGCCGATGGTCGGCCTCGATCCGATGCACGCGCGAATCGTGAAGGCGGAATTCAAGGCGCGGTCCCGCGCGGGCATGACGATTTTTCTCAGCACGCACCAGCTCAGCGTCGCGGAGGAACTCGCGGATCGCGTCGGCATCATCCACTGCGGCCGCCTCATCGCGCTCGGCACCGTGGAGGAATTGCGCACGATGAGCGTGGCGAAGGGCGGCTTGGAAAATGTCTTCCTCTCGCTCGTGGACGCCGAGGAGCGCGCGCGGGAAAAGATCGCCAGCCAACCATAGCCGCCGACGGCAGGAGCCGGGCTGATCTTCCGTAGCCGCGCTTGTCAAAGCTCGGGCTGATCTTCGGGTGCCGCGGAGGAGAGTTTGCCTCCGCTTTGGCGTGCCGACCATCGGCGGCGAGGGGTAGGTTTTCTGCCGGGGGGAAATGAACGGCTGTCGCGCGGGGTGGCGGTTGCCGTGGAATGGCGGATAGTTTGGCCATCCCTCGGCTTCCGTGAAACGAATAATCAGTCCGTCCCTCGTCCCGTGTGCATTCTGGCCCAAGACCGCCAAGGCCGACGGAATCCCCGTCCCACAGCCCAAAGGCCGTTTGCCGGTGGCGTAACCGGCTCCAATCTTCGTTATTCAAGAGGTCAGTTCGCGCACTGCCATATCCTTGTCCCGGTTCAGTTGTCCAATGCGAAGGACTGCCATAGCGTATCCTTCGGGGAAGGGAAACTGAAGCAAAGTGGTTGTCGCATCAAAGTCGCCGAGCAGCCGAGCAATCTCTGCGGCCATGAGCCGGTCGGTTGGAGCGGATTCGTCCAGGAGAGCGCGCAGCTTCGTGAGGTTCTCGTGGTAATCCGACGGCATGGAAGCGCCGTTCTTTCCATGCCGCACCGGATCGTTGGCGGCCCACCAGTATCGCATACGAATGTAGCGCTCCTTCTCTGGTGAAGAGGCAAGCCCGGACGCCAGCGCTCTCCGGTAGTCGTTTATCGCCGGGGTGCGGGCAAATGGCGCATGGTGCCACCATTTTTTCTTGGGGACTGTCTCACACTCATTTGTCCAGAACAGCTCCTTGGTCGTTGGGTGGCAGCGCAACAATGGCTCGTCGGGGAGCATCCGCGCCTCCATCTTGCCATCTGTCCAGTAACGCGCCCCGAAGTTATTTCCGGAGATGATGGTCCAAATCTTTACCAGCGCGCCCGACGGCGAAATCCTGAGGATGCGGTTTGGTCCAGGTATCATTCAAGGAAGTGTGCCAGTAGGCGGAAACCCGCGCGACTGCCTATTTGATGTTGTTCTGAGGTGTCATCGAAATGCTCGACTGCAACAATGGAACCAACCGTCACCAGAACGCGTAACATCGGCTCCGCATTTGAAACATTTTTTGGTTTTGTAAACACTTGTCCGCCCCCCGCCTGGGTCACGAACGTGTGTTTCAGTAGCGCCCGTTTTCGGGTCCAGAATCGTAGTAATCGGTTCACCAAAGATATTTTTCTTTTTTTGGATAATCCTATCAGGTGTTGGCGCGTTAGTTTTTCTAGCAAAGTAAATCGCCCAATAAATAATGAACCCGAGAATCCCGAGGATCAGAATTACAGAAAACAACATAACGACATCACCAAGCCCACCCGTGAACGCAGAGAGAACAATGCCTAAGAACAATCCGGCCGCCACTATACCATTGCGGTCTTTCTTCATCGAGTATTTCATTTTGTCGTGTTAGTATCACTCCAATACTACAGCGTCTCCCTGAATTGACACGTAGCCTCCGCGCTGCCGACGAATACGCATGTTGATGACGCCGGTGCCGCCACATGCTTGCACCTGCCTGAGAAAGTCCCGTTCTGCGTCGTCTTGGTCAAGGTGGTTGTCCACGGCAATCATTTTGATTTGTCGGACGATGCGGCGTCCGCGAACGCCGCTCGAAGAAGAGGTCGGAGTTTGCCGGAGTTCGTCGAGTTCCTGCCTGAGACGCTCGCTCTCCTCGTGGGCGAGAGCCTGCTGCCGTTCGCTCTCCTCGCGGGCGAGAGCCTGCTGCCGTTCGCTGCACTTGCGGGCGAGAACCTGCTTCCGCTCGCTCTCCTCGCGCGCGAGAGTCTGCTGCCGCTCAAACTCGGCCAGTTGCTTTGCTTTGGCTTTAGCCTTCAGAACGTCGCTGAGGTAAAAGCAGAACATAATGCCGACGAAAATGGAAATCCCGATTGGAATCGAGAATGGCTTCGAGGAAGCCGCGTCTGCTTCGGCTTGTTTTTTCGCTTGTTTTTCTGCTTCTGATTCAGGGCAGCCAGCTAGAAGAAAGAATAATAAAACACAGATTACGCTTGGTAGCTTCATACGCGGGATGTTGCCTAACGAGAACAAGATGAGCCCCAGACGGAGCGCGAGCTTCGGGTGCCGGTGGGTCGGAACGTCTGCAAGGAACCGACGTGACACGCAGCGGCGGCTAGGCGCATCGCGTAGGGAGGATTAGGCAGTTTAGTCATCTTTGGAAAAGCGTTGAACCCAATCAGCGATAGTCACTCGCGGCGTTGAAAGCTGAAGAGCTTGTGCGAAAATATCTGAAACCTCGATCTCTGCGGGCCAAGTTTTCGGAAACTTCGGCTCAATGAGAGCTAGCTCTCTGGCAATGTGTCGCGCGTGTTGCTCTGCCGAGATGCCACGCGCCTTATACTCCCCGGCCTCGGCGTGTCGTAACAGCTTTTTGAGTTGTGATCTATCGATCTTCCCAAGGTCTGTTTGGTCGTTCGGCGGGAAAGACCCGGCATCAGATGTGGGATCGACGAGCCAGAGAACTTCCGTTTTGTTGAACTTTATTAGGATTTCCATTTGTCTGTTCATTAGTGCTGATACGTCTGGAGCAATGACGAGAATATTCGCCCGTCGGGAGCCACCGTCTTATGGCACCATCTGGCTTGCCGAGTCGCTCCACGGGCCGGGGCCGTGGGCGGCGGTTGCCTTGGCACCCGCTACCTCCGCAGCGCATTGATCAGCTCATCCACCTTGTCGGCGATGGGCTGGACCTCGAATTGCTGAGGCGGGTTGTTGTTAATGGTGAGGCTGAGATTGCCGACGCCGTTGCTGTTGTTGCTAGTTCCGGCGATGGCAGCATTGAGCTGCGCCTGCAAGTTGGCGATCTGGGCGGCTTGGGAGTCTATCAGCGCCTTCAGTTCCTTGAGCTGGTTGCGGATGAGCACGGCGTCGAGGTCGTCGCCGGGGGCGGGTTTGGTGGGGTCGAAGGACATAGGAGGGAATTTTGAATTTTGAATGTTGGATTTTGAATTCAGAACTCAGCATTCAGCATTCAGAATTTTTCACGCCACGACGATCTTCGCCGGGTCGCTCCAGACGCCGAGCTGTCCGCCGGCGCCGACGGTGGCCACGCGCACCCAGAGGATCGTGCCGGGGTGAGGCCGGTGATGGTGATCTTGCCCCCGGTGCCCTGCGAGGCGGCCTTCCATCCGGCCTCGTCGGTGGGATTGCCGGTGGTGGTCCACGCGACGTTGAAACTGCTCGGGCGGTCGGGCTTGAACCGCGCGATGACGCTCCCGGAGAGCGCGCCGAGCCGCAGCTTCACGTCCGCGGGGGCGGCGGGGATGGCGCTGAGGCCCGGGGTCGCGCCGGCTCCGGTGGAATAGGAGGGGAAGCCGCTCTTTTCCACGGTGGCGGTGACGCCCTTGGCGATGAAGTTCACATAGACGCCCACGTCGTGCAGCGCGCCCTCGAGGATCGCGCGCGAAGCCTGGAAGGCGAGCACGTCCGCCGAGGCATTACTGTCGCGGGTGGCGAGCTTCTGCTGGTAGGCGGTGAGGTCCGCGAGGAGCGCGGCCATGGTGGGCACCGGGCTGGGGAAGGTGGCGGCATTGGCCGTCATCTGGTCGTGGATGGTCTGGGTGACGGGAATGAGTTCGGGCGCGGTGTAGCTGGTGAAGTCAATGGTGGCTTTCGTGGTCATGGTCTGGGTGGTTGTGGTGGTGCCGTTCCATTTCAGCCCGGAGTTCCACGTTTTGCCGGGGAGGTTCCAAGTGAGCGGGACGACTTTGGTTTTCATTCGGGTGAGCTGAGTAGTTTGGAGGAAAAGGCCAGTTTTTGATGAAAAACAGAGCTTTTCGGGCCTTTTGCTTGAAAGGGGGTGAAAAAGGCCGGCAGTTTTCCGAAAAAGGCCGGCCTTTTTGGGAAAAGCCTCGGCCTTTTTCCCAAAAGCCTCGGGAGTTTTGCGCAAAGCCTTGGCAGTTTTGCGCAAAGCCTCGGGAGTTTTCCGAAGAGCCTCGGCACTTTTGGAGAAAGCCTCGGCCTTTTTCCGAGGACTGCCGGGAGTCTGCGGCGTTCTGATGGAGGTTTCCCGCATCCCAGGCACCGGCGAGGCCAGAGCGCCACGCTCCGACATGAGACCGCCGCGATATGCAACGAAAACTGGAGGGAGTCTCGACATCAGGGTGCATCAGGACTAAAGACGGGCTGCACAGTCAATCGGCAAATGCTGCCCGCAGCCGCCGAAGGAACGAGGCGGGCTGTTCTTCCGTAGTCGTGCTTGTAAACGCGCGGGCTGACATTTTTCTCGGCGCAGAAGGAGCGTGCCCGCGCTTTCACAAGCGCGGCTACGGAATGCTGGATTTCTGCCGCCATTTCCTTCTTCCTCGCCGCCTCATGTTCACACTCCTCGGCACCGATCCCGAATCCAAAGCCCGCCGCGGAATCCTCCGCACGAAGCGCGGCGACATCCAGACGCCGCAGTTCATGCCCGTCGGCACGCAGGGCTCGGTGAAGGCCGTGTCGCCGGACGAACTCACGCAGCTCGGCGCGCAGATCATCCTCGGGAACACGTATCATCTTTTCGTCCGTCCCGGCATGGAGGTGATGAAGAAGTTCGGCGGGCTGCACCGCTTCATGGGCTGGGACGGGCCGATCCTCACTGACAGCGGCGGCTTCCAGGTCTTCTCGCTCGCGAAGCTGCGCAAAATCACCCGCGAGGGCGTGCATTTTCAAAATCACCTCGATGGCTCGCCGATGTTCCTCGGCCCGCGCGAGGCGATGGAAATCCAGGCCACGCTCGGCAGCGACATCGCCATGCTCTTCGACGAATGCCCGCCGCATCCGTGCGAGCGCGACTACGCCGCAAAGTCGCTCGCGCTCACGCTGAAGTGGGCCGCGATGTGCCGCGAGGTCGAGACGCCGGGGATGAAATTCGGCATCGTGCAGGGCAGCAGCTACGCCGACCTGCGCCGCGAAAGCGCCGAGGCGCTCGTGCAGCTCGGCTTCGACGGATACGCCATCGGCGGCGTGAGCGTCGGCGAGCCGGAGCCGGAGATGATGAAGGCCGTCGAGTCCGCCGAGCCCTTCCTGCCCGCCGACAAGCCGCGCTACGCGATGGGCCTCGGCACGCCGCCGCAGCTCGTGGAAATGGTCGCGCGCGGCGTGGACCTGTTCGACTGCGTGCTGCCCACGCGCATCGCGCGCAACGGCACCGCCTTCACCGAGCGCGGCACGCTGAATCTGAAAAACGCCGAGTTCACGATGGACGAAGGCCCCATCGAGGACGGCTGCGAATGCCCCGCGTGCCGCAAGTTCGCGCGCGGCTACCTGCGCCATCTGCTCAAGGCCAACGAGATCCTCGGCCTGCGCCTCGTCACGCTGCACAACCTGCACTTCTACCTGAACCTCATGCGCCGCATCCGCACGCACATCGAGGCCGGGACGTTCGCGGAGTTTCGGAAAAAGTTCGTGGCCGAATACGTGCCGTGGAAGGCGGAGGAAGGGGTGGAGTAGTGCGTTAGAGTTGCTATTCCGTCCGCAGCTTTTTTGCTGTTCACTGTCTCAAGCTGTCGTTTGCTTCTCAACGTATCGCGTTGTGAGAGCAAGGAAACTCCTAATCATGTTAACCCCCGGCTCGACCAGTTCATGCAGTACGGCGGGCCTGTCATCACATGCTTTTTCAGCGAGAAAAGTGTTGCTCATGAATCCTGGGATTAGCTGATATTGCCCCAGCGGCCACCACCAACTCGGTGCAGCAGTGATAAAAGTGGGAAAATCATTTTTAAGTTGCTGTCCTATGTTCTCGAATTCGGAGCGCTTCATTTTCCAAAGCTCCGCGACCGTATCATTGTTCTCTTTAACCGACGCTCCTGTTTTGACTTGAGGTAATGCGCCAAATTTGAGGAAGTTCTCTGTAGTTAGCCACTGAATCAAAAAGCGGAGGCTATGGTTATTGTCCAATCGGGCGTCATGCTTTTCGGCAAACCAGAAGCCTCTCCAAGATTTATCTTTGCCTGAATCTTCCTGTGATTCCATTTCAATACCCAAAGCCATCAGTTGCTTTCGTAATTCGCCAATGAAGTCCATCCAGTAATTCTGCTTCAATTGTTCAATGCCACTGTTGATTGCGTCTCGATGCTTCACGATGGCCGGGTGGTCCTTTAATAATTCAGCTATTTGTTCCATATAAATTGCATCAAGGGTATTGCCGATAAGATGGGAGACTACGCCTTTATACTGCTGTAAGGCTTGGTTTATATTGACATGTTCATATGTCGCCCGCAGACAATCTTCCAGCCATTTAAGGATGTGGTCGCGGTAGGAGATACGGTAATAATTCTCCAAACACGAGCCGTCCGCAGTCTGGGACTGACTTCCATGCAAGGTAAGATATAACAGCAAATACCGTTTTCCCGAGTCATCTAAATGCCTCGTGTATCTTCCGATCTGATTGGGTTGTTCCGCCGCCCAAATCTTATTTTCGATGACGATGACTCCCCACGAGGGACATTCGATTCGAATGTCCATCCGCCCGTCTTCCGTGCGGACTTCCGTCGAAACCTTGGCATCCTTGCAAAGACAAGCACTCAACGAGCTTGAGTCCATAAGAACTCCCGAATGCGACAATGGGGGTATCTGTTTTAAGGTATTGAGAAACAAATCAAGGAACAGAGAACCGCAATCATGTTCGCGTTTCGGATTCAGCAAGTAAGCCAACCATCTCGAATGGAGGCGTGTTTCATCTCCGATGCCAAGAAGCACTGTGAACAAGTTGAACCTGCCCTTAATGGCTTTGAGATGGGTGTCGTGCTGTGTGTTGAGCTTTTCGAGTTCATTCCCGGCTTTTCGGAAACTTGCGTCGAGGTTTTTCATTTTCGCGTCCATCGATTCGTTTTCCATTATGAGCTATGACATCAGCGGAAGCAGTGCGCGGCGCTTCACACCGAAAGCAACGCTTCCTCGTATCCGCTCCCGGCCTGAGCCAGCGCCTCCTCACGGTTCAGCTCGATTGCCTCGCGCAGTGCGGAACGCAGGTTCTTCAGCAGTTCATCACGCGTCTTGCCCTGCGAATTGACGCCGGGAATTTCCTCCACCCAACCGATCCACCAGCCATTGTCCTGTCGAATCACTGCCTTGTAGCTCTGCGATTTCATGCCGGAACTTTGCGTTCAGAAATGCGGGGCGTCAACAGTCGCACTGCGTCGCCCACCCGCCTCAGTCCTCCGCCAGCACGTTCTCCGGCAGCGAGATCACCTCGCTGGCCGAACCGTCGGGCCGCACCGCGACGCGGCCATCGTCCAGCACGCGCGTGATGACTCCGCGCATCGAGCCGCGCAGAGATTTCACACGAGTTCCGGGAACCAAGTCAGCAGTGCGGCAGAGTTCCTCGACAATTTGTGCCATCGCACTGCGGTCGAGCACACCCGCGATGTAATGCGCAACTGCGGAAGTCACTTCGCGAAGCCTGCTGGCCGAAAGCTCCGCAAACACCGCAGCCGCGATGCGCCGACCGAAATCCGCAAACGTGTTCCCGTTGAAAAAGAGGAACGGCGCCCTGCGATGGCAGTCGCGCAGGAAATCAAGCGCCTCACTCAGCGAGCACTCTGCTCGGCAGTGCTTTCGCCAGCTTCCTGCGACCGCTTCATGAGCCTCTGGATTAGGGCCGTGTTGCGCGCCACCTCTTGCGCACGCTCCTCGGTTGAGGCTGACGACAAGCTCCCAACTCCCTTCTCCGAAAAACTCGGCTCTGGCTTGTAGCGGGGATTGTTCGCCAGCACCTCCTCCATGAAGTCCTCCTTGGTGAGGTGTTTCAGCAGGTCGGTTCGGAGTTTCATCGGGCATAGGCTAGTCCAGCGCGGGGTGCGATGCAATGCCCGACCGAAGCACACGGGCCGCGATGTGGCGAGCGCGGAGTCCTGCTACGAGACGAGCGGCAGCAGCCGTCCGAGCAGTTCGCTGATCGGCACGCGCTCCTGCGAGCCGTCGTCCCGGTGGCGGAGCGTGACGGTGTCCTTCAGTTCCGGGCCTTTTTCGCCGAGCGTGTCGAAATCCACGGTGACGCAGAACGGCGTGCCCGCCTCGTCCTGTCGCGCGTAGCGTTTGCCGATGCTGCCGCCCTCGTCGTAGTCGGCGGCGAGGTGCTTCTTCAGCGTCTCGTAAATTTCCCGCGCCTTCGCCACGAGTTCGGGCTTGTTCTTCAGCAGAGGAAAAACGGCGACTTTCTTCGGCGCGATGCGCGGGTGGAAGCGCATGATCGTGAGCGTCTCCTTGTTGCCCTTCGCATCCATCTTCTCGACTTCGGTGTAGGCGAGCGCGAGCACGGCGAGTGCGAGACGATCGAGTCCGGCGCTCGGCTCAATGACGTGCGGGACGTAGAAGCCCTTCAGCAGCCGCTCGCAGAAAATCGCGGCCTCCTCGCGCGACTTACCGCGGTCAGCCCAGTCCAATTCCACCTGGCCGATGAAGTCGTGGCGCTCCAAGTCGCTGAGCTTCGCGGCGGCGGCGCGGAGTTCGTCGTCGAAGACCTCCAGCGGTTTGCCGCTGTGTTTCTGGTGCTGCATGAGATCGAAGTCGCCGCGCGCGGCGATGCCCTCGAGTTCCTCGGTGCCGAACGGAAACTTGAACAGGATGTCCACGCACGCGCGGGCGTAGTGCGCAAGGTCGGCTTTCGACTGCCAGTGATAGTCGAGCACATCCGCGCCGAGCCCGATGCCCGCATAATACGCCGTGCGCTGCGCGACCCAGTAGCGGTGCCACATTTCCCAGCCCCAATTCGGCTGCGGCATGGAAAGGTCCGCGCCCTCGCTCCACGGCGCGACGCTCAGATGCACGAGCCGCACCGCCTCGTCCGGCGGGATGAAAAATTCCAGCTCCATCTGCTCGAACTCGCGCGAGCGGAATGTGAAATTGCGCGGCGTGACCTCGTTGCGAAACGCCTTGCCGATTTGGCCGATGCCGAACGGCACCTTCACGCGCGTGCTGTCCACGACGTTCTTGAATTGCGCAAAGATCGCCTGCGCTGTCTCGGGGCGCAGATACGCCACATCGGCCTCCGTTGCCGTCGGACCGACGTAGGTTTTCAGCATCAGATTGAAGGGCCGCGCCTCGGTGAGGATTCCGCCGGTCTCGGGATGAAAATCCACCGAGCTTTCGACGACATCAATTTTCTCCTCGCCGTGCAGGATGAGTTCCTCCGGCTTGCCAGCGGCATCGCCCGCTGCCTGCGCGATCATCTGGCGCACGCGTTTGCGAAAGCTTTCGATGTGCTCGGTCTTCTTCATCAGCACCGCCATCTGGCGATCCATCCGCCAGCCCGAGGGCGACTCGACTCCGCTGAAGCGCATCACCGTTCCGCTCTGCGGCTCGACGTGATCCGCGCGCACGCGCTTGTTCGTGATCGAGCACTCGCGCATCAGATCCGCGAACGTCTCCACATGCCCCGAAGCCTTCCAAATCGCCGGGTGCATGATGATCGTCGCGTCGAGGCCCACGACATCCTCGCGGTCGCGCGTCATCGCGCGCCACCACGTGTCGCGGAGGTTGCGCTTCAGCTCCGCACCGAGCGGGCCGTAGTCCCAGAAGCCGTTGATGCCACCGTAGATTTCCGAGCTTTGGAAGATGAAGCCGCGCCGCTTGCACAGGCTCACGATTTTTTCCATCAGCGGGATTTCTTTGGTCTGGCTCATAAGGGCGGCGAAGATGATCAGCGCCCGATGGCCGCGCAAGCGGGAACGCCCGGCGCGGCCAGCAGCAACAATTTGGAATCCATGAAACCAGGAAGCGGAGCATGGAGCGCTGCGTCACTGGACAAACATGCCTAGCCGGTTTGCTGACAAGCTTCGGGGATTTTAAACAGGATGCACAGGATTCACGGGATTCGTGGGATGACAGGATTTCTCCGGAGGAAATTTTGTGAATCGTGCCAATCGTGTAAATCCTGTCCAAACACAGCACAGTTTGACAGCAAACCGGACAGGCATGGGACAAGCGATCCGGGCCTTTCTTGATTTCGTGGCTTCCAGATTCAATCCGCTAGGCGGCCCGTGCCGGGCGCTTGCGCTCTCCGCACGTCCCGATTAGCTTCGCCGCACATGCCTCGCTACGATGCTTTCACCGAACAGGCCCAGCCGCCTTCGCTGACGAAGGGCTGGTTCATCTCCGCGCTCACCGGCTCGCTCGTTGTTCACGCGGGGCTCGCGATTTTTTTTCAGTTTAAGACGCTGGAAAATTTTGGCCCCGTGGATTTGCCGCCGGCGAAGCCGGAGTCCACGCTTCATCGCGTGCGCATCATCGATGAGAAGCCGAAGAAGCAGGACGAGGTGAAGGCGGTGCTCCAGGAAAAGAAGGCGCCCGATGCGACGAAGAAGGAACTCACTTTGCCAAAGGAACTGCCGGCGCCGGACGAGATCAGCGTCTCGCCGCAGCATAAGCAGATGGATACGACGCAGCTTTTTGCCAATGAAAAGCCCGCGGTCGAAATGGCGAAGCTCAGCACGACGCCGAAGATCAATCAGGACGATTTGCTGCCGAAACTCGACGACTCGTTTTTCAATGCCGGGCGCACCGGGCAGAAAGTCGGGGCGCGGTATCAGAGTGATCCGGGTCCGGATGGCGACGGAACAGCGCGGGCGATCCAAGTCGCGGGGAAGGACGTGGAGGGAATTCTCGACGGTTTGGCGAGCGGGACGGGCCAGAGCCGCCGGCTTTCGCTGCCGGGGAATCTGACGTTCGGCTACGACAATGCGGACGTGAGCAACGACGGACGCATCGAGCTCGACAAGATCGCGGAGGCGCTGCGGAAATTCCTCGGCGCGGATCTCGGGCGCTCGTCGTTCGTGATCGAGGGGCATTCCGATCCGACGGGTTCTCCGGAGTACAATCAGAAGCTCAGCGAGCGCCGCGCGGAGTCGGTGCGGGCGTGGTTCGTGGCAAACATGAACGTGAATCCGGACAACGTGAAGATCATGGGCTACGGCGCGACACGCCCCGCGGAAGGCGTGCCTTTGACGGGAACGATCGAGCAAATGCAGGGGCACCGCCGGACGGAGATCGTCATTCGACGGCCGAAAAAGTGACGGTCGTCCGGCGCGCGGCGTGCGGATTTTCCAGGACTGAGTGCGGCCGCATTTTTGCGCAGCGAAATTTTCGCCCTTTGAATTGCGCGGCACTGTCCGCAATCTTCCGCCAATGCCCGCTGCACCAAAGTTTGATTCGATAGACGACGTCATCCGCGACATCCGCGCCGGCCGCATGGTGATCGTGACGGATGATGCGGATCGCGAGAACGAGGGCGACCTCGTGATGGCGGCGGAAAAGGCGACGGCGGCGAGCGTGAACTTCATGGCGACGCACGGGCGCGGGCTGATCTGCGCGCCGATCACCGAAGCGCGCGCGGAGACGCTCGGGCTTGAGCGCATGGCGCGGGAAAATCGCGAGACGCACAAGACGGACTTCACGGTCGCGGTGGACGCGGCGCACGGCATCAGCACCGGCATCAGCGCCGCCGATCGCGCAAAGACGATCAGCGTGCTCGGCGATCCCAAATCCGTCGCGCGCGACCTCGTTCAGCCGGGTCACATTTTTCCGCTCCGCGCAAAAGACGGCGGCGTGCTCCGCCGCGCGGGCCACACGGAGGCGAGCGTGGATCTCGCGCGCCTCGCGGGGCTGCAGCCGGCGGCGGTGATTTGCGAAATCATGAACGCCGATGGCTCCATGGCGCGGCTGCCGGAACTGCTGACCTTCAAGAAAAAGCACAAGCTGAAGCTGTGCAGCATCAGCGACCTCATCGCGTTTCGGCGACGCAGCGAGCGGCTGATCGAGCGCGAGCAGATCATCAAAATGCCGACGCGATTCGGCGAATTTGATCTCCACCTCTACCGTTCGCTCGTGGACGGCGCGCACCACCTCGCGCTCGTGAAGGGCACACTCTCCGCGAAGCGCCCGGCGCTCGTGCGGGTCCACAGCGAATGCCTCACCGGCGACGTTCTCGGTTCGCTGCGCTGCGACTGCGGCTCGCAGCTCCATCGCGCGCTGGAGCTGATCGAAAAGGCGGGCAACGGCGTGCTGCTTTACATGCGTCAGCACGAGGGCCGCGGGATCGGCCTGCCGGCCAAAATCCACGCGTACAAACTCCAGGAGGAAGGACTCGATACCGTGGAGGCGAACGTGCAACTCGGCTTCGCGCCGGAGCTGCGCGACTACGGCGTGGGCGCGCAAATCCTCCACGATCTCGGCGTGCGGAAAATGCGGTTCATGACGAACAATCCGAAGAAGGTCATCGGCCTCGAGGGCTACGGATTGAAAATCGTCGAAGTCGTCCCGCTGAAGTCCGTGCCAAACCGGCATAACGCGAAGTATCTCGAAACCAAGCGGCTTAAGATGGGGCACCTGCTTTAGCAGTCGGCTGAACTGCCCTGCGCAGTCTTCCTCCTTGTCTTGCTCTTGCTCTCGTTGGATCTGACTTGCGGAAGAGAGCATGAGCATGAGCACGACAAAGAGTAGGAGCGGTTCGGTTGCGGAACACGTGGCAGCCACGACGCGCACCCGCTTATGAGCGCGCCAAAAAACATCGCGGTGATCGGCGGCGGGCCGGCGGGATTGCGCGCGGCGGAGGTCGCGGCGGCGGCGGGTGCGAACGTGACGTTGTACGATGGGAAGCGCTCGGTCGGCCGGAAGTTTCTCGTCGCGGGAAAGAGCGGGCTGAATCTCACGAACACCGCGGGGCGCGAGATTTTCGCGAGCGCCTACGCGTGCAGTGCGGGCGGGGAAATGCCGCGCAACTTTTGGCGCGATTGCCTCGCGGAATTTGATGGCGAGGCGATGCGCGCGTGGGCGCGCGGGCTGGGCGTGGAGACGTTCGGCACGGCGGGCGGCAAAGTCTTTCCTGTGATGAAAAAAGCCGCGCCGCTGCTGCGCCGATGGGTGGCGCGGCTGCGCGAAAGTGGCGTGCAGTTTGCGATGAACCACCGCTGGAGCAACCTGCGCCCCGGCGCGCCGCTGACGCTGCATTTTGAAAATGATCCGGCTCCTCGCGAGCATGATGCCGTGGTGCTCGCGCTCGGCGGCGGCTCGTGGCCGGAGACAGGATCGGATGGCGGCTGGGCCGGCATTTTGCGATCGCTCGGCATCGCGGTGCGCGAATTGCGTTCGGCAAATTGCGGATGGGAAGTCGCGTGGATGCCGGAGACGCGCGCCCGCGTGGAGGCGCAACCGCTGCACAATCTCCATGTGCGGGCGGGAGACGTGACCGTGATCGGTGAACTCATGCCGGTGGCCTACGGCGTCGAGGGCACGCTGGTGTATCAGCTCGGGCGGACGCTGCGCGCGATGGCGTCGCCGGAGATTCGGATCGATTTCAAGCCGACATTTTCCGTGGAGCAGCTCGTGCGGAAGATGGAATCCGTGCGGCGCGATTTCCTGGCCGAAGCCCGCACACGCTGGAAACTGCCGGATGCCGCGTGCGCGATACTCGCGCAATTTCACGGCCCGTTTGACTCGGCGGAAAAGCTCTCGCGTGCGGCGAAGGATTGCCGCATCCCGCTGCTCGCGCCGCGCCCGCTCGCCGAGGCGATCTCGACCGCGGGCGGCGTGTGCTGGAGCGAACTCGACGAAAGGCTGATGCTGAAAAAGCTGCCCGGCGTTTTCTGCGCGGGCGAAATGATCGATTGGGAGGCGCCGACCGGCGGCTTCCTGCTGCAAGGCTGCTTCGCGACCGGCACCCGCGCGGGCCGGGCGGCGGCAATGTAGCGCGACGACCCGTCGGCAGGAGCGGTGAGGCATGGCGGCGGGCTTGTGGGGCCGGAACGCCGCGTCAGTTTCCGTGAGCGAGAGCCACCGAATCTTCGGCACCACATTTCAACCGATGAATCTTCGGTGCTACATTTACGGTCGGGACTTGCTCGCCTTCTCGTCGGGAAAATCCGCGGGGACTTTCTGCGTGACCTTGCCGGTCGCGGCCCACTCGGTGCCGCGCTGGAGCGTGACGGCGAAGGCGACGCAATGCACCGCCTCCGCACCGTGGCCGAGCGCATCATGCACGACGCGGCCTTTGCCAAACGAAATCGCCATGAGCATCGGCTCGTCCTCGCCGGTGCCACCCATTTCCTTCGGCGACATCGCGCTCGCGAGGACGGTCACGTTCTTCGCGGGGCCGCGCAGACGGTTGTAGAGTTCGTCCTGCCGGTGCATGAATGCCGCAGGGAGACCTTGCATGATCGGATGCTGCGGTGCGCGATTGTTCAGCGCGAACTCGTGCTGCTTCCCGTGGCTCCCGCCGGGGCCGGCGGTCGTGTCCATCGTCCATTTTCCCTCGCGGAGGCGGAGATATGGGCCGCTCTTTTCATTGCGCCCGCCCCATCCGCCGAGGCCGATCATCTCGTTGTACGCGGGCCACTCGGGAAAGGAATTATCCGCCGCATGCACGGACACAAAGCCGCCGCCGCCGCTCACATATTTCTCGAACGCCTGCTTCGTCTCCGCGGACCACGGCTCGCCGTTGTAGTTCGAAACGATGACCGCGTAGTCGGAAAATTTCGGCTGCCACGTCTCGATGCCTTTGCCTTTCTCCGGCGACGTGGACACGTCCACGCTGAAGATGCCCGGCTCCTCGAGGATTTGTTTCAGCACCGGCGTGGTCTCCTTCCATTTGTGGTTGTTCTGTCCGTCCACGATCAGGACTTTGATTTTCTCTGCACCGGTGGCGCTAGTGAGGAAAATGGCGAGGGTGAGCGGTGCGAGGAGAAGTGCTTTCATGCGCGCGGAAAGTGGCGGTTCCGCCCGTTGCTGGCAAGCGCGCGCGAGAAATGTGCGCCGCCTGCATTGCCCGGTGCGTTCTTCCTGTTAGCATCCGCACCCTATGGCATTCGGCTCCTTTCGTGATTTTGTGAACGCTCTCGAACGCGCGGGAGAATTGAAACGCATCACGCAGCCGGTCGCGACGGAACTCGAGATCACCGAACTCGCCGACCGCGAGATGAAATCGCCCGGCGGAGGAAAGGCGCTGCTCATTGAGAAGCCGACGATCAACGGGGTCGTGTCGCCCTTTCCCGTGGCGATCAACACGATGGGCTCGCACCGGCGGATGGCGATGAGCATGGGCGCAAATTCCGTGGACGAAGTCGCCGCGGAACTCGGCGCGCTGATGAAAGCGAAACCGCCGACCACTTTCCGCCAAACGCTGAAGCTGCTCGGCCAGGCGTTCGAACTCCGGCACGCGCGGCCGAAGATCGTGAGCGGCGGGCCGTGCAAGGAGGTGATCCACAAATTCGATGCGCCGCCATCGCGCGGGGAGCCGTGGCCGGCGGCACCGGATATTTCCAGCGCTCAGTCGGAGCCAAACTCACTGCGCACTCTCCTCAATCTCCCGATCCTCCAGTGCTGGCCGCTCGACGGTGGCCGCTTCATCACGCTGCCCTGCGTCGTGACGAAGGATCCCGATACCGGCGAGCGCAACGTCGGCATGTACCGCATCCAGATTTACGACGACCGCAGCACCGGCATGCACTGGCAGCTTCAGAAGGTCGCCGCGCGCCACGGACGCCGGTACTACGAGCGCGGCGAACGCATGCCGGTCGCGATTTTTCTCGGCGGTGATCCGATGTTTCCCTTTGCCGCCACCGCGCCGCTGCCGGACGGGCTGGATGAATTTCTGCTCGCGGGATATCTGCGGAAAAAATCCGTCGAGCTGGTGAAATGCGAGACGAACGATCTCGAAGTCCCCGCGAATTCCGACTTCGTCATCGAGGGCTACATCGATCCCACCGAGCCGCTGCGTGACGAAGGACCCTTCGGTGATCACACGGGCTACTACACGCTGCCGGAGCCGTATCCGGTCTTTCACATCACCGCGATCACGCACCGGAAGGACGCGATCTATCCCGCGACGATCGTCGGCATTCCGCCGATGGAGGATTTCTACATCGGCGGCGCGTCAGTGAAAATTTTCCTGCCGATTTTCAAAATGAACTTCCCCGAGATCGTGGACATCGCGCTGCCGGCGGAAGGCGTGTTTCACAATCTCGTCTTCGTCTCGATCAGGAAGACGTATCCGATGCAGGCCTACAAAATCATGCACGGGCTGTGGGGCATGGGGCAGATGATGTTTTCAAAATACATCGTCGTCGTGGATGCGGACGTGGACGTGCATAACACGAGCGAAGTGCTCTTTCACCTCTGCGCGAACACCGATCCGCAGCGCGACAGCATCTTCACCAAAGGTCCGTCCGATGTGCTCGATCACGCGACGAGCGAAATCGCCGTCGGCAGCAAACTCGGCATCGACGCGACGAAAAAATTGCCGGGCGAAGGCTTCAAGCGTGCATGGCCGCCGCTGATCAAAATGGACGCGGCGGTGAAGGCGAAAATGCAGAAGTCCGTGGGCTGAGGGCAGCGCCCCGGCTGCATTTCTTCGCGATGGAATCGCGGAGTTAGCCGTGCGTTTTCACGCCGCGAATAAACTCGCCCGCGGCGCGCCGGATTTCCGCCGCCACGTCGGCGCGCTGCGTCGCGAACTTCGGCTTGAACCACGGAAAAAGGCCGATGACGTCGTGCAGCACGAGCACCTGCCCGTCGCAATCCGCGCCGGAGCCGATGCCGATCGTCGGGATGCGGACGCGCGCGGAAATTTCCTGCGCGACGGCCGGCACGACAAGTTCGAGGAGGAGGCCAAATGCGCCTGCATTTTCCACCGCCTCCGCGTCGGCGAGGAGCGCGGCGGATTGCTCGGCGGTCTTGCCCTTCACGTGGTAGCCGCCCTCGATGCGCACTTGCTGCGGCTGCATGCCGATGTGCGCCATCACGGGAATTCCCGCGGCCACGAGCGCGGAAATGTGGGCGACGTGCGACGCGCCGCCTTCGAGCTTCACCGCGTGCGCGCCGGCTTCGATGAGGCGGCGGCTGTTTGCCACGGTGAGTTCCGGCGTCGCGGTGCTGCCGAAGGGAAGATCCGCGATGATGAGCGGCCGCTGTGCTCCGCGCGCGACGGCGCGGGTGTGGTGGAGCATTTCGTCCATCGTCACGAGCGTGGTGTCCGGGTAGCCGAGCACGACCATGCCGAGCGAATCGCCGACGAGCAGCACATCCACGCCGGCTTCGTCGAGCAGGCGCGCCATCGGATAATCGTACGCGGTGAGCACGGCGATGCGTTCGCCGCGATTGCACAAGCTTTGAAATTGGCGGATGCGTTCGTTCATTTTCTCGCGAGCGCAGGAAACGCTAGGCGCGCGGGCCGCCAAGCGAATTCGCGTGTCAGAGCATTTGGAAAAAGTGGATCACGCAAAGGCGCAAAGGCGCAAAGCATGAGGTGGCCCCGCCTGAATCTTTGCGGCTTTGCGCCTTTGCGTGAGTCTGATCTTACACTCTGCAATCATCGCCCAAGGCTGCCGCATCACCATGCCGCCGCGAAAATGGAAACCGCGGAAGGGTCTTCGAGATGCGCAAGGAGTCCGGCGACGGTGCGCGTCTGGCCGGGCAGGCGCAGATCCGGGCGGATGTCGTTGAGCGGCGCGAGGACGAATCGGCGGACGTGCAGGCGAGGGTGGGGGAGGATGAGCGCGGCGTCGTTCACGACGAGATCGCCGAGGCAGAGGATGTCGAGATCGAGCGTGCGCGGAGCGTTGCGCGGATAGCGTGTCGGGCGGCCTAGCGCGGACTCGATCGAGCGCAGCGCGGCGAGCAGGGCGAGCGGTTCGCCGGCGAATTCAGTTTCCATCACGGCGTTCAGAAATGGCCCGGCGTCCGGCCCGGTGCCGACGGGCTCCGTTTCATACACGCGCGACAGCAGCGTCGGCGCGAAGACTCCCGGCAGCCGCAGCACGGCGTCGCGTCCGGCGGCGAGATTCGCGAGGCGGTCGCCGAGATTCGAGCCGAGGGCGATGGCGGCTCTCACGAGTGCGGAAGGCGAAACGTGGAATGCGGCACGAATGGCTCACGGGCGACGGAATGCCATTCCGCCTTCCGCACTCCGCGCTCGGCATTCATTTCAAGCCGAGCACATCCTGCATCGTGTAAAGCCCGACGGCTTTTCCGTGCGCCCACGCGGCGGCGCGCAGTGCACCTCGTGCAAAAATTTCGCGGCCCGACGCCTTGTGCGTCAGTTCCACGCGCTCGCCGGGCGAGGCAAAGAGCACGGTGTGATCGCCGACGACATCGCCGCCGCGGATCGCGTGCATGCCGATTTCGGTTTTCGTCCGCGCGCCGACATCGCCGTGTCGTCCGTGGAGCACATCCTTGCTGTATTCGAGGCTGCGCACCGCGGTGAGGATTTCCGCGAGGTTCTTCGCGGTGCCGCTCGGCGCGTCCTTTTTCAGACGGTGATGCGTCTCGAGAATCTCGATGTCAAAGTCCGGCCCGAGGATTTCCGCCGCTTTGCGCGAGAGCCAGTAGAGCGCATTCACGCCGGTCGAGTAGTTGCCGGAAAAGACGATCGGGATTTGCTGCGCGGCCGCGTGAATCGCCGCGAGTTCCGCATCGGTGTGCCCGGTCGTGCCGATGACGAGCGTCTTCCTCCCCGCGACGCATCCGGCGAGCACCGCTTCGCACGTCGCATGATGGGAGAAATCGATCACGACATCGCACTTCGCGAGGCTGGCGGCGAAGTCGTCGCCGACATCCACCGTCGCGCCGAGGGCGAGGTCGGGATTTTCTTTCGCGCACGCGATGAGCATCTGGCCCATCCGGCCGCGCGACCCATTGATGAGAAGTCGCACGCCCATCTACTTGAGCAGGCCGAGGTTTTTCAGCGTGGCGCGCAGCTTGTCCTGGCTCGCTGCGGCGAGTTCGCAGAGCGGCAACCGGACCTCCGCGGTCATGCGGCCCTGCCACGCGAGCGCCTGTTTGATCGGCGCGGGATTGCTCTCGATGAAGATGTTTTTGAAAAGCTCGTACCAGTGAAAGTGCAGGTGCCGCGCTTCCTCAAAGCGGCCTGCATTCGCGGCGGCGACGAGCGCGCCGAGTTCCGCAGGGATGATGTTTGACGCGACGCTGATCACGCCGCACGCGCCCGCGCTGATGAAGGGCAGCGTAAGCGAATCGTCGCCCGACAGAATCTCGAACTTCTCCGGCAGCACCGCGCGCAATGCGCTCACGCGCTCGACCGTGCCGCCGGCTTCCTTGATGGCGACGATGTTCGCGCAGTCCTTCGCGAGGCGCACGCACGTCTCGATGGCGATCTCGACTCCGCAGCGTCCGGGGATGCTGTACAAAATGATCGGCAGCTTCGTCTTTTCCGCGATGGCGCGGAAGTGGCGGTAGAGGCCTTCCTGCGTGGGGCGGTTGTAGTACGGCGCGACTTGCAGTGTCGCATCCGCGCCGAGCTTCTCACTTTCCTCGGTCAACTCGATCGCCTCGCGCGTGGAATTCGAGCCCGTGCCCGCGATCACTTTGGTGCGCCCTTTCGCCGTCTGCACGGCGACTTCGATCACGCGGAGGTGCTCGGTGTGATCGACGGTCGGCGATTCGCCGGTGGTGCCCACGGGGACGATGCCCGTGATGCCCGCGGCGATCTGCGCCTCGATGAGGCTGGCGAATGCGGCTTCGTCGAACCGGTCATTGCGGAACGGTGTGACGAGCGCGGTGTGGGTCCCTGCAAACATAAGGGCGCGGGTTTTAGGCGTCGGTGCGAATGAGGGCAAAGGGATTCTCGCTGCGACGGGCGGAGCAGGTTGGGTGAGGAGTCATTCCAGTCGGCACTGTGATCGGTGATCCGTGATCCGTGATCCGTGATCGGAATCACACTGCGCGTGTTTTTTGAAAACCAGTCACCAATCACAGTCGCGAAGTACGTGCCGGGTGAGAGCCTCTACAGACACGGATCACAGAACACCGATCACATCATCAAAGCACGGCGTGCCCGCGCTTTTACAAGCGCGGCTATGAGTTACGCGACTTCGACGGCCTTCTCGGAACGCTTGCGGGCGTTCGCGTCGAGGACCTTTTTGCGCAGGCGCAGGCTCTTCGGCGTGACTTCCACGTATTCGTCCGGCGCGATGTACTCGAGCGTGCGTTCGAGGCTCAGCTTCATCGCGGGCGGCAGGGCGATGCCTTTGCCGTCGCCCTGTGAACGCATGTTCGTGAGCTTCTTCGCGCGGCAGGGATTCACCGGCATGTCCTCGTTGCGGCTGTTTTCGCCGACGATCATGCCCTCGTAGATTTCCTCCTGCGGATCGATGAAGAGGCGGCCGCGCTGCTGGATCGTGTCGAGCGCGTAGGCGGTGCTCGTGCCGGTCTCCATGCTCACGAGCACCCCGGTGCCGCGGTTCGGGATTTCGCCCTTGTGCGGGCCGTAGCCGTGGAAGAGCGCGCTGATGATGCCGACGCCCTTCGTCACATTCACGAGCACGGTCTCGAAGCCGATGAGCCCGCGCGTGGGGATGATCGCCGTGAGTTCCACGCTGTGCGGGTGATGCTCCATGTTGGTGATCTCCGCCTTCCGTCCGGCGAGGTTCTGCATGATCGTGCCGAGGTGTTCCTCCGGGAGATCCACGGAGAGTTCCTCATACGGCTCCTGCAGATCACCTTTTGCATCGCGCTTGAAAATCACCTCAGGGCGCGACACGAGCAGCTCGAAGCCTTCGCGGCGCATCTGCTCCACGAGGATCGCGATCTGCATTTCGCCGCGGGCCTTGATTTCAAAATGGCCGGCGACATCCGTCTCGGCGACTTGCAGCGAGACGTTGGTCCGCGTCTCCTTGAAGAGACGCTCCTTCACCTGGCGCGCGGTGAGGAGAGAGCCTTCGCGACCGGCGAGCGGGCCGTCGTTGATGCAAATCTTCATCGTGATCGTCGGCGGATCGATATCAATGAAGTGCAGCGGCTCGCGCTCCTCGCTGTCGGTGAGCGTCTCGCCGATGAACACGTCCTCAAAGCCCGCGATGCCCACGATGTCGCCCGCTTCGGCCTCCGGGATTTCCACTTTCTTCAGGCCTTCGTGGCCGAAGAGCGCGGTCACTTTTGCCTTGGTCGCCTTCCCCTCGGTGTGGAGGCAGACGAGCGTGTCGCCGAGTTTTACCTTGCCGCTCACGATGCGTCCGAAGGCGATTCGTCCGAGGTATTCGCTGTAGTCGAGGTTCGCCACGCAGAACTGGAAGTACGGCTCGGTGCCGATTTTCGGCGGCGGGATTTTGTCCACGATCGTCTGGTAGAGCGGCTCCATCGAGTCGCTCTCGTCGGTCAGATGAATCTTCGCGTAGCCCTGCTTCGCGCTCGCATACACGATGGGAAAATCGAGCTGCTCATCATTCGCGTGGAGTTCGAGGAAAAGCTCGAACACCTGATCCAGCACCTTGTGCGGCTCGGCATTCTCGCGGTCGATCTTGTTGATCACCACCATCGGCTTCGCGCCGTTCTCCAGCGCCTTTTTCAAAACGAACTTCGTCTGCGCCTGCGGGCCGTCATGCGCGTCCACGACGAGCAGCACGCCGTCAATCATCTTCATGATGCGCTCCACCTCGCCGCCGAAATCCGCATGGCCGGGAGTGTCCACGATGTTGATGTGATAGTCCTTCCAGCGGAACGCCGCGTTCTTGGCCTTGATGGTGATGCCCTTCTCACGCTCGAGATCCATGGAGTCCATGATGCGCTCCTCGCTCGCCTTGGCTTCGTTTGCGCGGAACGTGCCGGCCTGTTTGAGCAGGCAGTCCACGAGGGTGGTTTTGCCGTGATCGACGTGGGCAATGATGGCGATATTTCTGATGTTTTGCTGTGACATGAATTTGTTTCTCCCGGAAAAAAGGGGGCGGAATATGGCAGCTATTTTCGCGCTGGCAAGGGGCGTGAATGGCGCAATTGCGTGACGCCGTTTTTGCTCCTGGGTCCTGGAAAATGCGCCCAGGCTCTCGATGGTGCCGAGTGCCGCCATCGTGAGCGCGCCGCTGTCTGCGCACCGCGCGCAGTGGATTTATTTTACCAAAAACAGCTCACGCCCGCTTCCGCGCTCACGCTGTTCAAGCCCAAGTTGCGGTCCGCGAGACCCGCATTTGAAATGTGGCGGTAGCCGGTCTCGACGTACACGGCGGTGTGCGGAGTGATCAGGTAGCGCACGCCGAGCTCGCCCTGCATCGTGAATTCGAAGCCCTGCCCCAGCAACCGCTGCGGACGCTGGCGGGACGCATCCGCATAGATCGCGCCGAGACCCGCCTGGATGTACGGAATCCATCGCGCGGAGTCCTTGATGAAATTGTACCGCAAAATCAGCGTGCCGCCCGCAAGCACCGAGCCCGGCCCCTCAACGATGCCACCGGCGACGGCCTCGATGAGGAATTCGCAGTTGCCCCGGAAAAAGCCGGTGCCGCCCGGAGAGTTGAGCATCCAGCCGAGCCGCAGGGAACCATCCACATCGCCCACGGCGGGTCGCAGAGGCCCGCCCGATGCGGTCGAGTGATTCCATCCGATCCCGATTTGCAGCTCGTGGCTGCCACGATCGAAAAGCGCGCGCACTGCTGAATCCGGCGGCGGTGCGATTTCCGAACCGGCCTGCGCGCAGGTGACGAGGGAAGTCAGGCCGAGACTGTAAAAAAGATGTTTCAACATTTGGGCGGGTGGTTCGTGCGGCATTTTCGCGGATGCAATTTTCTCTGGCGGATTGGCCGCAGGTCGCTCGTCCATCGAGACGGAGCGGGTAGCAGTCCGACCCGCGAATGGCAAGCGCACTGTCCCGTATCTCAGCGCGGGCGTCGTTCGCGCGAGCGTACTCGCGAATGCGCGGTCCGTCGGCGCACATTCGCATTGCGCCGGTCGGGCTGCGGGAAACAGACTGCGCGCATGAATTCCCTCTCGCGCCGCAGATTTCTCGCCGTCGCAGCCCTCGCGTTGGCCGCGCCGCACTGTCCGGCGGCGGAGCCGGAATGGCTGCCGCTTTTCGACGGGAAGACGCTCGGGAAGTGGAAGGAGACGGATTTCGCCGGGCGCGCGGATGTGTCGGTGAAGGAGGGCGAGATTTTGCTGCCGCAGGGCGGGGACATCACGGGCATCAATCTCGAAGCGGCGCCCGCGAAAATGGACTACGAACTCGAACTGCAGGCGAAGCGCGTGGAGGGCGACGATTTTTTCTGCGGCCTCACTTTTCCCGTCGGCGAAAAATGCGTGACCTTCATCGTCGGCGGATGGGGCGGCAGCGTCGTGGGCATCTCGAATGTGGACGGCGAAAATGCGAGCGAGAACGAAACGACGACCTACAAAAACATTGAAAAGGGGCGCTGGTATCGCATCCGCGTGCGCGTGACAAAGGCGAAGATCGAGGCGTGGATCGACGCGGAGCAAGTGGTGAATCTCGAAACCGCGGGGAAAAATCTCGAGATGCGAATCGGTGAGATCGAAAGCTCGAAACCGCTCGGCATCGCGACGTGGCGGACGGGCGGCGCGCTCAAGGACATCCGCTGGCGGAAGCTTTGAGCTTGCCGAACCTTCAGACGCGGACGTGCAGAGGAGACGCGCCGTGGAAAAGATTCGCGCAACGCGGAGGCTTCGCATTACTTGCGCTTCCCCATGAGATTCCCCGTCCGCCTGTGTGTGCTCCATTGTTTTGCCGCATGTCTGCTCGTGGATGTCTGCATCGTGCGTGCGGGACCGATCGCGACAAAGGCGACCGTCCCGATTTTCGCGGAAGTCATCTATGCGCCGACGGATCTCGCGGCGCTCCGGAAGCGGCTCGGACGGCGCGTCGTGCTTGAGGGGAAAATCGAAGCTTCCGGCAGCAGCCGCACCGGCTCGACGAGCTACTTGAACTTCACGAAAAACTACCACGATTCGGTCTCGCTCGTCTTCCTCGGCACGTCGGGCGCGAAGGGAATTCCGAAGGATCAGTTCGCGAATTTCATCGGCAAAAAAATCCACGTCGGAGGCATCCTCGAAGATCGCAACGGCGCACTGCAGATGCGCCTTTTTGCTCTCGAGCAGATCAAAGTGCTGCCGTGAACGACTCCGCGCGCGGCGTCCGAAAACCGGCGCGCTCCCCATTTTTCCCATGAAAAAAACACTCCTCGCTCTCCTCCTCATCACGTCCGTGGCTCGCGCATGGGACGCCGGCGGCCACATGCTCGTCGGGCAAATCGCGTGGGAACTCAGCAGCCCGCGTGTGCGCGCTGCGGTGGACGAAATGGTGGGGACGCTCGACAGCCGTTACAACGACGGCCAGCCGTACAATTTCGTGACGGTGTCGTGCTGGATGGATGATCTGCGCTCGCTGCCGAAGAAGGAATATCCGTGGTCCGCGTGGCATTACGTGGATTCGGAAAAGACGGACGACGGGAAAAATTTCAAACTCCCCGAGCCGCCGCACGTCGTGTGGGCGATCGGAGAAAACCTGAAGACGCTGCGGGACAAACAGTCGCCTGCCGACGAGCGCGCGAAGGCGCTCGGCATGCTTTTTCACTGGGTCGGCGACATCCATCAGCCACTGCACACGACGACGTGGAATGATCGCGGCGGCAACGGCTACCTCGTTTCCGGCGTGCATTTCAGCGACCTCATGCCGGGCATGGTGCCAAATCTGCACACGTTTTGGGACAAGGCGTTTCGCTTCGATGTGCGCGAGGGGATGCCGGTCGAATTGTGGGCAAATCCCAAAGTCGGCGAGCGGCCAAAGCCGGGCGAGGGGATCATCGCCGAGGAGGCGCGCGAACTCATGCGGCGCTTCCCCCGCGCCGCGCTCACCGAACTCGCGCTGCCCGGCGGTGCCGAGGCATGGGCGCGCGAGAGCCATCTCCTCGGCTGCCGCAGCGCGTATCCGCCCGGGCCGCATCCGGACAATACGGAAGCCCCGAAGCTTACGCCGGAATTTGCGCACGCGTCGTACGAGATCGCGGGGCGGCGCATCGTCGTTGCGGGGTATCGGATGGCGGCGGTGCTGCACGAACTTTTCGACGCGAAGAAGTAGGAGCAGGAGGTCACGGTTCGCGCGGGGAGCGCGAGTCGCTTTGCGGGTGAACCGAGTCGCTTTGCGGGCGAACCGAGTCGCTTCGCGGACGAAGCGAGTTGCTTTGCGGACGAAGCGAGTCGCTTGGCGGGCGAAGCGAGTCGCTTTGCGGACGAAGCGAGTCGCTTGGCGGGCGAAGCGAGTCGCTTGGCGGACGAAGCGAGTCGCTTTGCGGACAAAGCCAGTTGCTTTGCGGACGAAGCGAGTCGCTTGGCGGACGAAGCGAGTTGCTTGGCGGGCGAACCAAGTCGCTCTGCCCCGTGTTTTATTTGCGCTGCGGCTCGAGTGCTCACGGAGGCCTGACAACCTCAACTACTTCTTCTGCGGTTCAAAGATGTCCGACATCGAAACTTTCATTCGTTTCGTAATCGTCTCCAGCATGTCGAGCGTCACATTCTGATCACCGATTTCAATGCGGTGCAGGGTGGATGCCGAGATGCCCGTGCGCTGCTCGAATTGGACGAAGGTCAATTCGCCTCTCGCTTTGCGGAGGAACACGGCGAGCTGGCCTCTGAGCTTCTGGCGCATCCGTGAAGCGTGCGGCGAAGCACGTCCCACATATGGGATTTCTCGTCCACATTGCACTTGCGCGAGTCGAGAAACGGAGTATCGGAGAATTCCTTGGAAACGACCCTCCACGCATCAATTTCAAAATTGGATGAACCGAGGAACTTTGCCATGATGCCTTTCCGCATATCTGCCCCACACCGTATCCGCACCGCCGTGTTGCTGCTGGCGGTGTTGCGAATCTTGCTCAGCGCGTGGCCCGCTCTGGCGCAGGATCCGCCAGAACCGCCGGATGGAAAATGCGCATCACCCTTTCCGGCCGGAACACCTACACGCTGAGCGTGCAGACCGGCTCGCTGTGGGAGTATGCCATTGAGGCGTCGGATGATTTGGACTCGGGCACATGGACGCCACTGGATACCATCTTCCTGCCCGGCGATGGCGGGAGGCATGCGGTGCGGGTCGTCGTGCCGCAGGGTGCGGCGATGGCTTTCTTCCGCTACTCCATTCAGCCGCGGGCGGGCGGGGTCTCGGGCGACACCCTGCCGGATTGGGATCGGATTTATACTTTCAATGCCAGCACGGTGTTGAATACGACTCTGGACACGGACGGGGACGGTATTCCGGACTATCTGGAAGGCGCGTTCCAGACAAACCAGTATGACAGCTTTTCCTTTCCGTGGAAGGTCATGCGTGTGGATCCGTTCGACAATGAAGCCGGGCATCCGCGCGACAGGGCGGTGGTCGTGTATCTAAACCGGCCGCTGCCCGCCTCGGTGGTGACTGTGCCCGCAAATTTTGTGCGGGAACTGCACCACGATGTGCAGGACATCCTCGACTTTGCCAACGAAGCGCCCGGCTCGGTGATGATCCTGCCGGGGCGCAAGGCGGTGGCGTTTCTGCCGTCGCCTAATCTTGTTGCGGGGCCGAGCCACACCTATGTCAACAACTACAGGATCGACTTCAGCACTGCGGTGACGGGCATTCCGCAGCTCATCCCCTCGCACACGGAGTTTGCCACGGTGAACAATTTCGACACGGTCGGGGCGTGGGTGACGCGGGTGCAGCCAGGCGAAACGGCATTTGAAGTCGCCACCGATTTTGGCCCGGTGATTGACTGGAGCCAGCCATTGCTTCCCTCGACCGTCACCTCGGCGAATGTGACGGTAATCGAACAGGCCAGCGGCAATCCCGTGAGCGTCACGGTGTACTTTGACTATGACACGAACCGGATGACGCTCTCGCACGCGACGGCCTTCCTGTCGGATGCGATCTATACTGTCACACTGGGCACTGGCTTTCAGAACCTCATGGGCAAGCCGCTGATGAATGCCTTTGTGTGGAGCTTCCACACCCGCCCGCTGCGCCCCGTGCCAGTCGCGGGACAAGGCCCGTTTGTCACGGCGGTTGCACCCGGCGACTTTTCCACAAACGTGGATGCGATGAGCACGGCGCAGATCACCCTGACCTTCAGCGAGCCAATGGATGACTCGACGCTGACTTCCTCGACAGTGCATCTCCAGCAGCACGGTGCCGGCACCGACGTGACCGGGGCATTTGCCTACGACTCCGCCACCAAGACACTGACATTCACACCGGACGCATCACTGGACTTTGCGACCCGATATGAGCTGACGCTGGACGCCACGGCAATTTTTTCTGCCGCCACGACACCGCAGCCTATGCAGGCGCAGACGCAGTTCGTCTTCACCACGGGACCGGATCCCGCTTCCGGTGGCGGCGGCGGAGGCGCGGGCTCCGGTGGCGACGCGGGCACGCCGGATCCCGAACAGCCGCAGCCGCTGGTGTTAAACCTCAGCTATGGCGATGCAGAAGAACAGGATGCCGGGGCCAGTGTGAGCCTGAGCATCACCCTGCCGGACGGCTCACAGCGCGAGCAGCAGATGCCGAATGTGACCAACAATTATCTCACCTACCCGAGCCCGGAAATCCCCGCTGGCAGCAAGGTGATAGTGACGCCAAAATTCCTCAAGGGCACCGACACGAACCCAGATGAGGATGAAAGCTTGGAGGTCTTGGTCAACGTGTCGGCCGCCATTGGCAGCGAGAGTGCCGCGCAAACCTATGGCGTCACCATTGAGCAGGACGGCAACCCCGTGCAATATGCCCAACTGACAGACGGTGCCGCGGCCAAGGCCAATCCTCAGCAAAAGGCGGTGGTCACCCAGGGCGATCCGACAAAATGTGTGCAGTTGAGTGTTAAGTTTCCTGTGCGCGGAGAAATCCTGCGAATCGGGGGAAATTACTTTTCACTTGGCGGTGAAACCACGGTGCAAGTGCAGGATCAAGACGGTATGCCGACCGGTGTGGGCGGCAAAATGGAGGAGAAAGTGACGAACGCGACTCTATATTTGGAGTCCTTTGTTCAATTGGAAGGCCAATCGGCGGCGAGTTGGCATACAGTAGGTAATCCTGTTACTGTAAACGTCGACTGGGGTTCCTTCACGGCTCCTGTTGATGCAAACGGAAAATTTAGGGATACGCCGATAGGAATGTCCGAGGGGATTATTGCCGCGGGCTATGCCACATGCCAACAGGCATATCCATTAAGTCCGTGCAGGGTGATGGAAAAGATCGAAAGGCACGAATATCGAATCCAATGGCAAGGAAAGACATTCCCTGCTGGTGGCACCGCGTTGTCTGGCGCTTGGACTCAGGAGATTTTTGGTTATTACATCGACAGCAAGGAGGTCATAACCAGCTTTACCTCAACCCCATTAAATTAACTATGAAAAGTATTCTCTGTGAAGCCTTGGTCTGTTACTTGCTCACATCGCTGGCCTTAGGCGCGGACGAGCAAATTACCGTAACACTTCCAAAGGACGGGAAGCCGATTGGCCTGATTCCGGAACTTGTGCCTGAGCGACTTATCACGACCACCCCGGAGGAATTCAAGGTTAGCACAAAGCTGATTAAAGCAATCCTCCGGGCGAAAACGATCGGGTTGGAATTATATTCGCCGCTCGCGTTGCCGGAGATCAAGGCCGATGAGACAAAGGAATCAGTGCTGACGAAGCTTCAGAATGCCGGGTTCAAGGTGCTTGAGAAGGACGGGGTGTTCAATATAGTCGACGCCAAAGAACGCCCTACCGGGGAGACTCCTTATCCATTTGCACAGCGTGTGAAGATTTCGGCGGGCATGCATGGGTTTCACGATTTGCTAATCGATATCAAAAAACAGACCGGCTTTGAAATGCACTGCTTTCTTTATATGTTTAGCTTCAGGCCTAAGTGGGATATTGCACTAAACTTTCCTCATGAGGATGAGATGGTCTCTGTGCGCGAAATCTTGAATCGTGCGGCGTCCCAAGCTGATGGCATGTGGGTGGTAGAGCGGTTGTCCTTCGAACTTTTGTCACGAGTCGATGGGAAAGATGTTCGAACGGAGCGTCCTAAGATTCGAGAGCACGATGCAGGCGAGCTTTATTTGCCTGAGGCCAAATAAGGCAGCACAAATGAGCTTTCCCGATCCACGCGGCGGTGAACAACGTCAAGATAGGGACGAGGGACAGACTGATTCCTTCGCGACGTTTCCGGAAACGTCCGCGAGGCGGAAATTGCGGCCGGCGTAGTGGTAGGTGAGCTTCTCGTGACGAAAGCGCCGAGGCGTGGAGGTCGTGGATGCGGGTGATGTTTTCCACGGCCTTGCCGCCGTGCTCGTCCGTCGCGCCGAAGCTGAAGCCGCCGCGCACGCGTCGCCTCTGCTTTGCCGTGTTAAATTTCTGGCTTCGGTACACATTCTAAGCGGGTCCGCTTCGTGCGGTCATTGTGCCGAGACTCATGCCGCTCCTACTTGCCATCCTGTTCGCCGTCTTCAGCGGGACTTTTGTTTTCGCGGGCGCGATTGATTTCAGTCGGGATATCCAGCCGATCCTTTCGGAAAATTGCTACCATTGCCACGGGCCGGACGCGAAGGCGCGCAAGGCGGAGTTGCGGCTGGATCAAAAGGAGGGCGCGATGCGGGTGCAGGATGGCGTCGCGGTCGTGAAGCCCGGCGACAGCAAGGCGAGCGAACTCATCGCGCGCATTTTCACGAGCGACACGGATGACGTGATGCCGCCGCTGAAATCGAACCGCGTGCTCACGCCCGCGCAGAAAGATCTGCTGCGCCGATGGGTGGACGAGGGTGCGAAGTGGGGCGAGCACTGGGCTTTCGTCGCGCCCGTGCGGCCGGCGTTGCCGGCAAATGCGGACTTCGGAATGCGGATTGCGGAATGGGAAAAGCGTGACGCGGCGCTCGGTGCGAAACTGCACGCGCAGCAGCCTGCACTCGAAAAGTGGGCGAGCAATCCCATCGACCGTTTCATTTTGGATCGCCTGCTCGCGGAGGGACTCGCGCCGTCGCCGGAAGCGCCGCCGGAAAAATTGTGCCGCCGACTTTATCTCGATCTTACGGGACTGCCGCCGACGCCGGAGGAGGTGGAGGCGTTTGTGCGTGAGTGTGCGGAGGGCGGCGGAGAGGGGGAGAAGCGTGAGGGGGGAGTGGGGGGGGGGGGGGGGGGGGGGGTGATATGGCGGGCGCCGGGTGTCCCCCACAACCACACCCCCCCCCACAAACACCACCCACACCCCGCGGGGGGAGGCGGGCCGGGCCCGGCGCCCCGGGC
>JBBSEI010000003.1:0-114603 GCA_038239865.1 Chthoniobacterales bacterium
AGATCAGCCGCGTGGGATTTGACGTCGAATTGATCGAGATGCTCCCGGAGTTGGTGATCGTGCCGCTGAGGTTGGTGTCCGAGTTATTGCTCCCCACGAAGGTCCCGGAATTCGTCAGCCCCGTGAGAGTCGCCGTCTGGCTGACGGGGACGCGGATGACGCCACTGCCGGTCGTCGAGAGCGTGCCCCCGGTGAGGATGGCAATTCCGGTCAGTTGCACCTCCGAGCCGGCAAGCGCGCGGATGATTCCGCCGGTGCTGTCGAACGAGCCGCCAGCATTCCCTGTCAGAGAAAGAATTCCCCCGTTGCTCGCCTGCATTGTCCCCGTGTTCAGAAAAGCATTCGCAACAGCCGCCGGATCCACGCCCAGTGTCTTGCCGCTGAGGTTGGCGTCAATGAGACCCTGATTGGTGACCGCGATGGCGTTGGCACCGATGGTGCCTTCCCCTTGGATCGTGTTGTTCACGTTGATCAGCCGGTTGTTGTTGCCGGTGATCTGTGCGCCGCTGACAAGGTTCACGGTGCCGCTGCCGGTCAGCGTCACGTCTCCGCCGGTCAAGATCAGCCGCGTGGGATTTGACGTCGAATTGATCGAGATGCTCCCGGAGTTGGTGATCGTGCCGCTGAGGTTGGTGTCCGAGTTATTGCTCCCCACGAAGGTCCCGGAATTCGTCAGCCCCGAGAGAGTCGCAATTTGGCTGACGGGGATGCGGATGACGCCGCTGCCGGTCGTCGAGAGCGTGCCCCCGGTGATGCTGGCACTTAAGGTCAGTTGCACCTCCGAGCCGGCGAGCGCCCGGATGGTTCCGCTGGTGTTGTCAAAACCGCCCCCGGCATTGCCCGACAGCGACAAAACTCCCCCGTTGCTCGCTTGCATCGTGCCAGTGTTCGTCAGGCCTGAAGTCCCGGGATCGACGGTCATCGTGGCGGCGCTGAGGTTCGCATCAATCAAGCCCGCATTGCTGAGCCCAAACGAGTTGTTCCCGATGAAACCGCCGCCGGAAATCGTGTGACCGGCGGAATTGGTCAGCGTGCCGGTTCCCGCGATGCCGTTGTTCGGGTTTGCACTCAGCAGCACCGCGCCGGTGCCGGAAAGCACCGTCCCTGCCACGGTGGAGAGAAGAGTGAAGTTGCCCGCCGAGTTGACGCTGATCGTTCCGTTGTTGGTAATCGCGCCGGAGAGATTCAACTGCGCATTGTTGCGCACGATGATCGTCCCGGAATTGGTCAGTGTGTCGAGCGAGCCGATGTCGCTGACCGGGACGGCGATGACGCCGCTGCCCGCAGTCGCCAGAGTGCCGCCGGTCACCAAAACGCTGCTGACGAGCCGCACTTCCGACAAATTCTGCGCCTGGATGATGCCGCCGGTGTTGTCGAACGTGCCGCCGCTATTCCCATTGAGCTGGAGAATGCCCCCGCCGCTGGCCCGCAGCGTGCCCTGGTTGCGGAAGGCGCTCATGACACTTGCCGGATCGACGTTGAGGATTGCGGCATTGACGTTCGCGTCAATCAGGCCGCCAGCGGAATTCGTAATCGCGATCGCGTTATTGCCGATGTTTCCCTGGCCGTTGATCGTGCTGCTGTTGGTCAGCCGCCCGGAGCCAAGAATGAACGCGGCCGATCCTCCGAGTGTGGTCGTGCCGCTGCCGCTGAGCGAGATATTGCCGCTGATGCTGAGGAACGTGAAATTGCCGAGCGTGTTGATGGAGAGCAGCCCGTTGTTGATGATCGCTCCCAAACCGCCCGCGTCCGTGATGGTCAACACCTGGGTGTTGTTGATCCCGACGGTGTCGCCCAGATCAATGGTGAGCCGGCCCACGGTGAAGCTGCCATCCACCGACACGACGGAGTTGGTGCCGGGGGCGTTGTCAATGCGCACATCGGCCGTGCTGGTGTTCGGCACGGTGTTTGGCGTCCACATGGCACTGTTGCTCCAGTTGCCGATGCCACTGTTGAGGCCAGCGTTCCAGATCGTCTGCGCGCGAAGTGCGCCGACGCCGAGCCCCATGAATGCGCTCATCGCAAACAGGGAACGAACCAATGGGAAGCGTTTCATAAATTTATAATTTTAACCGTTTGTTTAGTTGCGCACAGCGTACCCGAGTGAACGTCGGATACAAGCCTTAAAGCGCGGCCTGTGGGATTGTCGGCCCGGATTCGTGCGAGTCCGTGGCCTTGGCGGAAAGAATCCGATTTGAAGCAGTCATTTACCCGGCAATTCGGATGTGCGAGAAGACCCCATGCGTACCTCCCCGAATGTCCTGAGTTGGTTCATTGTGTGCGGCTGCCTTTTCGTTTCGATGTTGTCGGCCCACGCAGTGGAGAACGCGAACCGTGTCAGCACTGTCCGCGTTCCCGGATCAGTCAAAGTGATCAAGGCGCAAGCCGGCGCGAACGGGATGATCCACCTCATCGGCGACACGGACAGCGGCCCGCAGTATTTGAAATCGCAGGATGGCGGCCTCACTTTCAGCGCGCCGATCGCCGTCGTGGATGCGGCGTCGCAGAAGCCGGGCCTGAAATTCTCCGCGTGGGATCTCGCCGTGGGCGGCGATGGCAGCGTGCATGTGGCGCTCGGAACGAATGCGTGGCAGTTGAAATTGCCGAAGGAGGAATGGGGATTTTTTTACGCGAAGCTCGCACCGGGCGCGACGGCGTTCGCGGCTGTGCGGAATATCAATCGGATGCCGAGCGAGGGATTCTCGCTGGCGGCGGGGAGGCGTGGCGAGGTGACGGCGGCATTTTTGTCGGGCAAACTTTTTGCGATGCATTCGCGCGACGGTGGCGGGACGTTCAGCGAAGCGGCGGAACTGGATCCCGCGTGGAAGCCCTGCACATGCTGCACGACGAGCGTGGCGTACGGGAGCGACGGCAGACTCGCCCTGCTCTACCGCGAGGAGACGGACAATGAACGCGACATGCACCTCGTGCTTTCGGATGTGAGTCGCGGCGCGAAGCCGGTGCGCACGCGCATCAGCAGCACGCCTTGGAAAATCGCGGCATGCCCGATGACCTATTTCACGATCGTTCCCACCGCGCAGGGATACGTCGCTGCGTGGCCGACGAAGGGGCAGGTATTTTTCGCGCGCCTCGACAAGGATGGCGCCGTGCTTCCTCCGGGCGAAATCAGGACGCCCGGCACGAATGGAATGCGAACGGGGGTGCTCGCGCTGAGCGCCGCCGACGGCGCGACGCTGATCGCGTGGAAGCACAGCGACACGCTGGGCTGGCAGCTTTACGACGCGAAAGGTCAGCCGCAGGGCGCTCCCGGCAGCGTGCCGAGCGCTGGCAGCGGGGCAGCGGGCGTGGCGCTTCCGGGCGGGAAGTTCATCCTGTTTCCGTGAGAGACTGTGTAAAAGTCGCCCTTCCAGAATGAGCCCGGCATCTGGTTCGCGGAAGCCGGACGGAGCACACTGGAAAACGGGAGCACACGCTTCCAGCGTGTCCTTTGCGGCATCCTGCCGGAAAGATTCAGCAGGCTGCGGGACTGCACTCAGTCTTGGCTGCGCAAAAATCGGGCGGACCCACCGCCTTCGCCCTGCGTCCGGCAGGGATGCCGGACGCGGCACGCTGGAAGCGTGCGCTCCCGTTTTCCTGGGTGCTTCTTCCCGCATGTCTCGCGCTGAAAGTGCCGTGAATATTTACACATTCTTTGAGGGCATGGGAATGGATCAATTGAATTGTTCCTGACTGAAGAACCTTCAGCAGACGCGATCGGACGAACTTTCCCTAACGACCGCGCCGCGCGGCGGGTATTGCTCTGCGCATGAAATCCTCCTTCGTCCTCTCCCTCCTTTTCGCGTTCTCGATTTTTGCAAACGCTGATGAATTGAAGCCGCTTCGCGCAGGCATCATCGGGCTCGACACTTCGCATGTGATGGCCTTCACGCAGTCGCTCAACAAGGGCCCGAAGAAACCGGAGGACGCGGAGAATCTCGCGGGAGTGAAAGTGGTCGCGGCGTTTCCGCAGGGCAGCAGGGACATCGAGAGCAGCACGAAGCGCGTGCCGGAATACACCGAGAAGGTGAAGGCGATGGGCGTGGAAATCGTGGACTCGATCGAGGAACTGCTGAAGCGCGTGGATGTCGTCTTCCTCGAATCGAACGACGGCCGCGTGCATCTCGAACAGCTCCGGCCGGTGCTCGCGGCGAAGAAGCCGGTCTTCATCGACAAGCCGATCGCGGCCGATCTCGCGGACACGATTCGCATTCTCGACCTGATCAAAAAATCCGGCGTGCCGGCGTTCTGCTCCTCGTCGCTGCGATTTTCAAAATCCACGCAGGCGGTGCGCCACGGATCGATCGGCAAGGTGACGCATGCGGAGACCTTCAGCCCGGCGCATCGCGAGGCGACGCATTCGGAGCTGTACTGGTACGCGGTGCATGGCTGTGAAGCGCTCTTCACGGTGATGGGCACGGGCTGTGAATCGGTGAGCAGTGTGCTGGTATCCGACGGCAAATTTGAAGTGACGGGGAAGTGGTCCGGCGGGCGCACGGGAGTGTTTATGGACGATCGGAACGGTTCAAAATATGGCGGCAAGGCGGTGGGGGAAAAGGGCGAGGCTCCGATCGGTGCTTACGACAACTATGACGTGCTGCTCGCGGAAATCGTGAAGATGTTCCGCACCGGCAAGGTGCCGGTGAGCACGGAGGAAACGCTGGAGCTTTACGCCTTCATGGAAGCCGCAGCGCAGAGCAGCAAGAAGGGCGGCGCGGAGGTGACGATCAAATCAGTCATCGATCACGCGCGCGCGGAAATCGCGGCGAAGCCCTGAGCGCGGGCTGTGGCGGTGCGCGCGAATGGGGCCGGCACTTTCTCATTTGCAGGCCTGTGGATCACGCCGCATCCTCGCAGGATGAACGCCGCCCAACAGCAAATCCTCGACAAGGTGATCGAACTGCTCGGCGAACACTTTGATCACGCCGTCGTCGCCGTCGGCTGGTACGACGAGGACAAGCAGTATTCCACAACCGGGACCTACAGCGGCGGCGTCGCCCCGGCGCTCGGGCTGTGCAAACTTTACGAAACGAAATGGCAGAAGGAGCACCTGTGGGGTGCGGACGAAGAGGACTAGGGGAACCACTGATTTAATCGTCGGCACAGAAACCGAGCAGTTTGAGTATCGGATTTTTGACCGCGAAAAGCTCGAAAGTGACGAAAAGCAGGGAGGAGACCCCGGATCGTTTTCGCGCCTTTCGTGCATTTCGCGGTCACTCCGGTTAAATCAGCGGTTCCCGAGGCGACCACGCTGGGAAGCGGCTCGGAAAATCGCGCTCTCACGCGGCGACCGGCGGTGCGGTCTCCACCACCACGCGCATGCCGTCCACGCTGATCACGCGCACGACGGTGCCTGCGGGGATGAAATCGCCGCCCGTGATCACGTCGTGGTGCTCGTCGCGGAAGGTCGCTTTTCCCGAGGGACGCAGTGTCGTCGCGGCTGTGCCGATGTCGCCGGGGCGCAATTCCAGATTCACGATCGGCACGGTGACCGCGGGGCCGCTCACGGAAGCCGTGGCGAGGACGAGTCGGCGGTAGATCGACGTGCTCGGCAGAAATTTCGCGAGCACCGCGATCAAGAGGCCGCCGCCGAGGAGCGCGATGACGAAGTTAAGCATCGGGCGCTGGAGTTCCTCGGAAGTCGGCATCGCGGGCGTGCCGGGCCAGTGGTCCACCATGGCCCAGACGAGCGAGCCGAGCATGAGCAGCACGCCGACGAGGCCGGGGATCATCGTGCCGGGGTGGAGGAAAAGTTCACCGAGGACGAGCACGAGGCCGATGGCGAAAATCACCACCGATTCCCAGCCTGCGAGGCCGGCGATGAAGTGGCCGCCGAAGAAAAGCGCGAAGCAGATCAGCGACACGATGCCGGGAATGCCGAAGCCGGGCGTTTTCATTTCGATGTACGCGCCGACCACGCCGCCGATGAGCAGCACCGGCGCGAATGTGGTGATCCAAAATGCAACGGACTCGAAGCCGCTCGGCTCGACATTGCGCACCGTACCGGTGAGGCCTTCGGCCTTCATCACCTCGGCGAGATTTTCCGCGATGCCGGCGGCGAGGAGCGGCTTGCCGTCGTAGATTTTCGCGGCGTCCGGCGCGTTGAGCGTGAGCAGCGTGTCCTTGGAATCAACGGTTACGTCACCGCGTTTCACCTCGCTTTCCTTGCGCACAAATGCCTCCGCGACATCCTCGGCATGGCTGCCGGCTTTCGCCGCGCCGCGCGCTTTCGCGACGACCATCGAGGTGCTTTTTTCCTTCATCGTGGCATTCAGATCCTCGCCTTCGCCGCCGACGACGGCGGATGCGCCGATGACGCCGTTCGGGTGCATGTAAATGCGTTTTGCCGCGAGCGAAATGAGCGAGCCTGCGGAAATCGCCTTGGTATTCACGAAGGCGACCGTGGGGATCCGTGTGGTCAGGAGCGCGTCCATTTCCTCCATCGCGGAATCCACGCGTCCGCCAAACGTGTCCACATCCAGCACGACGGCGCTGGCATTTTCGCGCTGCGCTTCCTTCAGCGCGCGGCGCAGAAAGTAGAATTGCGCAGGACCCACCTCGCCGTGGATCGGAATGACGAACACGGGACCGATGGACGCCGGCGCGGCGGCGGCATCGTCCGCCGAAAACATCGTGCTCGTGAGAGACCACACGGCTGTGAGGAGGATGAGGAGGCGCTGGATCATGGTGCGGAAAAGGATGGGGTGGCCGATTTTGCCACAAGGCAAAATCAAGCGGGCAGCCAAAACCCCGTTGCTCTTAGCGCCATTTGCGATTATGCTGCAAGAATATGCGGACCCCATTTTTCCGACTGTTCCTCCTCGCACTGGGATTGATTTTCGCGGGCTGCGCGAGGGATACGATCCACACGATGGTCGTGAGCGTGCCGGATCAAAAGCTGGCGCTGTATCGCAAGGGGCAGCTCATGAAAGTGTACGATGTCTCCACTTCGAAGTTTTGTCTGAGCTCGCGCAATGGCAGCTACGGCACGCCGCTCGGCACGCACGAAGTCGCGACGAAAATCGGCGGCGGACAGCCGGCGGGGATGAAATTTCACAGCCGCCGTCCGACGGGCGAAATCGTGCGGGCGAACGCGCCGGGACGCGATCCGATCGTCTCGCGCATCCTGTGGCTCAGCGGGAAGGAGTCGGAAAATCGCAACTCGTATTCTCGCTGCATTTACATCCACGGCACCGCGGAAGAATGGCGCATCGGCACGCCGGCGAGCTACGGCTGCATCCGCATGAGGTCGGCGGATGTGATGAATCTTTACAGCACGATCGGCGTCGGCGCGAAAGTGGACATCATCAATGAGCCGCTCGCGTTGCCGCACGCGGAGCCGGCGGTGGAGGTCCCCGGTGCGCGGATCGCGAAAGTCGCGGCGAGCGAGCAGATGCCGCGCTGAGGCGGACGGCAGGCTGACGGAACTTGGCTACTCCGCGACGGGCAGGCGGTCGCGATATTTCCGCATGAGCCCCACGAGTTTTCGCGCCTTCCAGTAGCGCGGGAGAAATTTGCGCGGAGCGGAGAGGGAGCGGAAAAGCCAGCCGAGGAAAAGGAAGTCGGCCCACATCGGGATGCGGACTTGCTCGCCGCTGAGGAAACCGATCGCAGCGCCGATGCAGTGGATGCCGGGGCGGTAGTCGAGCGCACGTTTCAAGTGGAGGCCGAGCCTTTCCTGCACGCCGCCGCCGAGCCCCACGATGATGTGCCGCGGGCGCTTTTTGTGCACCAATTCAACCAGCACCGGATCGCTCAGGTCGCCTTTGGCATACATTGGCGCGAGGTAGCAATCTTCGGCGGTGATCGGGAAACCTTGCGACTGCAGCCACGCCACGTTGCGGTCGCGCGCGGCGGGCGTGGGCATGATCCAGAGCACTGCGCCGGGTTCGCGGACGGACGGTTCGGCGAGCAGGAGCTTGAGATATTCGAGGCCCGAGACGCGCGTGATTCGCTCGCCGGTGATCCTGCGCCAAAGCAGTACCATCAGTCCGCTGTCGGTGATGGCCAGGTCCGCGTTGGTGAGTGCTTCGCGATACGCGGCATCATCCGGGAGATCCACCAGCGCCGGTGCGGCGGGCACGACGACGAGTCCGCCGCGGAGGCCGATCTGCAGCGCCTCGCGCGGCGTGCCGGTGAAGAAACGGATGCCGAGAATCTGCCGGAACTTCGCGTCGTCGCTTCCGGCAAAAGTGCCGTCGCGCGGCAGCGGTGCGTCCGGCATCGCGCGGCTACTGCTTCGTGTTGCCCGCGAGGATTTGGTCGTGGATCCACGCGTAGGTCTTTTCCAGACCGTCGCGCAGCTTCGTGCGCGGCTCCCAGCCGAATACTTTTTTGATCAGCGTGTTGTCGCTGTTGCGCCCGTTCACGCCCTTCGGAGCGTCGAGGTTGTACTTCCGCTCCAGCTTCACCCCGGCGATGCCTTCCACGATGTCCACGAGCTGGTTGATCGAGACCATCTCGCTGCTGCCGATGTTGATCGGCTCGATGAAATCGCTGTGCGTCAGCATCTGCGTGCCGTGCAGGCAGTCGGCGATATACATGAAGCTGCGCGTCTGCTTGCCGTCGCCCCAGATGTCGATCTCGTGCTTCCCGCTCATCTTCGCGCGGATGACCTTGCGGCAAATCGCCGCCGGCGCCTTTTCGCGCCCGCCGTCCCACGTCCCGTGCGGGCCGTACACATTGTGGTAGCGCGCCACGCGTGTGATCACGCCGTAGTCCTCGCGAAAATGCCGGCACATGCGCTCGCTGAAAAGCTTCTCCCAGCCGTAGCCATCCTCCGGCATTCCGGGGTACGCATCCTCCTCCTTCAGCGCGGTCACATTCGGATCACGCTGCTTGTCGGCATTGTACACGCACGCGCTCGACGCGTAGAAAAAGCGCTCCACGCCGATGTCGCGCGCCGCCTCGAGCAGGTGCGTATTGATGAGCACGCTGAGCATGCACAGCGCCTTGTTGTTTTCGATGAAGCCCATCCCGCCCATGTCCGCCGCGAGATTATACACGACCACCGCGCCCTGCAGCGCATCGTAGCACGCCTGCTTGCCTTGCAGGTCCAGCACGCGGTTGTCCACGTCGGGGGAAAATTGATACCAGTCCTTGATCGGCTTGCGGTCCACGGACCGGATGCGGGTGAATCCTTGCTGGCGAAGATCCGCGACGAGATGGCCGCCGATGAATCCGCCGCCGCCGCAGACGACTACGAGTTTGTCTTTCATGATTTGTTTTTTGGGGAAAAGGGCGCGTGTAGCTATTCGAGGCGCAGGGAGGGTTCAAAGAAAATCGGGCGGGTAGTTTGGATGCGCGCCCGGTCCGCGCGAGCGCGCATGCGCCTCCGGGGGCGTGGATCAAAATCAGCCGCTCATCGAGGGGAGGACGGCGGTCGCATCAATGCCGAACGCCCAACGTCCAAGGGAAGAATCCGATGCCGAGCCGTATTCCTTGGATGTTGGGAGTTGGACGTTGGACGTTGGGCGTTGAAGGCTCCCGCCATTCGTCTCTTGGATCGGGACGGCAAAGTGGTTGTCCTCCCTGCATGTTGTTCCGAATTTTCCTCCTCACCCTCCTGCTCTGCCCCGTGCTGTCCTCCGCGGATGACGTGCCGGCGACGCCGGGCGGCAAACCGGGCGCGGGGCATTCCACGCATGGCGATGCCTTTGATGAAGGACCGCGGCAGGCGGCGGTGCTGCTGCGCGGGATGGGCGCGGTGAGCTTTCCGATCACGACGCAGAGCGGGGACGCGCAGAAATTTTTCGACCAGGGCGTCGCGCAGCTCCACGGCTTTTGGTACTATGAGGCGGAGCGGTCGTTCCGGCAGGCGGCGAAATGCGACGGCACGGCGGCGATGCCGTACTGGGGCATGGCGATGGCGAACGTGAACAATGAAAAGCGCGCGGCGGAGTTCATGAAGCAGGCGCTCGCGAAGGATCGCCGCGAAAAAGCATCGGCTCGCGAGCGACTCTACGCGGATGCGTACGGCGCCTATTTTTCCGCGGGGAAAAAGGACGACCAGGCGAACAGGGCGCGCCGCACGGCGCTGGTGAAGGCGCTGGAAAAAATCGTGTTCGAGTTTCCGGACGACCTCGAGGCGAAGGCATTCCTCATGTTTCAAGTGTGGGACAACAGCCAGCACGGCATGCCCGTCGCGAGCCACGCCGCGCTCGCCTCGCTCGCGGCTGAAGTGCTCGCGAAGAACCCGGCGCACCCCGGCGCGCATCACTACCTCATTCATCTTTGGAATCACGAGGACGACCGGCGCGCGCTGAAGAGCGCCGCGGTGGACGGGCAGTCCGCGCCGGGCATCGCGCACATCTGGCACATGCCGGGCCACACTTTCACCGCGCTGCACCGCTACGCCGACGCCGCGTGGCAGCAGGAAGCCGCCGCGCGCACGGACCACGCGTACATGATCGCGACGAAACTCATGCCCGAGCAAATCCACAACTACGCGCACAACAACGACTGGCTCGTGGAGAATCTCGGCTTCATCGGCCGCGTCCATGATGCGATCGATCTCGCGAAGAATATGATCGAGCTGCCGCGCCTCGCGCGCGGGCACAAGCTCGTGGGGAAACCCGGCTACGTCGAGGAGCGCGGCGGTTTCACGATGGGCCGGCGGCGGCTGGTCGATGCGCTGGTCGCGTGGGAGCGATGGGACGATCTGCTCGCGCTCGACGGCGGTCCCTACCTCCCGGTGAACGAGGATCGCACCGAGGAAGCGAAGCGGCTTTGCGTGATGGGCATCGCCGCATTTCAAACGAACGACAAACCGCGCGGTGCGGCGAAGGTGGAGGCGCTGCGGGATTTGCTCGCGAAGACGAAGCAGGAACGCACTGCGAAGGGCGACGAAGCCGAAGCCGCCGCGAAGTCCGCGAAGAAGCCCGCGGACCAAATCGCGAAGGCCATCGCGGATGCGCTCGTGCCCTTCGCGCCGAAGATGGAGCAGATCGAAAAGTGCATCGTCGAACTCGAGCTTTACCGCGCCCTCGCCGAGGGGCGCGCCGACGATGCGCGCAAGCAGATCGCCTCCGTGACTGGCGTGAACAAGACGCGCCTTTCGCGCCTGCACGACCAGGCCGGCGACAAGGTGAAGGCCGCGCAACTTGCGCGCGAAGCCGCGAAAGAAGGTGAGGGGCAGGTGCTGCCGCTGGCGAATCTCGCCGACATCCTCTGGCGCTCCGGCACGAAGCAGGAGGCGATCGAAACTTTCCAAAAACTCCGCCCGCTCTGCGCGCAGGCCGATCTCGATCAGCCGGTCTTCGCGCGCCTGCACGCGGTCGCGGAAGAGCTGAAACTCCCCGCCGACTGGCGCCCAAAACTTGCATGGCCGGCGGACAGCGGAGTGCGGCCGGACCTCGCGAGCCTCGGGCCTTTCCGCTGGCATCCGTCCGCCGCGCGCGATTGGAATCTGCCCGACCAGACGGGCGAGACGCGGCTTTTCGCCGAGTTCAAAGGCAAGCCGACGATTTTGCTTTTTTACCTCGGCAGCGGCTGCTCGCACTGCATCGAGCAACTGAACACTTTCGGCCCGATGGCGAAGGAATTTTCCGACGCGGGTTTCAATCTCGTCGCCGTCGGCACCGAGCGCGCGGAGGATTTGTACAAAACTTTCTCCCTCGCGAAGGCGGCGGACGGTTTCACGTTTCCGATCCTCGCGGATGAGACGCTCGCGACCTTCAAGGCGTATCGCGCATTCGATGATTTTGAGACGATGCCGCTGCACGGAACTTTCCTCATCGATGCCGAAGGCTTCGTGCGCTGGCAGGACATTTCCTTCCAGCCTTTCACGCAGGCGAAGTGGCTGCTCGGCGAAGCGCAGCGCCTGCTCGCGCTGCCGCGCGCAGCCACTCCGAAAGCACTCACCTCCAACCCCACGACCAGCCCATGAACCGCCGCACCTTCCTCGCCAGCACCGCCGCCCTCGCCGCCAGCACCGCATTTTCCTCCGCGGACGATGCGGTGAAGAAACGCTCCAAACTCAAAAAGGCCGTGAATCTCGGCATGGCCGGCGGCGTGAAGGGCAGCGTGACCGACAAGTTCAAGGCGATTCGCGACGCAGGATTCGATGGCATCGAGCTGAACCTGCCGGGCGAACTCACGACGGATCAGATTTTGGAAGCGAAGAGCGCGAGCGGGCTCGAAATCGCCGGCATCATCTGCACGCCGCACTGGAGTTTTCCGCTGAGTTCGCCCGATCCGGCGAAGCGCGAGCGGACTGTGAACGGTCTGAATTTTGCGCTGAAGCAGGGCGGCGAAATCGGCTGCAAACGCGTGCTGCTCGTGCCCGGCACCGTCGAGAAGGACGTGACCTATGAGCAGTGCTGGACGCGCGCGATCGAGGGAATCAAGCGCTGCACCGAGACCGCCGAGAAAAGCAAATGCGCCATCGCGGTGGAAAATGTTTGGAACCGTTTCATCAACGAGCCGGTCGCGGCGAAGCGCTTCGTCGAGGAGATCAACAGTCCGTGGGTCGGCTGGCATTTCGATGTCGGGAACTGCATCACCTTCGGCTGGCCGGAGCACTGGGTGCGCACGCTCGGGAAGCACATTTTCAATCTGCACATCAAGGAATACAGCCGGAAGCTGCGCGACAAATCCGGCCCCGGCGCGGGCTTCGGCGTCGAGCTGCTGGAAGGCGACAACGACTGGCCGTCGGTGATGAAAGCGCTCGATGAGATCGGCTACGAAGGCTGGGGCATCCTCGAAGTCCGAGGCGGCGATGCCGAGCGGCTGAAGTTTCTCGCCGAGCGCACGGACAAGATCTTTGCGAGCTGACAGGGCAAGGTGGCGGGAAACCGATGACTACAGGAACATCTTCCTGAACAGCCACGGCAAAATGACCATTGCGAGAAAGAGGAGGATCAGGCCGAGGACTGGGATAGGCGGAGCTTCCTGCATGGCGTTATTTTGACGGCACCCGCAGGCAACGTCAATCCACGCGGCCGCTTCACGTCTGCCTTCTCCGACTTGTTTCGTATTCGGAAAATGAGCACACGTCTCGCCGAGCGGTTCGACCTCAGCCATGCCCGACGAATTCCCCTGCGACGTCTTCCTCAGCCACAGCGCGAAGGACAAGGCGGTGGTGCGCCCGCTGGCGGAGCGCTCGCACAAGGCAGAAGGCAGAAGGATGAAATCGGACTTCATCCTTCATCCTTCCTACTTCATACTTTGCTTGAGTCCGGCACCTTCCGGTATCGCGACCCGCTGAACAAAGAGCGCCGCTTCCTTCCCCTGCGGCTCGACGACGACAGTGTCGCCCAGACGTTTCCATCTCTTACGAAGCAGACACGGTTTTCCACGAAAATGGAGCGGCGACTAAGCGCGGTGGAGGACCTAGGCTCGGTTGTGGCGGCCAACCTCCAGCGCGCCACGCGTGTCCTCCAGTCCATCATCCAAAAGGCATTCACAGCGATACTCGTTTGTGAAACGCCGCCCACAACCAAGCAACACAAACGATAAATCATGGAACTCGTCTCTTTCTCTGTAACCAACTACCGGAGCATCACGAAGGCATACAAACTACCCATTCGTAGGTCGACGGGGCTAATCGGGCCGAACAATGAGGGCAAATCCAACATTCTCCGCGCTCTTGTAACAACGTTGGAAATGCTAAATCGCATCGGCGGGTTTCGGATTCAGAGAGGTCGGCTTCGTTCGTCTGAACGGTTCGCGGCTTTCTATGACTGGCAACGTGACTTCCCGGTTTCACTCCAGGTGAAATTTCCAGCCGGCGAGTCGGTTTTCAATTTGGAACTTCAGCTATCGGGTGGGGAAATCGGTGAATTCGAGACGGACGTGCAGAGTAAACTGAACGGCACACTTCCAATCGAACTCACGCTTGGACAAAAACAGCCGGGCTTCAAGGTGCTCAAGAAAGGGCCGGGCGGGCCGGCCTTGTCGAAGAAGGCTGAGCAAATCGCGATGTTCATCTCCAAGCGAATCAACTTGAGCTACATACCCGCGGTTCGAACCGCGAGTTCGGCCCACGAAATCGTTGGAGAACTCGTCGAGAAAGAATTGGCCGCAGTTGAAACTGAGGTGGCATACCAAGAAGCGTTGAAGGCCATCGCAAAGATTCAACAACCCGTGCTGGACAAGATTTCTGCCAGCATCAAAGACACGCTCAAGGAATTCCTCCCAAACGTAAAAGAGGTTCGGGTGTCGATTCCTGAAGAGGAGCGATTCCGAGCACTGCGCCGCAGCTGTGAAATAGTGGTTGATGATGGAACACCCACCCAATTGATTCGGAAGGGTGACGGCGTGCAAAGCCTAGCAGCTCTCAGTTTGATGCGCCACGCATCCGAAAGCAGCGGCGCGGGCCGGAATTTGATTTTGGCAATCGAAGAGCCTGAATCACACCTACACCCGAATGCGATTCACCAGCTTAAATCTGTGCTCACGGAGATTGCCCGAAAACATCAGGTGATAATGACGACGCACTGTCCGTTGTTTGTCGACCGAGCCAGTATCAAGTCCAATATCCTTGTGCATAAAAACAAGGCGACTCCGGCAAAAGACGTAAGACAAATCCGAGAAATTCTTGGTGTTCGCGCGTCGGACAACTTGCAACATGCCGAGTTGCTCCTCGTTGTGGAAGGCGAGGAGGACAGACGGGCACTTGGTGCCCTGCTTAAGGAGCACTCAAAGCCACTGGCTGCCGCCATGGCTCAGCAGGCGCTTGGAATAGAATCTCTCCAAGGCGGGACGAATCTGAGCTACAAGCTAAGCCAGATCAGGGAGGCGTTGTGCTCGGCGCACACTTTTCTTGACCACGACGACTGCGGTTTGAAATCCAGCCAACGAGCAGAGCAAGAGGGATTGCTCCTGCTTGCAGATGTTACCTTCACGACCTGCAACGGCATGAAGGAGTCGGAGATTGAAGACATGTTCGATGAGGCGGTTTACTCCGCAATGCTCCAGAACCGTTACGGCGTCTCAACTCTTCATCCAAAATTCAAAGGCAATGCAAAGTGGTCAGAACGCCTTGCAACTACTTTCAAACATCTAGGAAAGCCTTGGTCGGATCAAATCGAGGCGAAAGTAAAAGCAGAGGTTGCTGAGTTGGTCGTGAGCAATCCTGCTACCGCTCTTAATATTCACAAACGAAGCTCGTTCGATGCTTTGATTACCGCTCTCGAGACTAAGCTGGACACCGTTGCGGCGTCGAAACTCTAATAGTTCCCATTAGCAACCTCGCCGTCCGCGTCCAGAAGGTCTGGATCTTCAGGCCAACGGCCTGCGACAAGCCAGCCCAGGGCAAGCGAGGAACGAGCGCCGCCCTGGGATCTGCCGGACAAAATGGAAACAAGCCCCAACGGGGCGCGACAAGCCGCGCTTCAATCCCACACGTATCGTTCATCAATCTCCACATCATGTTTTCGGCAGAGCGCCCGAAACTCATCCTGATACGACACCTCGCGATGATGCTCCTCCTGCGTCGCGATATAGGCACGAACCTGTTCGACATTCGATTGGCTCACGGAAAATGAACCGTATCCACCTTGCCAATAGAAATCCCGATAAGGCGGTCCCTGTTCCTTCATCCATTTGGAAGGACCGCCCTTTGCCACCTCGACCAAACCGGCGATGGTGACGGTGCGGGACAGGTTGCAGAGGATGTGGACGTGATCTTCCACGCCATTGATGAGGATGGGCTCGCAGCCGATATTTTGCAGGGCACCCGCTATGTAGGCGTGCAGGCGGGCGCGGAGTTTCGAGTCTTTGAGAAAAGGAACGCGGTTCTTCGTGCTAAAGACGACATGCAGGACGACGCGGGCGAGCGATTGCGGCATAAGCTTTCGTGATGGAGCGGGATTGTGACGCCCCGTTGGGGCTTTGCCGATTCCAAATTTTCACCCCCAGCCCTGCGCTCGTTCCTCGCTTGAGCTGGGCTGGCTTGTTTCCGGGCCTTTGGCCCTCAGCACTGAGCATCATCTGCGTGGGCTGCGAGCAGCGGGTGCCGCTCTGGGATGAGATGGAGCAGTGTTTCGCCAGCCCGGAGATTGCCGCCAGTGTCATGGAACGAAGTGGGCGGCTTACTCCGGGATGACTGCCTGAGTGACAGCTTACTTTTGCGTGTCTGCGCGGAAGATGCGGATCCATTTTTCCACATCCGCGGCCATCATCCTTGCGCCGATTTTGCGCTTCAGGCCGAGGCCTCCCTCGATGCCCGTCGTGCTCACGAGGCTGCCTTCCCACACGAGCGTCTGCGGTTTGCCGTCAATCGTGATCGGGTGCATTTCGTAAAGCGTGATCGAAACGAGGTAGGCGTTTGAGGAGTAGTACGTGACATCGAGCACCTGCCGGCCCTCGGGCAATTCCGCACTGTACACGGCACCGAGTTGCACGGCGGATTTTTTGTCCACGATCGAGAGATCCCAGTAGAAAAACTTTGGCGACCCAGGTGCGCCTTTCGCGCGCAGCGGCGCGAGCAGTGTCTCGAAATGCCTGCTCATTTTTCCTTCCTCGGCGAGGAGGCTGCGGATCTCGCTGCCCGCGTCGTAACTCCCCACGCTGCCGAAGTCGCCGCCCTTGGAAAATCGATTCCAGCGCTCGCGCAAAATGCCGGAGAGAAATTGCTGCGCGGCGTCGGCGGTGCGCGTGCGCGGCAGCAGCGGGACCTCGCGCGCGTCGAGCTGGATCGCGCCCGCGTCACCCATCGAGCGGATGAGCGCGGAGGAGGCGGAGTCCTTCGGATTCAGCAGGAGCCGGTCGAAGCCGGAGTCCTTTTCGCCTTGGAAAACGTGGTGCTGGAATACTTCGAGTTCCGGGTGCCGGGTAGAGTTGAATTTCAGCAGCGCCTGATGCGTCGTCTCCGGCGGCGCATTCACCACGAAGACCGCCTGGCAGGACATTCCGCGATCCAAATTCATCGAAGCGTTCGTGCTCGTTCCGATTTTTCCTTTCGCAAGATCGCGCTGGCTCGGCATCTCCACGGACGACCACGGGCGAAACGGGTCCGTCCCATCGGCGGCCTGAGCCGCGAGGAAACAAAACACCGATGCGGACGCGATGGCGAAAAGGCGAAGCATGAGTTGCGGGTAGCGCGAAGCGGCGCGGAGGGCAAAGGCGAATTGCCGCGACTACTCCCAGCGCGAGTTTTTACAGCCCGTGTACGCAAAGAAGAGGCCGACGATCACGTGCGCGACGAGCACCCACACGCAGAGCACGCCGTTCGCGGGTTCGGTCTGTGCGATTTGTTTGATCGCGTCGTAGTAGCGCGTGTTTTCCATCGAGCGGATGAAGCCGCTCCAACCCCAGAAGCTCGCGATGAAAACCTGCGTGCCCATCGCGATGGCCTTCGGCAAGGCGAGCACCGCACCGCTAAGCGGGAGCTGGAATCCGACGAGGTAGATCGAGAGCAGCGACGATTGCTCCGCCGATTTCATCCACGATGAAATGCCGAGGCAGACTGCGGTGATGGCCGCGTTCACGAGGATGAGGCTGAGTGCCTGCGCGGCGAAATCGCCCTGAAAGCCGACGATCATGTTCACGAAAATCGTCATCCAAAACGACTGCGCGAAGACGAGCGTGCCGAGGAAAGTGACCTTGCTCGCGACGTAGGCGAGCGGGCTGAGTCCGGCGAATTTTTCCTTTTCAAAAAGGTTCCGCTCCCCGGCGACTTCGCGCGCGGAGTTATTCGATCCCATGAGCGCGAGGAGGATGACCTGAAACATGATTAGGCCGCTAACCAATGTGCCCGTCTTCGCGATTTGCTGGAGCGCGGCGGCTTCCTGGCGCGCGCGTTCGAGGAGATTTGCGCCGCCATCCGCGACGAGGCCCTTCACCTGGGGCAGGCCATCGATGGCGAAAATCACGACGAGGCAGGGGAAGCCGAACAGGAGCGCGAGTTGCAAAATCACCTGCCCGCGATCGCGGAAGAAAAGTTTCCAACGCCGCGCGAGGAGCACGCCGAATTGGGTGAACGCATTTGGCACCACGGTGTCCGGCTTGTGCCTTTCGCCGGGGGGCGAGGCGTCCTTTTTTGCGCCAGCGGACTCCTCCTTTTCCTCGACGACTCGGCGGAGGCGCTCGAGTTCTTCGTCTTCGCTCAGTTCGGTTTTGCCGGATTTTTCCGCCGCGTCCTCCGGCTTTGGCACGACCGCGGTGATCGGCGGCAGATCGCTCTGCGCATAGTATGTGGCGCGATACTTTTCCCACGAGCGATGCCAGTCGCCGGCCTTGCGCTGCGCGAGGCGCGGGTAGAGGTCGGCGGGATTGGTGATGCCGAAGTAGTGCGCGAGCAGCTTCGGTCCGCCGTGGTAAACGAGGTGGCCTTGGTAAAGGACGATCACGCTGTCATACAGCGCGACGTGCTGCAGGCTGTGCGTGACGCTGAGCACGATGCGCTCATCGCTGCGCGAGAGGGCGTGCATGAGGTGGACGATCTCGTCCTCGCTTTTCGGATCGAGGCCGCTCGTGACTTCGTCGCAGAGCAGGAGGGAAGGGGAACTCACCATCTCCATTGCCATCGCGAGCCGCCGCTTTTGTCCGCCGGAAAGCAGCGCCACCCGCCGGTCCGCGATCTCGGTGAGACCGACATCGGCGAGCACTTTCTCGATGCGCTCGTCGAGCTGCTCGGGCGTGAGACCGGCCACGCGCAGCCGCAGCGCGCCCTCCACGCATTCCTCCACCGTGAGCAATTCGTGCGCGATGCTGAACTGCGGCACGTAGCCGATCTCGTGCGGATCGAGATCGCCCTCGGCCACGACATCGCGCCCCTTCCAGTGAATCGCGCCGGTGCTGTGTTCCTTGATGCCCGCGATCACTTTCAGCAGCGTGCTCTTGCCGCAGCCCGAGGGACCGATGATCGCCACGAAGTGACGGTGCGGAAGATGCACCGTGATTTGCGAGAGGAGAAATTGCTCCTCCCCGTCGTGGGGGATGGAAAGCGAGACGTCTTGGAGTTCGAGCACGGGTCGGGAGGGGTTCGGTTTTTTTGGCCGGGGGAAAATCGCGCGGTGCCAAATGCTCAAATCATGCTTCCTTTGCAAGCCACCCTCGTTCATTTCGCATCCCTCCATGGCGCTCCGCACGACTCCCCGTTCCTCCTCCCGCTGGCTCAAGGTCCTCGCGTGGCTCGGCGTCGTGCTCGTGGCGCTGGCGGCGTGCAGCCTCGTGGTCGTGAAGTCGTGGGTGAATTCCTACCTGCGCAGCGCCGAGTTTCGCAAACAGATCAGCGAACGCACGGCCGAGCAGTTGCAGGCGCAGGTGGAGATCGCGCCCATCCGTTTCGATACCACGGAATTTTTCTGCGACGGCCTCACGGGCGAGGGAGCGCGCGATGGGAAATTTTCCGACATCAAGGTGGAAAATGTGCGCGGTGAATTCCGCCTTCCCAGCGTGTGGCGGATGATTTTTGGCGACAAAAAATTTCGCGTCGAGAGCGTGGATGTGCAGCGTGTGGCGGTGAATTTTTTCGAGGGCCGGCTCCCGCTCATGCTCCCGCATCCGGAGAAAAAAGGGAAGGTGACGGAACTCGGCCGCATCGCGGTGCGCGAACTGGTCATCGGCTGGAATGGTGGTTCGGTCAGCGGTCTCGGCGTGGTCGGCACGCCGGTGGAAGGCGGCTGGCAGATCGTCGGCGACGGCGGCCACGCGAAGCAAAAGGGGCTGCCCGAAATGGACATCGTCGCGCTGCGCGTCGTCCACAAGGAGCCCGCGCTTTTCGTGCAGGAGGCGAAGCTGCGCTCCGAAGGCGGCGAGATCACCGTGACCGGCGAAGTGACGGAAAAGGAGAAGGTGGATCTGCAGTTCAAAGCCAGCGGCGTGAACGTGACGCCGCTGCTGCCCGAGGACTGGCGCGCGCGATTGCACGGACGCGTGACGGGCGACGGCCGCGTGCAGATTTCGCTGCGCGAAGGAACGTCGTCCGCGCCGGTGGTGACGGGCCGCGCGGAATTGCAGCAGGGGGTTCTCGAGGCGCTGCCCGTGCTGGAGAAGATCGCCGATTTCACGAAGACGGATCGTTTTCGCCGGCTCATCCTCAATCAGGTCCGCGGTGATTTTCGCTACGATCCATCCGGGCTGCACGTCAGCAATTTCGTCGTCGAAAGTGAGCGGCTCATTTTGGTCAAAGGCGCCTTCACCGTCGCAAACGGGCAGATCGATGGGAGCTTCGAAGTCGGCATCACGCCCGGTCCGCTACAGTGGCTGCCGGGCTCGCAGGACAAGGTGTTCAGCGCCGTGCGCGACGGCTACGCGTGGGCGACGATGCACATCAGCGGCCCCGTCCGATCGCCGCGGGAGGATCTCTCAGGCCGACTTTTTGCCGCCGCGCAAAACGCGGTCGTGGAGCAAGTCGAGGCCACGGCCACGCAAGCCGTCGGCGGTGCCGTGGACACGGTGAAAAAAGGCGCGAGCGGCGTGCTGGATTTGCTGTTTGGGAACTGAGCGTCGCGGGCATTTCGCATCCGCGCTTCTCGCTACGACCGTACGCCCAAGCCGATCACTTCGCGGAGATATTTCAGCGAACGCGCGAGTTCGGTTTTTTGTTATTCCTGATCGGCCAGCTTTTTATCCGGGCCTTCGGCCTTGAATGGCGGGATTGCGTGGCCGCGTTTTGCCAGCGCCTCGAAGTGCGCGAGGGCTTCCGGGCGCTTGTCGTAGTGCTGCCAGAACTCGGGTTTCTTGTACGGGAAATTTTTTGCGAAGCCCGAGATCGTCTCGATCATGATCGGCACCTGCGGGCAAAGCTCGGCCCAGCGTGCGGCGTATTTTTTCCAGTCCATGAGGCCCTCGCCCGCGGCAGTCCATTGCACGCTCGCGCCGTCTTCGGTCTCCCAAATCATGTCGTCGCGCAGGCTGGAGCAAATGGTGTATTTGCCGAGATTCTCCAGCACGTCTTGCGGGTCTTCGAGCGTCCACGCGGCGTTGCCGGAATCAATGTTCACGCCGACGAAATCCTTTCCCGCCTCCTCCACGAGATCCGCGAGTTCCCACGAATGCATGTCGCCGGCGTGATTTTCGATCGCGACCTTCACGCCCGCGTCCATCGCCGCGGAACGGCACGCCTTCAGGACCGCCACGGTGTCGGCCATGCGTGCGCGGATGCCGCCGGGCGTCTTGCGATCCTCCGTGGCGCCGAGGATGACGCGATACACCGGCGAGCCGAGCGTCTTCGCGACGCGGATGCCTGTGCGCAGATGCTCCTCCGCGGTGCCCCAGTTTTTCTTAAAGCGCACGCTCGTCGGGCAGATGCTCCAGCCCCCGGCGAAGAGATCGATGCCGAGGTCGGCGGCCCTTTTGCGCACCTCGGCGAGCGCGGAGTTTTCCAGCGATTCATACGAGTCGATGTCGCTGATGAAAAGCGCGTCGCACTTCAGCGAGGCGGCGTGATCGAGAAGCTGCGCCGCCTTCCAGCCTATCGCGCGCACGGCGAAATTATCGAAGCCGAGTTTGATTTTTACGGAAGGCTTGGCTGCATCGGCGGCAAAATTTTTCGGAACGACCGCGGCTGCGGCGATGCTCGCGATGAAATGGCGGCGGGTGAACATTCCGCCGCAATACTCCGGCGCGGTGGCGAAAGTCGAACGGGCATTTCGCGCCGTGCAGAATGGTGCGCGGCATTTTCCCGGCGGTTTTTTCCTGCGCGCGGAAAATCAGAACTTCTTCGCTTCCTTCGGCGGAGGCGTGGTCACTTTCTGCCAGACACGGACGAGCGCGGGCCACTCAAACCAGATCGCGCCGGCGACGGCGGCGAGGCCGATGAGATTCGCCACGCGGTAGAAAAGATCGCTGCGCGGACGCGGCGCGACCGTCACGGGCGTCCCGCACTCGGGGCAGAGGAGCGGCATGTCGCCGTTGATTTCGATGTCGTCTCCGTGGTAGCCGAGCAGGCATCCGGAATGATTGGGGCATTTGCAGATCACTGAGCGCATCGGGCGGGGAATTAAGCGAGCAGTGGCGGAGCGCGCAAGCGTGCCGGAGACATTTGGCCGGCGATGAGCCGCTGATTTGCGCTCGGCAAAAACGCGGGGGGTGTCCAAGTTCCGCGCCATGCCCTCCGCCCTGGCGATTGCCGCACATCCCGATGACATCGAGTTTGTCATGGCCGGCACGCTGCTGCTGCTCCGCGACGCGGGTTGGAAAATCCACTGCATGAATCTTTCCACGGGAAACATGGGCAGCACGGTGATGACCGCGGCGCAAACGGCGCGCACGCGGCGTCGCGAAGCGCAGGCGGCGGCGAAACTGATGGGCGCGGAGTGGCACGCGCCGATTTGCGATGACCTCGCGATTTTCTACGCGGAGGAAAATATCCGCCGAGTGTGCGCCGTGGTGCGCGAGGCGAGGCCGAGGGTGGTGCTGACGCACGCGCTGCAGGACTACATGGAGGATCACATGATCACGGCGCGTGTCGCGGTCACCGGGGCGTTCGCGCGCGGGGTGCCGAATTACCGCTCGGTGCCGGCGCGCAAGCCGTGCCTCGATCCGTGCGTGATTTACCACGCGATGCCGCACGGGCAGCGGACGCCGACGCGGCGGCGGGTTTTTCCCGAAGCGTTCGTGGACACGACGGCGGTTCACGTGCGGAAGTGCGCGGCGCTCGCGTGCCATGCTTCGCAAAAGGAGTGGCTCGACAAGACGCAGGGCATGGACAGCTACCTGCGGACAATGGACGATTTTTCGCGCGCGCTCGGTCGGCAGTCGCGGCGCTTCAAGCATGCGGAAGGATGGGTGCGGCATTTGCACTACGGCTTCAGCGATGAAGCGGACGATCCGCTGCGCGAGGCGCTCGGCGCGCGGCACCGGGTGAACGCGGAATTCCTGCGCGCGAACGAACGAGGTCATGCTTAAACCCCGCAAACTGCCGCCACCTGTCTGCCCCGTCTGCGGGGAGCGCGTCCCGTCGGACGCGGTGGCGTGCCCCGAGTGCGGCGCATGCTACGACTCCGGCTGGAAGGAAAACGCCGAGGTGTATGACGGGCTCGATTTTCTCGACGACGCGAGCGAGGGCGACGACGGCCGCGTGCGCTGGGGAAAAAAGCCGGGCCTGAATCCGTTCTGGCGCATCGTCGCGCTGATCGCGGTGCTCGCGCTGTTTTGGTGGTTTTGGAAATCGCTCTTCGCCGCGGGTCGCACGCCGTGGTGATGCGCGAAGCGAAGGCGTACGACGCTGTGTGAGGGAATGGTCGCCGGGAATGCTTGCCGAAAACACGCCTGCCAATTAACACTCCGGCTGCATGAAAAAAATCGAGGCCATCATCAAGCCGTTCAAACTGGAAGACGTGAAGGAAGCCCTCGCCGAAATCGGCGTGGAAGGCATGACCGTCACCGAGGTCAAGGGCTTTGGCCGGCAGAAGGGGCACACGGAAATTTACCGCGGCAGCGAATACACCGTGGATTTTTTGCCGAAGGTGAAATTCGACCTCGTGGTGCCCGATGACCGCGTGGATGCGGCGGTGAAGGCGATCATGAAAGCGGCGAAGACCGGGAAGATCGGGGACGGCAAGATTTTCGTAACGCACATCGAGGAAGCGATTCGCATTCGCACCGAAGAGCGCGGCGAAAACGCGGTCTAGTCGGACCGACGAAACGCACCGCCCCCGCCTTTTTCTCCACCGGAAAGTCATGTCCATTTTGCTCATCGCCATCGTCCTCGGCATCGTGGAGGGCGTGACGGAGTTCATCCCGATTTCGTCCACGGGCCATCTGCTCATCGCGGAGCACCTGCTCGGTGCCGGCGAAAAATCGCCGTTCTTCACCACGGAAGTTTTCAACGGCTTCATTCAATTTTGGGCGATGCTCGCGGCACTGCCGCTTTTCAAGGATCGCCTCGCCACGCTGCGCGAACCGCGCGGACGCGGTTACCTCGCGAAACTTTTCGTGGCCTTTTGCATCACGGTCGCGGGCGTGCTGCTGTTCAAGGCGGTGATGAAAAAGGCGACGGGCCACGATGAACTCCTGCCGAAGACGATGTGGCCGGTCGCGATGGCGCTCCTCGTGGGCGGGGTGCTTTTTGTGCTCATTGAGCGCTGGCTGCGCGGGCGGAAGTTGGGCGCTGAGGTGACGTGGAAAATCGCGATCGTCATCGGCGTGGCGCAGGTCGTCGCGGCGGTGTTTCCCGGCACGTCACGGTCCGGGGCGACGATCCTTTTTGCACTCGCGCTCGGTCTCGGCCGCGGGCCGGCCACGGAATTTTCCTTTCTCCTCGGAGTGCCCACGCTCGGTGCGGCCGCGGTGAAGACGCTGTGGGACGCGCATAAAAATCACGTTGCGATCGAGTGGGCGCCCTTGCTCGTCGCGAGCGTGGTCTCGGCAGTCGTTTCGTTTGTCGCGGTGAAGTGGCTGCTCGGCTACGTGCGCAGCCACACGTTTGAGGGCTTCGGCTGGTACCGCATGGCGGCGGCGGCGGCGCTAATCGCGCTGGCTTGCGCGGGCTGGAACTGAGCGGGCGACGCGCGGAAATCCGCAGCTACGACGCGCGCAGCACGGCGAGCACTTCGATCTCCGCGGTCTGCGGAAACATGTCGAGCGGCGTGACGGATTCGAGGCGGTACGTGGAGCGCAGTTCGCCGAGGTCGCGTGCGAGCGTGGCGGGATTGCACGAGACGTAGAGAATTTCTGCCGGGCGCGCCATCGCGAGCAGCCCGGCGACTTGCGGCGCGAGGCCGGTCGCGGGCGGATCGAGGATGACGCTGGTCTGCGCCATCGGATGCGCGCGGAGGATTTCCGCGAGGAGCATGGAGATGTCGCCGAGGAGATGGCGCTCGTTCTCCGCGGCGGATTTCCGGGCGCGGGCGACAGCGTGTTCGTTTTCCTCGATGCCGATGACCTGCGTGAAGAGCGAGGCGAGCCGGCTGGAGAAAAAACCCGCGCCGGCGTACGCGTCGATCAGCAGCGTTTGGCCGCGCGTGATCGTGCTCTCGACGAGCGCGAGCAATGCCTCGGCGACGGCGTCGTTCGTCTGCGTGAAAAACTGTTCGTCCTCGGATCCGAAGAGCGTGTAGTCGCCGTCGCGAACGGGCGTGCGGAGCATCCCGGCGAGTGCCTCGTTCACGGCGGGCTTCGCGATGGCGCAGCGTTTGATCGGGATCAACTCGTGCGAGCGGTGCGCAAAAAATCCGGCGCGTCCATCCTGCACATGTACGCGGATGCGGTTGCGGTACGCGTACGGATGCGGCGCGGGGATGATCGGTCGCATGGGCACCTCGATGAATTTCCCGACGCGCCGCAGCGTTTGTTCGACCTGCCGGTGCTTGAATTCCAACTGCTGCGCATAGCCGAGATGCTGGTAGGCACAGCCTCCGCAGCGGGTGAAGTATTCGCATTCCGGCACGACGCGATCCGGAGACGGGGTGAGGATTTCCACGACGCTGGCCTCGCAAAATTTCTTCTGCGCCCTGGTCACTTTTGCGCGGACGGTATCGCCGGGCGCGGTGAAGGGAACGAAGTACACTTTTCCCTCATGCCGCGCGACGCCGGCCCCGCCGAACGCCACATCCGTGATCTGCAAATCGACAAGTTCAGCCATCAGAGCGAGCGCAAGTTTTGCACAAAAAGAACGAAGGCTTCCGTCCGGGGAACGGAAGCCTTCGTGGAAAAATTGGACCCGATTTTAGTAGCGATCGGAGGTGGTGGTGTAGCGCTTCCGCGTCTGGAAGCCGAGTTCCGGCGGGAACTCCTCGTAGCCGCCATTCACCCACGGGATGTTGGACCGGAGCACGGGGCGGTACGAGCGGTGATTCGTCGGGAAGGGGAACGTGAAAATCTCATACGCGCCGACGCCCATGCGGACGGCCCACCGTCCGATGCCTTTGACGACGCCGTAGGTTGCGCCGGCGGCGTTGCCTTCGAGTTCGGAGGTGCGCTGCACGGTCATGCCGAGTTCGGAGGAGGAGTAGAGGAAGTTGGCCCATCCGCGGCCGAGTTTGCGGGTCGCGGTGTAGTCGTGCATCGGCGGGTCCTGGATGTCTGCGAGAGCAGGACCTGCGAGAAGGGCAACGGTGAGGCTGAGGAGGAGGCGTTTCATCGGTGAAGGTGATAAACCAGCTTCCACCATGGTTTGCAAACGCCTTTTTTCCCAATGCGCGAAAGTCTCCGCCGTGCGCGCATTTTTTCGTGCTAAAACCAGTGCCTTATCCATTCCCACAGCAGGCGGAATTTTGGCACGAGGTACGCTCCGAAAGAAATCCACGCCGTGAGGTACGCCCAGGCGGCGAGGCCGAGCGCGTGGCCGATGACGACCATGAGGCCGTCGCGGCAGAGAAAGCCGGTGATGAGGAAAATGATCGACAGCGCAGGCGCGGCATTCGTGAGCGGGATGGGCAGCGGGAGGGCGAGGAAAAATCCGCCGGACACAATGCTGAGGCCGAAGAGGCTGGTCATCACGGGACCCGCGACGAGGAAGCGCAGCCGCGGCTTCATGCGGCGCTCGAGGCGCTCCATGAGACGTGAGACGAAGCCGATTACTTTTTGCAGCGTCGCAAACTCCACCTTTTTCCGCAGGATGAATCCCGGAAGCCACGGCCTGCGCCGCAGCATGAAGGCGATGCCGATGAACATGATGGCAAGACCGAAGGGCACGGACAGCCCGGGGATGCTCGGGATCGGAAAGGGCGCGGCGAGAAAGAGGACGAGCAGCGCGTAGCCGCGATCCTTGAGGTGCTGCTCGATCTCGCCGAGCGACATCGGCTGGCCTTTCGCGGCATCGAGGAGCGTGCGGAGGTCCGCGCTGATCGGCTTGAGCACTTCCTCCGCGGGCGTCGGGTGCGGCGGCTGATCACGCATCGTTCGTCGCGGAATGCGCGCGCATTTTCGACGCGCGACCCCACCACGCGCCGAGGAGGAAAAGCACCGCGGCGAGAATCCACGGCACGGCATGCACGGTCGTGCGCACGGAGGGCGGCGCGGCGGCGAGCAGCTTCGCGATTTGCGCGTCGGGCATCGCGACGGTGGCGGGGACGCCGAGCCAGCGGAGCACGCTCGGGTCCTGGAAAATGAGCTCACCCGCGACGTGGCCGAGCATGCCGCCGCCGAGCCAGATCACCCAGCGGAAGCGGCTCATCAGTTTCGCGATCAGCGAGCTGCCCCAGACCACCAGCGGGATCGAGAGCAGCAGGCCGAAGATCACCAGCCCCATTTCACCGTGCGGCGAATCACTCCCCTCCTTCGCGATGCCGGCGATGGCGACGACGTTGTCGAGGCTCATGACGACATCTGCGACGATGATGATCCGCACCGCCTGCCAGAGTGAAGATGCGGCGTGGTCCGGCGCGGCGGCGGGCGGCTCATCCGCCGGGCGCACGAGCTTCCACGCCACCCAGAGCAGCACGAGTCCCGCTACGAGTTGCAGGATGGGGATGCTCGTGAGCCATGTGATCAAAAAAACAAAAAGCACGCGCAGTCCCACCGCGCCGCCCGCGCCGAAAATCTGTCCCCAAAATCGCTCCGACGGCGGCAGCGAGCGTGTCGCGAGCGCGATGACGAGGGCGTTGTCGCCGGCGAGCACGAGGTCCGTGAAGACGATCTGCGCAAACTTTGGCAGCGTTCCGGGTTCGAGCCAGTCCATGCGTGGGGTCCGCGCGATGCCGTGCGCTCGGGCGATGCGATGCGCTCAGCCGCGCCTCATTCGAAGTCGTAAATCGTCGCGCGCTCGCAGCACGGCTTGAACACCTTTTCCACAAAATCGAGGTGCAGCGGATGCACCTGATAGTCGTCCTGCTGCTGCTTGGTTTCGAAAATCAAATTCAGCGCGACCTGGTAGCTTTGATCCACGACCGGCCGGTGGCTGGGCACCATTTTTCCGACGTGGAAACTGCGCACGCCGGGGATCGGGCGCAGGTATTTTTCCGCGCCGGCGAGGAGTTCCGCGGCGGCGTTCGGGTGCTCGGTTTTGGTCCAAAAAATGACGACGTGGCTGAACATAAGATCGGTGTGCTTAGGATGCCGGTGGGCGCGGTGGCAAGCCGTGAGTCACGCGATGGGATCGCGCGTGAGCGTGCCATTGACGGTGCGGAAAATGCCGAGCGGATTCGCATTTCGCAACGCATCGGGCAGCGCGGATTCCGGGAAACCCTGCAGGCAAATCGGCCGCGCCCAGCGCGCAATCGCCGCGGTGCCGACGCTGGTGAAGCGCGCGTCCGTCGTTGCCGGGTACGGCCCGCCGTGCTGCATCGCGGGCGAGACTTCGACGCCGGGAGAAAATCCATTCACGAGCAGGCGGCCGGCCTTCCGCTCGAGGATGCGCACGAGGTCGGAAAAATCCGACAGGTCCGTGCCGTCCGCGTGCAGCGTGGCGGTGAGCTGTCCGGGCAGCGCGCGCGCGGCGGTTTCGAGTTCCGTCACGGTCTTCGCGGAGACGAGCAGGGTGTACGGTCCGAAGACTTCCTCGCGCAGTTCGCGGTGGCGGAGAAAGGTCTCCACGTCTGTCGCGAAGGCGACCGGCTCGGCCTGCGTCTTCGCGGGGTCGGCGTCGCCGTCGGATTCCGCGACCACGACCACGCCGGGGACATTCCGCACGCGCTCGATGCCCGCGTGAAAGGCATCGCAGATCCCGCGGTGCAGCATCGTCGCGGGCACCGTCGCGCGGACCTGCGTGCGGAACTGATCGATGAACGAATCGAACTCCGCGCCGCCGAGCGCGAGCACGATGCCGGGCTTCGTGCAAAACTGGCCGACACCGATCGTGAACGCGGCCTTCAGTCCCTGCGCAATCGCCGGTGCGCGATTTTTCAGCGCCGCGGGCAGGATGAAAAGCGGATTGGTGCTGCCCATTTCCGCGAAGACGGGGATCGGATTCGGCCTCGTGGCGGCGGTGTCGAAGAGCGCGCGGCCGGCGCGTTCCGATCCCGTGAAGCCGAGCGCGCAAGTGAGCGGATGGCGCACGAGATCCTGCGCGACCTCCGCGCCTGTGCCGTGCAGCAGCGAAAAAACGCCGTGCGGGACATGGCAGATTTCCATCGCGCGATAGATCGCGCGGGCGACGATTTCCGAGGTGCCGGGATGCGCCGGGTGCGCCTTCACCACGACCGGGCAGCCAGCCGCGAGCGCCGACGCCGTGTCCCCGCCCGCGGTGGAAAATGCGAGGGGAAAATTGCTCGCGCCGAGCACGACGATGGGGCCGAGCGGCACGAGCAGCCGGCGCAGATCGGGGCGGGGCATCGGCTGGCGATCGGGCATCGCGGTGTCGATGCGCGCATCCAGCCACGAGCCTTCGCGGATGAGCGCGGCGAAGGTTTTAAACTGCCCGCACGTGCGCGCGCGCTCGCCGGTGAAGCGCTCGATCGGCAGGCCGGATTCCGCGCTCGCGCGCTGGAGCAGCTCATCGCCAGCGGCCATGATTTCCGCCGCGATCATGTCGAGGAAATCCGCGCGCGCCCCCGCGGGCATCTGCCGGAAAATCTCGAACGCATCGTCCGCCTGCCGCATCGCGAGGTCCACGTCCGCCGCGCTGGCCTCGTGAAAATCAGGCTCCAGCCGCGTGCCGTCCGCCGGCGAGATGGCGTGAAAAGTCTTCGCGCTGGCGTGCGCGGTTTTGCCGGCGATGATGGAGCGTCCGTCGAGTTGCATGAAAGGCGAATGGCCGATGCCTTCGCCGAACGCAACGCAGAATCGGAAGGCGCGTTATTTCACGCGGCCTGCGACCCAGCGCACCGCGTTCTCGATGAAGTTCTCCATGCCCGCCGTCTGCTCGGGGTGTGGGCTCGACGACACGACGCGGCCCTTGCCAAACACGCCGCGCACGATCGCCGGAGCATCCACCATCGCTCCTTTCGGAGAATCGTGCTCCGCGAGTTCGGTTCGGAAAAATGCGAGCGGCTCGAAGGGCGCGATGCCTTCGCGCTGGTCCGCGGTGATGATCGGCCCGTTGGCGTAGCGGATGGTGTGCTTTCCCCCGGCGATGCCCGTCGCGCTCCGCGAAGTCGGGACGAATTCGATCTCCACGTCGCCTTTTCCGCGCATCCATTTCGAGGAAACGGTCTTCGCATTCAGCACGCCGACGCCCCACGAAAATCCCGTGCAGGCAAGATACGCGCCGGCGCAGATGCCGATGTAGCCGCCGCCTTCGCGCACGAATCGCCGCACGTCTTCGCGCCCTGCCTCGCCGAGCGCCGCGCCTTCCTTGCTGCCGCTGCCGCCGCTGAAAATCACGACGTCGAAATTCTTCAGCACGCCATCGGCGATCTCCTTGCCGGTGACTTTCGTCACTTTGATGTCGGCTGTTTTTCCGAGCTGCTCGGTGATGCGCGGAATGCCGAGGCCGAACGCGCCGTCGTCGTTAAACAGCGCGACGCGGATCGGCTTTTCGTCCGCCGCCCGGAGCGGAGCGAGGCAGGTGAGAAAGGAAATTCCGGCGAGAATGAAGTATCGGCGTTTCATATTTTTTGGGCTGGGGAAGTTGCGTCACGCGCGGTTGCGTGCGGGGAGAGATTGAATTTGGAAGCCAGGAAATCAGGAAAACCAAGCCGAATCATTCCTGGCTTCATGGCTTCCAAATTTTTCACAGCAGGCTCGTGTCGTCGCGTTTTTCGAGCCGCATGATCTGCTTCTTTACGACCTCGACGTTCTTCGTGATTTCAAAAAGCGCCTTCACGATTTCGCCTTTCGTCGCGTCGTCGCCGAGGGCGTTCAGGAGCGGATGAATCTTCGTCACCGCGGCGGAGGCGGCGTTGGCGTGGTCGCGGATTTGCTGGCTGGCGGTGGCTCGGTCCATGCGGCGCATCGTGCGCGGCGAATGCGCGCCGGCAAGCCTTGAGCGCGCGCGGTGCGTCGCGTAGCGTGCGGGAAAATGCGAGTCATCGTCACCTGCGGGCCGAGCTTTGAACCGATCGACGGCGTGCGCCGGCTCACGAATTTCTCCACCGGCGAACTCGGCCTCCTGCTCGCGGCGGAACTCAGTCGCGCGGGCCATGAAGTGATCTGCCTGAAGGGGGAGGGCGCGGTGTCGCACGCGGATCCGGGCGGCGCGCGTGTGATCGGGTTTTCGACAAACTTAAATTTGCTCGAGCAATTGCACGCGCTGCGCGGACCGGGCGCGGGCGCGATTTTTCACGCGGCGGCGCTGTGCGATTATCGCGTAAAAACGATCCGCACGCGCGACGGCACGGAAATGGTCGCGCGGAAAATCCCCACCCTCGCCGGCGAACTGACCCTCACGCTCGAGCCCGCGCCGAAGGTGCTGCCCGCGCTGCGTGAGATTTTTCCCGCCGCGCGGATCGTGGGCTGGAAGTACGAACTCGACGGCGACCGCAGCGCCGCCGGGACGAAGGCGTGCGGGCAGATCTCTGCGTGCGGCACGGATGCGTGCGTGGTGAATGGCGCGGCGTGGGGCGCGGACTTTGGATTCATCGAGTCCGGGCGCGAGCCGGTGAGCCTCGCGGACAAACCGGCGCTGTGCGCATTCCTCGCCGAATGGCTTGGCACGGAAAAATAAAGGACACAACTTTGCGCCGTCCGCGGGTTGTAAGGGCGATGAACCGCCAGAAAATTCTCCTCATCGCGACGATTTCGCTCGTCGTGTTTGCCATCGTTTATTGGGTGTGGTCGGGCTGGGGCCTGATCACCGTCGACGTGGACGCGAAGCCGCTCGCCGAGGTGATCCGCAGCATCGAGAAGCAGGGCGGCATCGTGCTGGCGACGAACATGGACACGGCCAAGCCGGTGACGATGCATGTCCACAAAGTGCCGCTCACCGAAGCGCTGGAAACGCTCGCGAGCCGGACCGATGCGCGCTGGCGGCTGGGCTACCTTTTCGGCCCGGATGCCGGGACGCTGAAGACCGCGACCGACGCGATCGCGAGCGGGAAGAGGCCCGAGGGTTGGAAAAATTTCGACGTGCCGCTCTTCGGACGTCCGGGGAGCCTCGGCGATGAAGTCCTGCCGATGGATCCGCGCCGCGATCGGTGGAATGTGCAGGAGCCCGCGGAGAAAACGCTGCAGGCATTCATGCAGGGCGCGGCGACGGGAGTGTCGGCGTCCTTCACGTGTCCGGAGAGTTTCAATCCCGCGGTCGCGAAAACGCCATCGAGCGCGGAGATTCGCAAAGCCGCACCGCAACTCGCGAAGATCGCGGGTGCGAAAATGGAGGAGGTCTTCCTCCTGCTCGGCCGCCCGCAAGGCGTCGCGGAAGCCGACGGGGATCGCGAGGACGACGGTCCCGGCGGCGGTCCGCCGCGCGGCCGGGGCGGATCTCCCGGAGGTTCGCGCGGCGGCGGCACGCTCACGCGGGATCGGCAGATCGCCGAGATCGCGAAGCTCCCTCCGAGCGAGCAGGCGGAGGCAAAGGCGAGATTTGACGAGATGGACAAGGTCTTCGCATCCGTGCGCGATCTGCCGGAAGCGGAGCGCCGGCCGAAGCTGGAGGAGATTTTCAACAGCCCTGAAATGCAGGACCGCATGGCCGATCGGAAGATGAAGTCCGACGAGCGCAAAAGCCCGGATCAGCGCGTCGCGAAGTATCAAAAATACGTGGCGCGGAAGCAGCAGTCGCAAGCGAAATGAAGCGGCGCACCGCTCTCCAGCCGCGCGGCGGATTCACCCTCATCGAACTGCTCTGCGTGATCGCGATCATCGCGATCCTCGTCGGCATGTCGCTGCCCGCGATGTCGAATTTCCGCGACAAGAGTGACGGCGTGAAATGCGCGTCGAACCTCCGCCAGATCGGCGCCGTGCTGCAGGGCTACGTCGGCCAGAACGACGGGATGTTTCCCGAGATCGAGACGGATCCGAGCAACCCGGTCTATCCCGCGGATTCGCTCGCGAAGGGCCTGCTGCCCACGCTCGCGCCGTTCGGGCTCACCGAAGATGTGGTGAAATGCCCGGCCGATCTCCGGTCGTTCAACTACTTCAAAAAGCGCGGCACGAGCTACGAGTGGGCACCGTACGTGGACGATGAATTGGAAACCGCGCCGCAGATTTTCACGCGCCGCGGGCAGATGACGATGCCGCTCTCGAAAATAGTCGTGTGCTTCGACACCGAGCAAGTGCATGCGCTGAAGAGCGACTTTAAGAGCAAGAAAAACTACCTCTACGCGGACGGCCACATCCGGAATTATTGGGACACGGCCCCGCGCTCGAAGCCGAAAAATTAGCCGCTGGAAATGGGGCCGCGGCGTGCCCATCCTCGGTGCCCGCACGGCGATGGCCCCACTCTAACAAGCATCGGCATGCCGGATAAAACACACACCATGGAAATTTTCATCATTCGGGACGGCCACCAGGCCGGCCCATACAGCGCGGAAGCAGTGCAGGGATTTCTCGCCGAGGGCACGGTGCGCGCGACGGACATGGGCTGGCGCAAAGGACTGGCGGAATGGCGTCCGCTCGACGAAGTGCTGCACGCGCACCCGGACGAAGCCGGTCATTCCGCGACGCCGCCGCCCGCCGATGTCCCCCGCGCGAATGGTTCGGGCGCCGCGCAGGGGCCGGCCACAGCAAAGCAGAAGGCATTTCTGAAATACCTTGGCGCGGAGTTTGGCGAGAATCTCGAAAAGGGCCGCGCCGCGCTCGCAATCAGCGACGCGCTGGAAACGCCGAAGCTCCAGCCGCGCATCCGCAAGTGGCACGATGAAAAATTGCGCCAGCATCCCGCCGTGTTTCAGGACGAGATCGATTACCGAAAGGCGAATCGCGCGAACCGCTACCTCGAGCGCATCCAGACCGAAGGATCCGAAGTGCTGAAGGACGTGACCAAGGCGCACGTGCAGGTGCTCGTGGAGTCGCTCGACAAGCGGCATCCCGGCTGGGAATCCGAGCGCGAATCCGCGCTGTGGGAGTACCTGCTCCCGGCAGTCGGCGAACATTTTCCGCAGCTCGTGATGCCGGAATACAAGGGCCGTTTGAAAATCGGCGGTGCGGCGCGAGCCGGCAGCCCGGCGACCCGCGGCATGAGTGCGCACGCGATGCTTCCGCCGCCCGCGACGACCGGCACGCTCGGCGCGATGATGCGCGGCGTGGCCCTCGGCGTGATCGCGCTCGGTGCGATCGTCGTTGGTCGTGAATTTTGGCACAACAAAGCCGCCGCGCCGACCGCGCAATCCGGACCGTCTGCGCCTGCCGCGCCGACGAAAAGTGTGACACCGGCGGCAGCAAACGATCCCGGTGCAAAATCGCCCGCCGCTCCGCTTCCGGAAAAACTCCTCGCGGAATCCAAGGCACCCGACGCCGCGCCCGAGGACGCACCGAAGCCCGCGGCGCCCGAACCTTTGCCTGCCCCCGTCCCCGCTCCGCCGCCCGAGCCCGCGACACCGCTGCCTCCCGCGATGAATGCCGAGAAACCCGCGCCACCCGCCGCACCGGAGGAAAACCCCGCACCCGCGATGGCACCTCCCGCTGTTCCGGAGCCTGCGGCCAGCACGCCGCCCGCCGCTCTTCCGCAGCGCACGGCAGTGAAGCTGATCCAAGGCATCGGCGTGATGCTCTCGAATGGCCAGGTCACACTCCCCGCCGGCACGCCGCTCCGCTACCTCGGCACCGAAGGCGCGAACGTGCGCGTGTCCTGGAACAACAACGTGTTCTTCGTCCCCGCGATGGCCACCGACGTGAACGAACCGCTGCCCGCCGCATCCGAGCCCGCTGCGACTCCGTCCGCACCGCCCGCGGCTCCCGCCGCGCCAGCGGCACCGAAGCCGAAAAAGCCTGCCGACGATCTGTAGCCGTCGCGCGCCGTGAGTGCCGCGAGGCTTTGGAGACGCACCCGCGTGCCCGCGCAACTTCGCCTTGCGGCGCGCATCCCCGCCGCGCATAAGTCGCGCCCTTTTTTATGGAACTCTGCATCATCGGATCCGGTTACGTCGGCCTCGTCACGGGGGCTTGCTTTGCTGAAGTCGGCCATCACGTGACGTGCGTGGACAACGACCAGCGCAAGGTGGACATGCTCCGCGCGGGCAAGATCCCGATCTACGAACCCGGTCTCGAGGAACTCGTGCATCGCAATGTCGGCGCGAAGCGGCTGCGCTTCACCACCTCGACTCAGGATGGCGTGGACAACAGCCAGGTCGTCTTCATCGCCGTGCCCACGCCGCCGCAGCCGGACGGCTCGGTGGACATGACCTTCATTGAAAAAGTCGCGCGCGAAGTTTCCGCCGCGCTCAAGCCCGGGCAGTACCGCGTGATCGTGGACAAAAGCACCGTGCCCGTGAAAACCGGCGACCGCGTCGCCGGCACGATTCGCCGCTACAATCCCGCCGCGGAATTTGACGTCGTCTCGAATCCCGAATTCCTCCGCGAAGGCTGCGCCGTGGCCGACCTCATGAAGCCCGATCGCATTGTCGTCGGCACATCCAGCGATCGCGCGACGGACCTCATGCGGCGCGTGTATGATCCGTTCAAGGCACCCGTGCTCGTCACCGACGTGAACAGCGCCGAGCTGATCAAGCATGCGGCGAACTCCTTCCTTTCGCTCAAAATCAGCTACATCAATGCGCTGAGCGCCATCTGCGAAGCGAGCGGCGCGGATGTCGAACTCGTCGCCGACGGCATCGGCATGGACCGGCGCATCGGGCGGCAATTTCTCAATGCCGGGCTCGGCTACGGCGGCTCGTGTTTTCCAAAGGACGTGAAGGCGTTCATCGCCATCGCCGACGAAATCGGCGTGCCGTTTACGCTGCTGAAGGAAGTCGAGCGCATCAACGCCGCGCAGATGGAGCGCTTCCTCAAAAAGTTGCGCGACGGCCTCTGGGTGCTGAAGGAAAAACAGATCGCCGTGTGGGGGCTCACCTTCAAGCCCGACACCGACGACGTGCGCAATTCGCTCGCGATCGATCTCGTGAACCGCCTCGTCGCCGAGGGTGCGAGCGTGACCGCATACGATCCGAAAGGCATGGAAAAAGCGATCGAATGGAAACTCATCCCCGCGACGGTGAAGCTCGCGAAGACCGCGCTGGAAGCCGTGGCCGGAGCGGAGGCGCTCGTCCTCGCGACCGAGTGGAAGGAATTCGCCAACGTGGATTTTTCCGAGGTGAAAAGGGCGATGCACACGCCGCTCATTTTCGACGGACGGAATCTTTTCGATCCGGTGATGATGAAGGAACTCGGCTTCCTGTACTACGGCGTCGGACGCCAGCCCGTGAAGTAGATCGGGAGATGCGCGGTCCCGCCGTCCGCACGGCAGCGCCCACAATCAAAGTTCCGTCAGCAGCGTCTCGTAGATCCCCCCGAAGCTTCCGCTGCTGAAGAGCACCGCGACATCGCCCGGCCGTGCAAGTGCGCGCAGCCGCGCGACGATCGCCTCCGGCCCGGTCTCGGCAAATGCCGTCACGCCGCGCGTGCCGAGCGCACGCGCCATGGCCGCGGGATCCAGCGCTTCGCCGGGTGCAAATCGCTCGGGCCGATCCACCGTGCTGATCAGCGCGCCGTCCGCATGCGCGAGCGCGTCCGTGAGTGCGTCCTGGATCGCCGCGCGGCACATCGTGTTGGAGCGCGGGTCCACCGCCGCCCACACGCGCGCACCGGGAAAGCGATGCCGCATTGCTTTGATCGTCTCGCGGATATTCGTCGGGTGCTTGCCGAAGTCCTCGACGATGCGGATGCCGTTGCGTTCGCCGCGCAGCACCTGCCGCCGCCGCACCCCGCGAAATCCCGCGACCGCGCGCTGCATCACCTCCGCCGCCGTGCCGCAGTGATGCGCCGCCACGATCGCCATCGCCGCATTGCGGACATAAATCTCGCCGACCATCGGCACCGAGTACTGCGCGCCGAGCAGCGTGAAGTGCGACGCCTCGGGCGTGTGGCGGATTTCCGTCGCGCGCACCGTCGCACTTTCGCCGAGGCCCACGGCAAATTTGGTCTTCGTCCGCGAATGTGCCGCGACCTCGCACGAGTTCGGATCGTCGGCGTTGAAAATGAGCACGCCATTTTCCGGCAGCACGCGCATGAGCAGGCCGAACGCCTTTTTCACCGCGGCGAGATCCGGGTAGATGTCCATCTGGTCGAGTTCCACCGTATTCAGGATCGCGAGGCCCGGCAGGTAGTGCGCGAACTTCGGACCCTTGTCGAAAAACGCCGTGTCGTACTCGTCGCCCTCGATCACCACGATCTCCGAATCGTGCAGGCTCGCGCCCTGCCCGAGATCCTCCGCGATGCCGCCGATCATGTACGCCGGATTCAGCCCGCCTGTGCGCAGGATGTGCGTGAGCAGCGCGGCGGTCGTCGTCTTTCCATGCGTGCCCGCGACGACGAGATTCCGGCGCCCGCGCAGAAAATAATGCCGCAGCGTTTCGGGCAGCGACTGGTATGGCAGGCGGCGGTTCAGCACTTCCTCGAGTTCCGCATTGCCGCGCCCGATCACATTTCCGACGACGACGAGGTCCGCGTGGTCTGGGATATTTTTCGCGCCATAGCCCTCCCGCAGCGCGATGCCGCGCTCGCGCAGGAAGTCCGACATCGGCGGAAACATCTTCTCATCCGAGCCCGTGACCGTGAAGCCCTGATCTTGCATCGCCGCCGCCACCGCTCCCATCGCTGATCCGCAGATGCCGAGAAAGTGAACGTGACGGACAGGTGGGATCATGGGTGGAAAAGGCGCGCACGCTAGCGGTGGCGCGCCCCAGCGCAAGCAGCGAGGCGGGAAAGGAGGCGAGGTTTGCCACCGCGCCCGACCGATCGGAGCGGATCCTCATCCGCCATTCGTCATTTCAAAATGTAGCATCCGCACTACAACGCCCGCATCTCCCGCCATGCCTGCAAAACGCCTGCCGAAAAAACACGTCCAACTCATCGCCAGCGGCGACCTCCGCCTTTCCGCCAACCAAGTCTGCTGGCCCGCGCAGGCGGCGATGGAAACGGCACTCGCCGATGCGCTCGCGGCGGAAGGCATCCGCATCGTGCGCGCGCATTCCTTCGATGCGAAGGCAAAGCACGGCTTCATCGATTCGCAGAAGATGGGCCTCGAAGTTTTCCGCAACGTGGACGCCGACGCTCCGCTCCTCGTCGCCGAGGCCGTGTGGCAATATTCGCATCACGTCCTCGCCGGACTCACGACTCACCGCGGGCCGATTTTGACCGTCGCAAATTGGAGCGGCCAGTGGCCGGGTCTCGTCGGCATGTTGAATCTGAACGGCTCGCTCACGAAGGCCGGCGTCCGTTACTCGACGCTGTGGAGCGAGAATTTCACCGATGACTTTTTCCGCACGAAGCTGCGGCAGTGGCTGAAGGCCGGAAGCATCACGCATGATACTTCCCACGCGCGTCCGCTGGAGAAAGTGCGTGTGCCAGCGCGTGCTGCGAAACTCGGCGAGAAGCTCGCGACGCAACTGCGCAGCGAGAAGGCGATCCTCGGCATTTTCGACGAGGGCTGCATGGGCATGTTCAATGCGATCATCCCCGATCACGCGCTGCACGCGTGCGGAGTTTTCAAGGAGCGCCTGAGCCAGTCCGCGCTCTACGCTGAGACGATGCGCACGGCTGACGCGGAGGCGGATGCCGTGCGCGCGTGGCTGGAAAAGCGCGGGATGAAATTTCACACCAGGCCGAAGCACGCGAGCGATCTCACCGACGCGCAGATTCGCTTGCAGTGCAAAATGTATGTCGCCGCCGTGCGCATCGCGGATGATTTTGGCTGCGACGCGATCGGCATCCAGTACCAGCAAGGGCTGAAGGATCTGCTGCCCGCGAGCGACCTCGTCGAGGGCGCGCTGAACAATTCGGATCGTCCGCCGGTCCGTTCGCGCGACGGCAAGCGCGTGCTCTACCGCGGCCGGCCGCTCACGCATTTCAACGAAGTGGATGAATGCGCGGGTCTCGACGGTCTGCTCACGCAGCGCGTCCACGCGGCGCTCGGCCAGCCGGTCGAGAACACGCTGCACGATGTGCGCTGGGGTGCGCCTGCGAAGACGCCGCACGGGGAAGAATACGTCTGGGTCTTCCTCATCAGCGGTGCCGCGCCGCCCGCGCATTTCATCGGCGGGTGGAAGGGCGCGGAAGGCTTCCGCCAGCCGGCGATGTATTTTCCGAACGGCGGCTCGACGCTGCGCGGCATCAGCAAGCCCGGCGAAATCGTCTGGTCGCGCATTTATGTCGAAGGCGAAGCGCTGCACATGGACATCGGTCGCGGCGGAGTCGTCACGCTGCCGCGCGAGGAGACGGAGCGCCGCTGGCAGGCGACCACGCCGCAGTGGCCGATCATGCACGCTGTGACGTACGGCGTGTCGCGCGATCAGCTCATGGCGAAGCATCAGGCAAATCACATCCAAGTCGCCTACGCGCACGACGCGAAATCCGCGGACGAGTGCATGTTTGCGAAGGCCGCTTTTGCCCGCGCGCTCGGCATGCGCGTGAATGCGTGCGGCACGCTGCGCCGTGCGTGAACCTCGTTGCCTCCGCATTTCCCCCCGATGAAAATCCGCGCCCTCGCTGCCCTCGCATCCGTCACGCTGCTCCCGATTTTGTTTGCGACCATCGCGCGTGCGGACGGGCTCGAGCGGCTGAAATACAATCACCCCGGACTCACTGTGGATCTCGGCGTGGGGCTGTGGGCATTTCCGCTGCCGATGGATTTCAATGGCGACGGCCATCTCGATCTCGTCGTCTCGTGTCCGGACAAACCGTTCAACGGCACCTACGTCTTCGAAAATCCGGGCACGGACACGGCGCAAAATGCGCTGCCGATTTTCAAACCCGCGCGCCGGATCAGCCGCGGCTTGCAGATGCCCGGCGTGTCGTTCGTGCAGGGCAGGCCGCGCGTGCTCACGCCCGCGATGGAGTTCCCGGATTTTTTGAGCAGGGGACTGGACGGCGGAACGAAACTGCCGCTACCGGCGAACGTGCATCCGAACAAAGTGCGCGGAAATTTCTGGCGCTACGCGGACTTCGACGGCGACGGCAGGACGGACCTCGTGGTCGGCGTGGACGACTGGACGGAGTACGGCTGGGACAACGCCTTCACGCCCGAGGGCAAGTGGACCGCGGGACCGCTGCGCGGCTTCGTGTATGTCCTGCGCAATGCGGGAACGGACGACGCGCCCGCGTATGAGAAACCCGTGCTGCTCATGGCGGGCGACAAACCGGTGGAAACGTACGGCTGGCCGTCGCCGTGCTTCGCGGATTTCCGCGGCACGGGGAAACTGGATCTGATCTGCGGAGAGTTCCGCGATGGCTTCACGTTTTTTGAAAATGTCGGCACGCGCACGGTGCCAAAGTATGCGCCGGGTCGCATGCTCAAGACGTCCGACGGCAAACCGCTCGCGATGGATTTGGAAATGATCACTCCGGTGGCGCTCGACTGGAATAAGGACGGCAGGCCCGACCTCATCGTCGGCGATGAGGATGGACGCGTGGCGTTCATCGAAAACACCGGCAAGACGAGCCCGGACGGAACGCCGCAGTTTCTCGCGCCGCGCTATTTTCAGCAGGAGGCCGACGACGTGAAATGCGGTGCGCTCGCGACACCAGTCGGCGTGGATTGGGACGGCGACGGCGGGGTGGACATCGTGAGCGGGAACTCCGCGGGCTACATTTTGTTTTTCAAAAACCTGAGCGCTCCCGGTGTCGAAAAGCCGAAGTGGGCCGCACCGAAATATCTCGAGGCTGACGGCAAGGTGATCCGCATCATGGCCGGCGCGAATGGCAGCATCCAAGGGCCCGCCGAGGCGAAGTGGGGCTACACGACGCTGAGCGTGGCGGATTGGGACGGCGAGGGACTGCCCGACCTCATCGTGAATTCCATTTTGGGAAAGGTCGTGTGGTTTAAAAACATCGGCACCCGCACCGAACCAAAGCTCGCCGCCGCGCAAGCCATCGAGGTCGAGTGGGACGGCGCGCAGCCCGCGCTCGCATGGGGCTGGATGCGCCCGGAGGGCAAGGCGCTGCTCACGCAATGGCGCACGACGCCGTTTGCCGTGGACTGGAATCGCGACGGGCTGACCGATCTCGTGATGCTCGACCACGAGGGCTACCTCGCGTTTTTCGAGCGGGCAAAACGCGATGGCAAACTCGTGCTGCTCCCGCCGAAGCGCGTCTTCTGCGACGAGAAGGGCGAGCCGCTGCGCTTCAACAAAGGTATCGGCGGCAAGAGCGGACGGCGGAAGTTTTGCCTCGCGGATTGGGACGGCGACGGCGCGGTGGACATCCTGAGCAACAGTGCCAACGCCGAACTGTGGAAGCAAACCGGCCAGCGCGACGGGAAGTGGATTTTCAAAAATGCGGGCAATCTCGATGCGCTGAATCTCGCCGGCCACGACACGAGCCCGACGACGGTGGATTGGAACGCGGACGGGATCCCGGATCTGCTCATCGGCGCGGAGGACGGCCACTTTTACTACCTGCGCAATCCGCGCACTTCGAGGTGAGCGGTGAATGAGAATGCGCGCCGCATTTCGCCGATGAACCCCGGGCCGAACTCCAGCGCACTGAGCCGCGCGTGGCTCGTCGTCGCGCTGCTTTTCCCCGTCGCGCTGCTGAACTATCTCGACCGGCAGGTGCTCGCGGCGATGAAGGATTCGGTGATGGACGGCATCGGCGACATCGCGACGGAGGCGCGGTGGGGGATGCTCGGCGCGGTTTTCAAATGGAGCTACGCGGGGCTGAGTCCCATCGGCGGCTTCCTCGCGGACCGGCTGAGCAAGCGCTGGATGATCATCGCGAGCGTCGTCGTGTGGTCCGCGGTCACGTGGGCGACGGGGCACGTCCACACGTACGAGCAGATGCTCTGGACGCGAGCATTCATGGGCATCAGCGAGGCGTTCTACATTCCGGCGGCGCTCGCGCTCATCGCGGACTACCACACTGGCCGGACGCGATCGCGCGCGGTCGGTGTGCATCAGATGGGGATTTACGCGGGCATCGCGCTCGGCGGATTCAGCGGCTACGTCGCGGAATCCAGCCACGGCTGGCGAGCAGTGTTCGACTGGTGCGGCGCGTTCGGTGTGCTGTACGCGGGCGTGCTTTTTTTCACGTTGCGCGATGTGCGGCGGAGAAAAGTGGACGCACTCGTGCCCCACGGGATCGCGAGTCAGCCGCCGGTTCCGGGCGAGGCCGCCGTCGCCGCGCCCCCCGCGATTTTGCCGCTTCCCGCGCTGCGCGAACTGCTCTCGAACCGCGCGTTCCTTTTGCTCGTGCTCTACTTCACCCTCCCCGCGCTCGCGGGCTGGGTGGTGAAGGATTGGATGCCGCCGATCCTGCGGAAAATGTTCCATCTCGGGCAAGGCACGGCGGGCGTGTCGGCGACGCTGTACGTGACACTCGCGTCGTTCGCAGGTGCGCTGATCGGCGGCGTGATCGCGGATGCATGGATGCGCGTGACGGCACGCGGCCGGATTTTTACGAGTGCGGCCGGGATGGCGCTGTCCATCCCAGCGCTGTTCGGCGTCGGCTACGCGCCGAGTCTGCTCGTGGCCGTCCTGTGCCTCGTGTGCTTCGGGATCGGCTGGGGATTTTTCGACTGCAACAACATGCCGATCCTCTGCCAGATCGTGCGGCCCGAGCTGCGCGCGACGGGGTACGGCATCATGAATCTCGTGAGCATCAGCGCGGGCGCATTCGCGACTTGGCGCGTCGGCGTGCTGCGCGATGCGGGCCAGCCGCCGGCGGTCATTTTTTCAATTTGCGCGATCGCCGCGGCGGTGTCTGTCGTTCTTGTGCTGCTCATCAAGCCGCGGATTGCGCAATCTCACGCCTGACTCTCCCGCCATGAAACTGCACCCGCTCATTGCTGTCCTCGCCGCATCGCTTTTCATCTGCGCCGCGTTCGCGCCGATTCTCGATGCCCAAGTGCCGGGCGGTTTCTCCGGCGTGCCTGCATCGGATACGGAAGCCCTCGCCGCGGTGGAATTTGCCGTCGCTGCACACGATGCGAAGCTCACATTCCAGGGCATCGAAAAGGTTGAGCGGCAGGTCGTGGCAGGGCTCAATTATCGCCTCACGATCAAGGTTTCGGAAAACGGCAGCGTCCGCCGCGCCGGCGCTGTCGTGTGGCGCAAGCTCGACGGCACACACCAACTCACGTCGTGGAAATGGCTCGACGCCGCTCCTGCAAACAGCGCGGTTTTGAAATCCGAGTTCATCTTCGAGAGCGCACCGTTTCCGAGCTGCCATGCGACGACCATCGTGGAGCCGGCGGGCGGCGGGCTCGTCGCCGCATGGTTTGGCGGCACGCGCGAGGGGAACGCAGATGTGGGTATCTGGTCGTCGCGTTTCGCGGATGGAAAATGGACCGCGCCTTCCGAGGTCGCGAACGGTGTGCAGGCGGACGGCACGCGACATCCGTGCTGGAACCCGGTGCTCTTCCAACCGAAGGCCGGGTCGCTGCTGCTCTTTCACAAAGTCGGCCCGTGCCCGGGCAAATGGTGGGGCATGCTGCGCAACTCGACTGACGGCGGGCGCACGTGGAGCGACGCGCGCCGTTTGCCGGAAGGCATTTTTGGCCCGATCAAAAACAAGCCGGTACAACTTGCGAACGGCGACATCCTTTGCCCCACGAGTTCCGAGCACGCGGGATGGCGCGTGCATTTCGAGCGCAGCAGTGACGGCGGCGCGACGTGGTCTGCGACCGATCCGGTGAACGACGGCAAGAGCATCGGCGCGATCCAGCCGAGCATCCTTTTTCCCGGTGGCGAAAAGCTCCTCGCGATCGGGCGCACGCGGCAGTCGCACATCTTCCGCATCGCATCCGAAGATGGCGGACTCTCGTGGGCTGAGATGTCGCTGACGGAATTGCCGAATCCGAACTCCGGCACGGACGCCGTGACGCTGCGCGACGGCCGGCACTTGCTCGTGTACAACCACACCGCGAAGGGCCGCACGCCGCTGAACCTCGCCGTCTCCGGCGATGGCGTGACGTGGGCAGCCGCGCTCACTTTGGAAACGGAGCCCGGCGAATACAGTTACCCTGCGATCATCCAGACCGCCGACGGACTCGTGCACATCACGTACACTTGGAAGCGCCAGCGCGTGCGCCATGCGGTCATTGATCCGGCGAAGCTGAAGACGCAGCCGATCGTGGACGGCGTGTGGCCCAACGACGTGCGCTGAACGAAACGAGCACAGCCGCCATCCAAATGCTGGTGCCGCTTCCGGGGCGGGTCTATGAAGTGCCCATGTCCTTTCCCATCCGCTCCCCCCGTGATCCCGTCGGCGGGATTTTTGTCTTCGGCCGCATCCTCGACAAGATCCGGCTGCACGCGCAGGGCAGGCTTCCTGCGGGTTACAATGTCGGAATCATCGCGGGGAAGCGGACCTTCGACGACCGCGTGTGCAGGCTGCTCGGCGTGGATTTCGACGCGCTCGCCGCGCGCGTGCTGCAGGGCGGGACGGATGAAGAAATTCTCGAGTGGTGTTTTCAAAACGGGCGCAGGCCGGACGCGGAGCAGGTGGAGATTTGGAACGGCTTCATGAGCAAGCGGGGCTGGCGCGATGCGGCATCGGGCGGACTGACGCAGCAGCGGCAGGATGCCGGTCTTGGCCATCGCGAGGATCTCGCGACTTTTTTTGATCTGATGGATGTGGAGGAAGGGCGGCTGTCGTAAGCAAGTCGCGCTGATCGAAAGACAGCCGACTCGGCTGTCGGGACAGAGCCGAGGCGCTTTCTGTCCGGACAGGCGAGGACGCCTGTCTTCCCGCACCTGCGATCAAACGTCGCAAATCTTCACGCCCTGCGCGAGCGAGGCGACCTTGTCGCGCGTCGGGATGAATTCCTGCCCGACGTAGCCCGCGTAGCCGATGTCCAGCAGCGCCTTCATGATCGGCGGGTAGTTGATCTCCTGCGTGTCATCGATTTCGTTGCGCCCCGGATTTCCCGCGGTGTGGATGTGTGCGATGAATTCCCGGTGCTGGCGGATGCGGCTGATCACGTCGCCGTGCATGATCTGGACGTGGTAAATGTCGAAGAGCAACTTCACGCGCGGCGAACCAATCTGCCGGATGATTTCGATCGTCCGCTCGATGGAATCGCAGAAGTAATCGGGATGTCCTTTCATGTTGATGTCCACGCGGGAGTTCAGCATCTCAATGCACAGCGTCACCTTTTTCTCCTCGGCGAGCGGGACGATCACCTTGAGTCCCTCGACCATGTTTTTGATTCCCTCGTCATCGCTCAGCCCGCGGCGGAATCCGCTGAATGTGATCACACGCTCAACGCCCGCAGCCGCGCATTGTCCGATGCGTTCGCGGAGCTTCGCGTGGCAATCGTCCCACTCCTCGCGGTGCGCGAAGCCCTTGGCAAAACCGTGGCTGCCCGCGATGGCGCACGTCATGCCAAGTTCCTTGAGCAGCGGCCAGTGCTTCGGGTCGCACAGCTCGACGGATTTTAAGCCCATCGCCGCCGCGTGGCGCGCGAGTTCCTCGACGGGCATCGGGTTGAAGCACCACGGCACGACCGATTGGCGGATGCGGCCGTGCACGATGCGGTAGGGTGTCTCGTCGGCGAGTGCGGAGGAAAGTCCCGCGGTGGCGGCGGTGGCGAGCGTGGCGAGGGCGGAACGGCGATTCATGCGGGAAAAATGCCGCATCCTGCGCGACGACGAAAGCGGGAAGTGGCGGAGTCTCGCAATTTGGAAACCAGGAAGACAGGAAACGGAAAATGCCGGAAGCACCTGCGCGCAGTTCCTTGGATTCATGGCGCCCAAATTCAGAACAGGACATGGCCAAAATTGCCGACTGCTTTTCCGCTCGCATCGCGATTGGCAGAGAGGACAAATCCCGCCCATGCGTTTCCTCCTCTCGCTTCTCCTTCTCGTCTTCACCGCGCGTGCCGCAGACAAGCCGAACATCATCATTTTCCTCATCGACGATCTCGGCGCGACGGATCTCGGCTGCTTCGGCTCGAAATTTTACGAGACGCCGAACATTGATCGCCTTGCGAAGGACGGCTGCCGCTTCACGAACACCTATTCGGCATGCACCGTCTGCTCGCCCACGCGCTCGGCGATGATCACCGGCAAGTATCCCGCGCGGCTGCACATCACCGACTGGATCGCGGGACACAACAAACCTTTTGCGAAGCTCGCGATCCCGAACTGGACGAAGGAACTGCCGCTGTCTGAGAAGACGATTGCGCAGCATCTCGGCGGCGCGGGCTATCGCACTTGCGCGATTGGAAAGTGGCATCTCTCGCCTGGCGGGCCGGCGGCGCACGGCTTCGATGTCGCCATCGCGGATAATCACAAGGGCCAGCCGGCGTCGTATCTTTCTCCGTACAACAACCCGAACCTCACCGACGGCCCGCCCGGCGAATCGCTCACGCACCGGCTCACGGAGGAGGCCGTGAAATTCATCGAGACGAAAAGCGAGAAGCCGTTCTTCCTCTACCTTGCGCACTACGCCGTCCACACACCGCTCGGCGCGCGTCCGGAGGTGACGGCGAAATACGAGGAGAAAGCGAAGATCACCACGCCGCAGGGCAAGGCAAAATACGCCGCGATGATCGAGGGCGTGGATGACAGCGTGGGCCGCATCCGCGCGCGCCTCGCCGAACTGAAGCTGAGCGACAACACGCTCATCATTTTCACCAGCGACAACGGCGGGCTGCTGCTCGGGGATGTCACGCAAAACCTCGGCATGCGTGCGGGCAAGGGGAGCGCCTACGAAGGAGGCGTGCGCGTCGCGGGCATCACGTACTGGCCCGGGGTGAGCCGCCCCGCGACCGAGAACGCCACGCCGGTGATCACGATGGATTGGTTCGCCACCGCGCTCGATGCCGCGGGTGTGAAGGCGCCGAGCGAAGGCATCTCCGTGCGCCCGCTGCTGCGCGGGGAGAAGGTCGCGCCGCGTCCGCTCTTCTGGCATTACCCGCACTACCACCCCGGCGGCGCGACGCCGTATTCCGCCATCCGCGACGGCGACTGGCGGCTCGTCCATTTCTTCGAGGACGACCGCACGGAACTCTACAACCTCGCCACCGACCCCGAGGAAAAGAACAATCTCAGCGCCACCGAATCCGCCAGGACCGCTGAACTCCGCGCGAAGCTCGATGCATGGCTCAAGGAAACCGGCGCGCAATTCCCGACGCCGAATCCGAAGTACGATCCGGCGAAGGACACTGAGAAGCGCGGCGGGAAGTAGGTTGTCGTTTCACGCTTCGGCATGAACGTCACCCCCGACCGACGGCACGCAGGCTCATCGACAGACCCAAGCTACTTCGCAGACGGCTTGGCCTGCCAGCCATCCACGGTGAATTCGCCGTGGACACCGCACTCGAATTTGAGGGGTTTCTCGAGTCCGATCATCTTGCCAGTGCGCGGGTTTTCGTATCGCCCGGTATCGGAGACGTTGGTCAGCGTGTTGTTCCGCACCAGCGCGCCGTAACTTTCCTTGCTGCGCAGGAGCGGCCGCGCCTGCCCCTCGCACTCGATGACGTTCCCTTGAATCGTGATCGTCTGGAAGTCGCAGCCGGGATTGAAGCCGAACAATCCATCCATGCGCGGAGTGGCGGTGGTGCGCGCGATGATGTGGTTGTTCCGGATTTCCAAATTATTGAAGACTTCGCTGATCCAGATGACGCCGCGACCGGGATTGCTCACGAGGTTGTTGTGGAAGCTGGCGGGACCTTTGGCCGGGGCCTTTCCAAAACCGGAGATGAGATTCCCGTGATCCTTCTTCACATCGAAGTCGAAAAGATTGTGGCTGATCTCGACGCCGTTGCGAACGAACTCGATCGAGTAGCTGTCGCGAAACCAGTTGTGATGAATGTGAAAGGTGCGCCCGCTCGCCGGGACCGGGCCGCCGGCGTGTTTCGGGATCGAGATGGTGCCGTGGCAGACGTTGTGATCGATCTCCACATCCTCGTCATTCTCGAACGGGAACTCGATCGAGAAGTTCACCTCGATCGTGTTGTGGTGGATGCGGCAGCGTTTTCCCTGCCGTCCTTTGATTCCGTAAAACTCACCGGCCTTGTCCGTCCGTGTCCGCACGAATCGGTTGTCGAAGATTTCGCTGTCGGCCATCCAGATTGGGAAGATGGCGCCTCCGGTGATGCCGCCTTTGATGCCCGGCTGGCCGCGCTCCCACCGCCCGCCGGCGTCGATGAACTCACAGTCGTGAATCTTCGCCCCCTTCATCGAGAACGTCCGGATGCCGGTCCACAGCGTTTCCTGAATCCGCAGATGATGCAGATGAAGATCCTGATTGCCCGATCCGAAGATCGCGCCGTGAAGCTGCGGGCCACGCAAAGTCATGTCGCAAACCATAATTCCCGCCGCCTTGTCTTTCAGGCGGAGGAGATAGGCTTGGGTGTCCATGCCTTGCGTCTTCATCTCCGGGTCCGGGAGAGTTGTGGTCGAGGGTCTCCAAGCCGCGACATGAGTGATGATGGTCCTGTCCATGCCCGCACCCTTGAGCGTCATCCCGGCTTTCGGTTCGAGGGGCGCATTAAGTTCGTAAGTGCCGGCGGCGATTTCGATGGTCGCCCCTTCCGCACCGTCGCGCACGGCGGCGGCGAGCGCGGCGGAACTGTCAACGCTTCGGGCTGCATTCACGACAGTCGGCAGCAGAGCGAAAATGAAGAGACGTGCGGCGCTTGAAATGGAGAGCATGGGATTCGTCGGCTGAGATAGTCGGCGTTTGCCACCGACGGCAAATATTTCCGAGGGAATTGCGCTGAGAAACGCATTGCTGTGCACTCTGCACTTGCCGTGTGGACATCGCGCAGTTGCCATTCTCCCCCCATGAAGCTCCTCCGTTTCCTCCTCTGTTTTTTCGTCTCCTCGGTGGCTGCCGTCGCGGCGGACTCGAAGCCGAACATCGTCTTCATCCTCTGCGACGATCTCGGCGTGAACGATCTCTCGTGCTACGGGCGTAAGGATCAGCCGACGCCGAACCTCGACCGGCTCGCGAGCGAGGGCGTGCGTTTCACGAGCGCGATGTGCGCTGCGCCGATCTGCTCGGCATCGCGCGCGGCGATTGTGACGGGCAAGTTTCCCGCCCGCCTGCACATCACGAATTTCCTGCCGGGCCGTGCGGACGCGGCGACACAGTCCCTCCTCCAGCCGGAGATCGAGGGGCAGCTCCCGCTTGAGGAAATCACGATCGCGGAGTTGCTGCGCGGCGCGGGCTACGCGACGGCGTGCATCGGGAAATGGCATCTTGGCGGGCCGGGCTTCGGGCCGCTGGAGCAGGGCTTCGACTTTGCCTTTCCGGGGCATCCAAACACGAAGCCGAGCGCGACCGAGGGGAGTAAAGGCGAATACGAACTGACCGCGCAGGCCGAGCAGTGGCTTGATCAGCACAAAGGCGGCCCATTCTTCCTCTACCTCGCGCACAACACGCCGCACATCCCGTTCGCCGCGCTGCCGGAGGACGTCGCGCATAATGCGGGCGCGTGGAGTCCCACTTATGCCGCGGTCATCGGGCACCTCGACGATTGCGTGGGGCGCATCATGGCGAAGGTTGACGCGCTCGGGCTGCGCGAGCGCACCATTTTTGTCTTCACGAGCGACAACGGCGGGCTGAGCGTGCTCGAATTCCCCGGCACGCCCTCGACGCACAACGGGCCGTTCCGCGCTGGCAAGGGCTATCTTTACGAGGGCGGGCTGCGCATTCCGCTCATCATCCGCTGGCCCGGCATCGTAAAGCCTGCGTGGGTGAGCGACACGCCCGTGGTGCTCACCGATCTCGTGCCGACGCTCGCCGGGGCCGCGGGCGTGGATGTCGCGAAGACCACGGGGCCGCTCGACGGCGTGGACCTCCGAAAATTTCTCGCCGGCGGCGAACTCGCACCGCGCACGTTTTTCTGGCACATGCCGAATTACACGAACCAGGGCAGCCGCCCCGCGGGCGCGGTGCGCGAGGGCGAATGGAAACTGGCCGAGCATTATGAGGACGGGCGCACCGAGCTTTTTAATCTCGCGAGGGATCCCGGCGAAAAGAGCGACATCGCCGGCGAGCAATCGGCGCGCGTTGCCACGATGAAGGCGCAGCTTGCCGACTGGCGCCTCAGCATCGGCGCGCAGGAGTGCGGGCCGAACCCGGCATTCAATGCCGCGCTGCACCGCAAACTTTACGTGGATGCCGATCCGTCGAAATTCCCCGTGCCGAAGACCGCGGCCGAGGCCGGGGCAGCGGAGAAGGATTGGCGCGCAGGCATGGACGCCGCCGTGAAAGGCACCACGCCGGGCGAAAAGCGGACCAAGCCGCGCGTGACTCCCGCGAAGGGCGACATCCGGCTCTTCGCAAAGGACGCGCGCGTCCACGCCACGAACATGCGCTATGAGGCGCAGACCTATAAGAACACACTGGGCTACTGGACAAAGCCCGAGGACTGGGCCGACTGGGAATTCGACGTGCCCGCCGCGGGGAAATACGAAGTCGAGATCACGCAGGGCTGCGGCAAAGGCAGCGGCGGCGCGGAGGTCGCTGTCGAGGTCGCCGGCAGCACGCTGAAGTTCACCGTGCAGGACACCGGGCATTTTCAAAACTTCATCCAGCGCACCATCGGCACCGTGCAGATTCCCGCTGGCAAACAAACGCTCGCCGTGAAGCCGAAGACCAAGCCCGGCGGTGCGGTGATGGATCTGCGCCGCGTGGTACTTCGACCCGTCGCGGAGTAACGGGACGCGAGTTTGCTTCTTGTGATGGGGCGCGCTTAGAACTAGTGCAATGTAACTTTGAGTTCGGCCACGGGCATCGCACCAAAGGCACTCGGTATTGTATCTTCAATGTGTAGCCGATTCATCCGTTACGATGGACTAGTCATGCACGTTTTGAGGCGGGAAGTTTTACGCAAACGTGCTCATCGGGATCGCGCCGCCAGCCGCATACGGATGGCTATCTTCGCACCATTGCGCAGAGCGATGAGGGCCAAAGGCCCGCAAACATGCCAGCCCAGGGCAACGCCCTGGGTCATGGGAAACAAAAGAATCAAAGCCCTGAAAGGGCGGCCTCATTTTGTCGCGCGTTTTCAGGGCTTTGTCCTTTCCCGATCCAAACCCAGGGCGTTGCCCTGGGCTGGCTTGCTGCGCACTTTTGGTGCTTCAGAGACATCACGCCCTCAAAGTGAATGACAAGCTCTTACCCGTGCTTCAGGCCGGCGGCAGGTTATCCCGCCATTGGTTGAGCTTCATTGTCGGGTCCATCAGATCCTTCCTTCGCATGAAGGGCCGGCCATTCCTCATTGCCGAATCGGATCCTGCGCCGACCGTCAGCGGGCCGGTCTTGCTCTTGTCGTATAGTTCCAGATGCAGCATGTCGCTGGGCACTTGGATTCCGATTAAATGTCCGACCTGTGCGATTTGCTGCCCTGCCCGCACCTTGTCTCCCGCTTTCACCGCGGTCTTGCTTTGGATCTCGCCGTAGCGGGCGAGGAAAGAGCCATGATCAATCTCCAGGGCGAATGTCTCGCAATAGAATGCGTAAGGCCCGCGGATCACGGTGCCATCCGCGATGGCGTGAATCCAAGTGCCGACCGGGAAGTAGAGATCGCACCCCGCGTGCAGCCGTGCGCCGCCATTTCGCGGCGAAGCGAACGCACGCGGACGTTCTTCCCAACTGAACGCCGGGACCGTCGGAAAGGGAAAGCAGCATGGCGAAGGATCGTGCGGCGGTTCCGGGGTGGGGGACGACTCATCTGCGGCATCCGACAGCGCCTGCCAAGCCTGACTGCCCGGCGTGATGAACCCATCCACGGCACTCGTGAAACGGCTCTGGAAGGCTTCAATCGCCTGCACCGTGCCCGACTTTGCAGGCGGTCGCGAAATGGCTCCATCCACTCCCTTCGGATCGATGTCGGGCGCTGGCAATTTCTGCGAGGCGGAAGTCAGGAGTCGCTGCACCATCTCCACGTCCTCATGCAGATTCTGCGCGCCTTTTTCCCAACGTCCGACCGAGCCGGAGATTTGTGAACTCATAGCAGCGATTAGTTTTCGCCACCGACTTTCAACAGCGCATTCCACTCGGGGCTGTGTGTGCCAGCGGCATGAGGTTGTCGAACTGCGATAGACTCCGCGATTCATGCCGCGATGACAAGTCGAACAACACCACATCTCACATCAGTGACCTGATACCATCTTTCGGAAATAAGATCACGGATGCGCGGCGAAGCGGGATGGCGTGCAACGGGTAGCGTGGGCGCCCCGCCCGCCATAATTCGCGTCCGGCGGATTACACCCGGACGTCGCTGGCGTACGGAACGCCTGTGATCATCTGCCGGGTGCCGCGGGACGCGCGCCACGGCAGGCGGGACGTCTGCGCTACCCGAGACAAGCCTTCCCGGTTTCTGTCCGGTGATTTGTCCGAGATGGTATGAGAACTGGGACTAGCCAAACCAAAGACGCGTCGGAGCAAATTCCCGGCGCGCGTTTTTCGCGCCGTGCCGAATGCGGTGGCACTGTGGCCGCGGACGGCCTACGCGATGCGTGACGTCAGTCCGCCGTCGATCGTCACGGTGTCGCCGGTGATGTAGTCGTTCTTCGCGAGCATCACGATCACGTCGGCGACCTGCTTCGCCGTGCCTTCGCGGCGGAGCGGGATGCGCTGTTCGAGGTTCAGCTTTTTCTGCTCCTCGCTCATGTGCTCGTGGAATTTCGTGCGGATGACGCCCGGCGCGACGCAGTTCACGCGGATGTTGTCGTTCGCGAGTTCGCGGGCGAGCGCGCGGGTGAGCTGCGGCAGCGCGCCTTTCACGGCCTGATACGCGATGCTGCCCATCACGCCGAGTTTGCCCGCCGTCGAGGAGATCAAAATGATCGCGCCTTCCTTGTCCTTGCGCAGGTGCGGCACCGCCGCGCGGGCGAGGTGAAAAATTGCGTGCACATGCACATCGAACGCCGCATTCCACGCCGCGCTCGTCACCTCCATCAGCCCGCCGGGCACCGCGCCGCCGGCCGCATGCACGAGGACATCGAGCCGGCCAAATTCCGCCACCGCCTGCGCGACGAGCTGCGTGCAATCTTCCTCCACGCCGCAATCCGCGGCGAAGAACACGCACTGCCGGCCCATCTTCTCGATCTCGCGCATGGTGTTTTGCGCATCGTCGTCGAGGTGTCGCGAGGAGATGGCGACATCCGCGCCGTCCTTGGCAAAAGCGAGCGCCGTTGCCGCTCCGATGCCGCGCGTGCCGCCGGTGATGAGTGCTGCTTTGCCGTGGAGTAACATGGGAGTGGGGGGTGGGGAGTCGGCATTCGTGGTTTTGCCGCGGGGAAAGGTCAATCGCAGTTTGCAGTGCCGCGTGCTGCACGGTGAAACCAGGCAACGCCCAACGTCCAACGCCCAACGCCCAACGCCCAACGCAGAGAATGCAATCCGAAGTTGGCGCGCTGCATTCGTGGGGCGATGGGCGTGGGACGCCGCTGCTTGCCTCGCGGTCCGCGCGTGCCCACCCTCCGCGCGTGCTTTCCAAAATCGTCCACCACCTCGAGGAACTCCTGGATCACGCGCACGTCGGCGACTACCCCGGCGCGCACAATGGGCTCCAGATCGAAAACAGCGGACGCATCGCGCGCGTGTGCGCGGCGGTGGATGCCTGCGAAGCCGTGCTCACCGAGGCCGCGCGTGTGCCGGGCACGCTGCTCCTCGTGCATCACGGTTTGCTGTGGGGCGGTGCGCGATCGTTCACCGGCGCACTGCGGCGCAAGCTGCGCCTCGCCTTTGCCGCGGACCTCGCGGTGTTCAGTTCGCACCTGCCGCTCGATCTGCACGCGAAGCTCGGCAACAACGCGCTGCTCGCGAAGGCGCTCGGGCTGCGGAAATGCACCGCGGCATTCCCGTCGAAAGGACAGGCGATCGGCCTCATCGGAAATGTGGACGTGAGTCGCGCGGAGTTCACGCGGCGGATTGCGAAAGCCGTCGGCGGCGCCGTGAAGCTCGCGCCCGGCGGACCTGCGCGCGTGCGGCGCGTGGGCGTGGTCACCGGCGGCGCGGGCGATCTGGTGAGCGAGGCCGCGGCGCTCGGTTGCGATACTTTTGTGACCGGCGAAGGCGCGCATCACACGTTCACGCTCGCGGAGGAACTCGGCGTGAACCTTTTCTACGCCGGCCACTACGCCACCGAGACCTTCGGAGTGAAGGCCCTCGCGCAGCACGTAGCGCGGAAATTCCGAAAGCCGTGGACCTTCACCGATCACCCGACCGGGCTCTGAGCCGCCGCGTCCGGCGACGTTCATTCCCAGGGCGAAGGGCCGCGGAGTCTCCCGGAGACTGTGTAAAAAGTCCGCTGTGCAGACGGAATGGAGGAGGTGTCCACGGAAGGCACGGAGGAACACGGAAGCCACGGCCTCTTTTCCGTGTCCTTTCGTGCCTTCCGTGGAAACTTCCCCGACTTTTTCCAAAGTCTCTCAGGCGTCGGCTGGGATGGGGAGTTCCTCGGCAGCGGTGGCTGCGACGAGCACGCGCTTCGCCATCGCCTGTCGCGCGGACCGGAGGCGCGCGATGAGCCAGAGGGTCACGAGCGAGGCGACGAGCAGCCAGAAGTAGAAGGCGCGCGGGAGGGCTTGGATGGAATTTTCCGGGAGCGTCAGGATCGGGAGCAGCGTCGCGGCGGCGTAGAAAGGGGTGGTGACGGGGGAGATGCCGGAGAGCCACAGTGCGGCGGGTACCATGCGTTCGCTGATGGCACCGAGCACCGCGCCGACCATGATGGGGACGGCTCCGGCGAGGATGACGACGAGGCCGACGACGCGTCCGCCTTTCGCCTCGAGCAGCGTCTGGAAGCCAAGGCCACCGGTGAGCATCACGGCGATGAAGAACCCGAGCGTGCGCAGCTCGACGGTGTGGCCGGGGAACCAGCGCGACTCCACGAGGGCGCGCGTGAAAAGGTACCAGCCGACGGCTCCGGCGATGGCCATGATGAGGACAAACCAAAAGCCGGTGGCGGCATCGGCGAGGGGCGGGAGGGCGCAGACGCCTTGCTTGCGCGCGCGCCGCCAGCCGCGGAGTTGGTGGTCGGCGGTGGGCGTGATGATGCCGGCGAGGAGGACGATGAGCAGGAGGGTGACGAGGCCGTAGATGCCGGACATGATGACGGCTTCCGCCGCGGAGGGCGGCTGCGCGGAGGCGACGCGGACCATTTTATAAAAGGCGCGCGAGGGGAAAAGGGTGCCGGGCTCGATGAGCGGGAGGGCATTGCCGAGGAGGAGGATTTGCACCCAGATGAAGAAGCCGGTGGCCCAGAGCTTGCCGAGGAGGTGGGATTCATGCCGGCGCCACTTTCGGCAGAGCATGATGATGAAAGTGAGGATGAGTCCGCCCTGCGAGAAGAGGGTGAAGACGGTCTCGGAGAAATCGAGATTGAAGAATTTCACCGTGGGCACGAAGTGCTGGTAGCCCTTCATGGCCGCGCCCATGGCGGGAGGGAGGAGGCCGGGGAGGCTCTCTTCAAAGACGGGGGTGATGGTGAGATACTTGAAGAAGACGAGGCCGAATTTCGCCATCTGCGGGATGATGGTGTAGAGGCAAAAGACGAGGCCGATGGAGGCGAGGAAGGCCCAGCGGCGGTTCTTCGCGACGGTGCCGGTGACGAGCCCGGTGAGGTGGTAGAGCAGCGTGGAGGTGAAGACGACTCCGTAGAGCGGGAGCCACACGGCGGCGGCGACCTGCCCGCGCCAGAGCGACCACGCGGTGAAGGGGAGCGTGGCGGCGAACATGACGTATTCGCGGACGGGCAGGCCGAAGAGGTAGCCGAGCACTTTCGCCAGCGGGGACATGGGGATGAGGCGCTGATAGTCGATCACGCCTTCATCGCGCTCGGCCGTCATCCCGCCGGCGACCTGCGCGGTGCCGAGGATGAAAAGGATGATGGCCTGCAAAATGAGCAGCGGGATCAGCGGGCCGCGCGCGGTGCCGATGGGATCGGTCTGCGAGCGCACGCCGACGGAATGCGCCATCGCGACGATGAAGCCGGAGATGAGGACGGTGACGAGGAGGAAGACGCCGAGGCCGCGCAGCCGCAGTCGCGACTGGCAGTAGCGGGCAAAGATGGGATTTTTCCACACGCTCCACGCGGCATGGCGGACGGGGGAAATGGGAGCGGCGGCGGGGTTCATGGCGTGGCTCGCATGGGAGTGGGCACTCTTGGCGAAGAAGCTCTCAGGAAGGCAGGAAAGCAGGAAGGAGCGGGGGCAGGGACATTTTCCTGTCTTCCTGCCTTCCTGAGATATCTGCGGCCGGGGAGAGGATCCGGAGCGTTCATGGGCGGCGGTTGCTTTCGGCGACTTCGACGAGGATGTCCTCGAACGAGGAGCGCTTTTCCTCGAAGGCGCGGAGGCGGACGCCGAGCGCGATGAGGCCTTCCACCAGCCCGGCTTGCGTCTCATCGCAGCCGGTGAAGCCGAAAATGATCTGCTGCCCGGCGATGCGGAGGTCGTGGATATTTGGCTGCGCGGAGAGCCACGCGGCGGCTTCCTCCGGCCGGCCGAGGAGCGTCGCGGTGAGCGTGCGATTCGTATTGCCGAGCTGTGCGCGGACTTGGTCGGCGGTGCCGCTGGCGAGCAGGCGGCCGCGATTCATCACGCAGAGTGAAGAGCACATCTCGGCGAGTTCGCTGAGGATGTGCGAGCTGACGAAGACGGTCGCGCCGGATTGCGCGAGCTTGCGGAGGGCATTGCGCAGATCGCGGCGGGCGAGGGGATCGAGGCCGCTCGCGGGTTCATCGAGAATGAGGACGCGCGGGCGGTGGAGCAGCGTTTTCGCGAGGACGACGCGCTGGGTCTGGCCGCGGGAAAGCGCCTTGCACCAGCTCTCGCGCTGCTCGGTGAGGGCGACTTCCGCGAGGCATTCCGCCACGCGCTCCCGCCGCTGGGCGCGAGAGCCGAGACCGTACGCGGCGGCGTGGAAATCGAGGAACTCCCACACTTTCAAATCCGTGGGCACCGGCGCGAGATCGGGCATGTAGCCGATGATCCGCCGCGCACTCTCGATGTCTTCAAAGGCATCCACGCCATCGAGGAACACTTCGCCATACGTCGGCTCCATGAGCGTGGTGAGCACGCGGAAGGTGCTCGTCTTGCCCGCGCCGTTCGGGCCCACGAGGCCGAAGACTTCGCCCGGCGGGACGCTGAGCGTGAGGTCGTCCACCGCGACGAAATCGCCGTAGTCCACGCGCAGGTAGCGGATGTCGATGGCCGGCTTCGCGCCGGCTGCGGGAGTGAGATTCATGCGGCTTTTACCAGTGGTCGCGATCGTCGAGCATTTGCCAGTCCGGCGGCAGCGTGAGGCCGACGGACTCCATGTTTTTCGCGGCCTCGTCGCGGCGGTGTTTTTGCTCGGCCTCGTACGCCGTGCGCTGCTCGGGTTTCAAAATCGCGAGCATCGCCGCCTGCCGATCGCCGCCGGAGGTTGCGGCGATTTCGCCATTCGCGCCCTCGAGTTTCATCGTTGGTTCAAAGTCCTTTGAGCCGCGCGCCATGATCCCGAAGACGCGCTCGCGCTGCGTGTCATCGAGCTGCACGATGGAGTCGAGGCGCTGCACTTTCATGTCCGCTTCCTGCTGCACCTTCTGCGCGCGCTCGGCCTTTCGCTCCTGCGTGAAGGTCGCGAGTTTCTCCGGCGGGAGGATGCCCGCCATCACGGTCTCAAGCCCGTCGTCCACGCGGACATCCCGCGAGGCGCGCGCGAGATCCTGCAGGCGCATGCCGTCCGCGGAGACGAGTTCCGTCCAGCGCTTCGCCTCCATGTTCACCTTCCAGTCAAACCACTTTCGCAGCGTCTCGCGGCCCTCGGGCGTGAGTTCGTATTTGCGCGCGAGTTCGCCCGTGAGGCGGTCCACCATCTCGCGCTGCTGCTTCAGCCGCATGCGATCAAAGAGCGGCGCGAAGTCCCGCAGCAGCGGCTGCGCCGCGCGGAAGATGTCATCGGGATTCACCGGTCGGCCGGCGTGAATGTCCTCGGCGATGTTCCGCGCCTTGTCGGCGAAAGTCGCGCCCGGCCGCGTCCGCCCCGGCGAATCCTTCGCATCGAGCACCGCGATGCGATCGTGCGCCTTCCGGAGTTCCACTTCGAGCTTGTTCGCCTTTTCCTCCGCCGACCCCGGCGCGCCCGGCATGCTCTGCAGGAACATCGTCGCCCCCACGCCGCCGACGCCCAGCCCGATGACGAGCGGCAGCAGCGAACGAATGGCAGGCGGGATCGGCATGGCGCGAAGGTGGAATCCTTGGATGAAAAAACCGCGGCCGTTGCAACCGCATATTGAGCCGAGCCTCGATCGGAATGGGCGGCGGCTCGTGCTCTCGCTCTCGATGACGAGGCAGACGCAGCAGGAGCAGGCGGAAGATTTCAAAACGAGCGACGGTCAAAGCTTCGGCGACTGCTGAATTTTTAGCAGGAAGGCAGGAAGTCGGCAGATCGTTTCGTGGCTTCACAGTTACGAGATCATCGGTTTTCAGATGAAGCCACTTGGGGGATTGCCAGCGGCACGGGAAACGCTGTCAGTTCCGGCTCATGAAAAAAACCATCTGTCTGCTCACTTCACTCCTCGCGTTCCCTTTTCTCTCGCTGACTTCGGCGGCGGAGAAATCCTTCCCCGCGAAAGATCCGGTCCTCCACTACGTCGCGCCGGACGGCTGGAAGACGGAGACGGATGCGAAGGATGGCAGCATCTCGATTAATTCGGAGGACGGACGCATCTCGGTGAATTTCGCCGCGCTTCCGGTCGAGGCGACGATGGACATTTTTGAAAAAATGCTGCCCGACATGGTGAAGGCGCTGGGCGAAGGCGCGACCGTGGTGGACAAGCCGAAGGAGCACAGCGAGGACGGGCTGACGGGCTACACGACGACTTACGCGGCGAAGATCGAGGGCAAGCCGGCGATGTGCATCATGGTGCTCTTCAAAGGCGGAGAGGATCGCGCGGTGCTCGGCAATGTCGTGGTGCTGGAACCCGAGACGCTCTCGAAGGAAGACGGCGAGGCGCTCGGCGGTTTCATGAAATCGATGAAGGGCGTGGCGAAGTAGGACGCACATTTTAAACAGACCGGCGTGCGGCCAACGCGCACGCCATCGCGCAGCGTGCGGGGCGGCGAAAGCCATCTCGCACGCTGTCGCTTTTTCCGCCGGGCAACCCGCGGGCAGCGTGCCGCAATTCCTCAGTGGCGCCACGCCGCGCGGTGGTTTAGGACTCACGAACTCATGTCCAGCATCGAACATTCCGATCCCATCAATTCGCAAATCCTCGCCGTGTCGGAGGACAAGATCGTCGGCTTCGTGCGCGAGCCGTTCGTGGAGATCGCGGAGAAGTGCGGGCTGCCGCTGGAGACGGTTTTGGATCGGATCAAAACGATGCTGGCCGCGGGGACGATCCGCCGCGTGCGGCAGACGCTCGTGGCGAGCAATCTCGCCGAAGGCGCGCTCGTCGCGTGGCAGGTGCCGGAGGAAAAGCTGAACGATGCGTTCGACTGGATGTTCCAGAATGATCCGTTCAGCGGACACGTCGTCGTGCGCAGCACGGACAACCAGACGACGGGCAGCGCGTACCGGCTGTGGACGACTTTGAAAACGCCGACGGGCACAAGCACGGAGGAGCACGCGCGCGTACTCATGCGCCACACGGGCTGCACGAAATTCAAGCTCATGCCGGCGAAGGGTATCTTCGCGCTCGGCGTCGGTCATGTGCGGCGGAAGGTGATCGAGCCGGGCGACAAGGTGGACGAACTCGCGAAGATGATCCGTGTCGGCATCGTGAAGCTGACGGACCTCGAATGGGAAATTCTGCTCGCGCTGAAACGCGAACTGACGCTCGACGAAGTGCGCACGGGTCTGTGGGCGTCGCGCGCGGCGGAGGCAGGCGTGGATCTGGAGACGTTCTGCCGCGTGGCGGAGGACCTGAACCAGCGTCAGGTCATCGGGCGTTTCTCGACTTTCCTCGAGCACGTGAAGCCGAGCGCGACCGGCCAGCGCGTGACGAAATTCAACGCGCTCTTCCACTGGCGCGTGCCCGCGGGCCGCGAGGTCGAGGCGGGCGGCGAAGTGGGGCGGCATCCGATTCTCACGCACTGCTACTGGCGCGAGGGCGGGCCGGATTTCAACAACGTGAACATCATGGCCGTCTGCCACGGCACGGAGAAGGATCGCGTCTTCGCGCACAAGGCAGCGATTGATGCGCACCTCGCGAGCATCGGCATCCCGGTGGACTACACGAATGTGTTCTGGGGCGGTCGCAGCGAGATCAAACCGAGCGAAATCTCGCCACGCGTGCATCGCGAGTGGATGGCGAAATACGCGGGCGCGGAAGCGGCGCTGGCCTGAACGGGGAGATTTTCCGCGCTGGCGCTTGGCGCATTTTCTGCGAAGGGAACGCGCATGATTGCACGCGCGTTTCTCGTCCTCGGTCTTTTCGTGTCCATGGTTTTTGCAGAGGAGACGCACGCGATCAAATTGCTGAGGCCCGTGAAGGCCGGGGACCGGTTCGACATTTCCGCGAAGGTCGCGTGCGAGGACAGCCTGAAGACGAGTTTCGACGGACACGAGATCGAGTCCGAGCAGACAGTCGTGGCCTGCCGGCTCACGGGCGCGCTCACCGTCGTGGCGGTGACGAAGAAGGGCCTGCCGAGCGCGATCAGCCTGAAGGTCGCGAGCGTGGACTGCCTCCTCGGCGGAAAGCCCGCGCAATTTTTCAGCGAAGGCGACGTGATTTCGCTGCGCCGCGACGAGCCGGAAAATGAGGCGCAGGTGAATGGCGAGCCCGCCGACGATGTGCAGTCGCAGGTGATCGAATCGCTGCTGACCGTGCAGGCGGAGGATGAGGTGAGCGACGACGAGATTTTCGGCACGTCGGAAAAAGTGGCGGTGGGCGCGGAGTGGCCGGTGAATGGAAAAGCCGCCGTGGCGTCCCTCGCGCGCAACGGCGTGACCGGGCTCGATGCCAAAGGCGTGAGCGGACGCGCGAAACTGCTGACGGTTGGTGAATTTGAAAAGCAGCCCGCCTTTTCCGTGCGGATGGACGCGAAGATCGACGGCAGCGGCGTGACGATGACGAGCCTGCCGGAAAACGTGAAGGGGAAGAAATTCCACTCAGAATACACCGTGGAAATGGACGTGCCCGTGGACCCCGCATCCACCGCCGGTCGCACGAAAGGGCTCGCGGTCTTGGCCGTGGATGCGGCGGGGACCGAGGAGCTTGACGGGAAGAAAGTCGAGGTCGCGATGAGGATCGATCGCCGCGTGGCGAGTGAGATCTCGGCGACGCCGGCGAAGTAAGCGGGGCTTCACACCTCGCCTGCGTCCCGCGCTATTTTTCGACTTCCTCGATCTCGAGATAGGTCGGCTTCGGATCCGTGCTGCGGCCCTTCGCGCTCTCGATGCGCATTTGCTTCAGCAGCCAGTAGCCTTCGCGTTTCATCACGCTCGTGACCGTGAAACGCCGCACCCATCTTCCTGCAGCGTCGTAGCTTTCGGCTTTCATCAGCGCTCCGTCGTCGCGGCCGATCCACAGCACCACGCGCGCATATTGCGAGTCCGTCGCCGAGGCGGGGCGCGCCTCCACTTTCCAGCAGCGATGCGCGGAGATCAGGTCGGTGCCGAGGACGTTTGCATCCTGCCAGTACAGGAAACGCAGCGCGAGATCCTCGTAGCTGATTTCGGTGTCATGCACCGGCAGGCCGAGTTTTGCGCCGGTGATGCGTGCGACCTTGCCGCCCTTCGTCTCCTCAAGCGTCGAGGATTTTTCTCCGAGGTGCAGCGTGAGCAGGTCGCCGTTGTCGGTGAATTCGTAGCGAATCGCGCCTTTCTCCAGCGTGAGTTTGAAAGGGATCTTTTTGCTCCCGGTACGGATGCGGCCCACGAGTTTCCAATCCTGCGAAGACTGCGCGATGCGGACGGATTTCAGCAGTTCCTGCGCGGGAGGCGGCGCATCTTCCGCACGCGCGGACGGCGCGGGTGCGAGCGCGAGGCAGGCGGCGGCGAGGATGCTCTTTACACGGGAAAGTGTGACCATAGGCTCGCGAATCTTCGCCAATGCCGGATGGATCAAAAGCTACTTTTTCTCATCAATCGTGAATGGACCGGATCGGTGCTCGACCGCGTGATGACGGGGATGTCGAGTGCGGCGCTGTGGAAATGGCCGCTCGTGGCGCTCGTGCTGGCGGTGATCGTGCGCGGGGGATTTCGCGCGCGCGCTTTCGTCGCCGTCGCGGTGCTCGCGGTGCTGGTGTGCGACACGGTGGCGAGCTACGGGATCAAAAGGACGGTCGGGCGGCTGCGGCCGCACCAGAGTGAATTTGGCGTGCGCCAGCTTTCGCTCGCGTATCCGCCGTGGCAGGGACTTTTCGCCCCGGTGCAGGAACAAATTTCGCTCCGCGACGGGACGGAAACCGAGGGCCGCTCCTTTCCCTCAAATCACGCGGCGAACACCGCGTGCGCCGCGCTGCTGGCGGCGATTTTTTTCCGGCGAGTCGGCTGGCTCGCATTTTTGCCCGCGCTGCTCGTCGCGTACTCGCGCGTGTACACGGGTTCACACTGGCCGAGTGATGTGCTCGGCGGCATCGCGCTCGGGCTCGCCGTCGCGCTGCTCGTGCTCCTCATCGCGGAAGCGTTCTGGCGTGCTTTGGGATACCGATTCTCGGTCGCGCTTGCCGCGCGCTTTCCGTCCCTGCTTTCGACCACCGCATGAACATCCGCCTCTTCGCCTTTCTCATCGTCCTCACGGTGCTGCGCCTCGTGTATATCGCGCAGGCGGGCCTGCTACCGGATGAAGCGTACTACCACGAATGGAGCCAGCGGCTGGACTGGTGGTATTTCAGCAAGGGCCCCGGCATCGCGCTGATCATCCGCGCGGGCACGGCGCTCTTTGGGCACACGGAATTTGGCGTCCGGTTTTTCGCGCCGCTGTTCGGCCTCGGCACGACGCTGCTCGTCCACTGGCTCGCACGACGGATCTACGATGCGCGCGTCGCGTTTTGGACCGTCATCGTCATGAGCGTCACGCCCATCTTCAACGCCGGCGCGTTGCTCATGACCATCGATGCGCCGTCGATTTTTTTCTGGGCCGCATCGCTCTGCACGCTCTGGCTGGCGCTGGAAAAAAGCCCGGCCTTCTCGTGGTGGTGGGCGCTCACGGGGCTGCTCACCGGGCTCGGTTTCATGTGCAAAATGACGAACGCCGCCTTCCTCGCGTCGGTCTTTCTGCTGCTGCTGCTCACGCCCCGCTACCGCCGCGATCTGCTGCGGCCCGGCTTCTGGACGATGCTCCTCGTGTTCGTTCCCTTCGTCGTGCCGATGGTGGTCTGGAATCAGGCGCGCGGCTGGCCGACGACGACGCATCTCGCGGCGCGCGGCGGACTGGGCAAGGCGTGGTGGGCGATCGATTTTGCCGCGATTGGCGAATTCATCGGCGCGCACTTCCTCGTCTATTCCCCGCTGATTTTTTTCACGATGATCATGGCACTCGGCGCGACCACCGGGCCGTCCTTCGGCCGCTGGGCGCGCGCGACGGGGAGCGCGATCGTCACTTTGCCAAAGTCGCTCGCGCAAGGATGGGTGACGCGCATCCTGCTCGCCGTGCTGTTCGCGGCGCTGTGGATGGCGGGGAATTTTTTCGAGGCCGCGTGGCTGCACACCGCGGCGGTGATCGTGATCGGCGTCGCGGCATTCCTCTTCATCCTCTCGCGCAAGGAGGCCGCGAACATGCACTGGAAATCGCGCTTCCTCGCCGCCTTCGCGCTGCCGCTGCTGCTCGCCTACACATGGCTCGCACTGCACCACAAATGCGAGCCCAACTGGACCGCGCCCGCGTCCGTCTCGCTCATCATTCTCACCGTCGCGTACGGCTTGGATCGCGTGGTCAACGGCATCCGCGGAGCGCGCGCGTTCACGGTGACGGCGCTCGTGCTCGGCGCGCTCCTCAGCATCGTCGCGGTGGATTCGGACGTCCTCCGCGCCGTCGGCATTCCGCTGCCGTTTAAGCGCGACCCGAGCGCGCGACTGCGCGGCTGGCGCGAGGCCGCGGAGCGCGTGGCCGCATTTCGAGACACCATCGAGCGCGAAGGCGGACAGAAAACTTTCCTCATCGCGAACAGCTACGGCACCGCGGCAGCACTGTGCTTTTACCTCCCAGAAAAACGCATCGAAGCCCCCGGCCATCCCGCCGTGTATGTCCCCGAGTCGCCCGTGCCGGAGAACCAGTTCCACTTCTGGGGCCGCTACGATGAATACGAGGAGCGCCGCGCGCCCGTCATCAACGATCAGGAGGATTCGCGCGAATACGGCACCAGCCGTTTCGCCGGCCGAACCGCGATCTACATCACCGATCGCGAGATCGAAACGATCCCGATCGACCCGCTCACGCACACGTTCGAGCGCTGGGAATTGAAGACCACTTTCGAGTTTGCGATTGGCGGGTTGCCGCTGCGGAAAATGAACGTCTTCCTCCTCTACCGCTACAAGCCGGGGAAGATGCTCGACTAGGAAAGCGCCCCGAGCGCGCCGGTGCTGTCGCCGATGAACGGCACGCGCACGTCCATGCGTTCGAGGAGCGACTGCCAGAGATTCGTGATGGGCGTTTCCTTTGGCACGCGGATGTGGCGTCCGCTATGGATGGTGCCACCGCCGCGACCGGCGAGCAGGAGCGGGAGGTCGTCGTGATTGTGCCGGTCGCCGTCGCTGTTGCCGCTGCCGTAGGCGATCATGCAGTGGTCGAGCAGCGTGCCGTCGCCCTCGCTGACGGATTTCAATTTCCCGAGGAGATACGCGAGCTGCGCGACGTGGAATTTGTTGATCTCCCGAATTTTCCGCAGCTTCTCCGCATCACGGCCGTGGTGCGAAAGCTCGTGGTGCCCCTCGCGCACGCCGAGCGTCGGGTAGTTTTTGTTGCTGCCCTCATTTGCGAGCACAAACGTGCAGACGCGCGTGACGTCGGCCTGGAATGCGAGCACGAGCATGTCGCACATGAGCTTCAGGTGCTCGGCGTAGTCGCCGGGGACGCCATCGGGTGCCTTCGCCCCGCCGGGCGGCTGGATGGCGGGCATCTGCGCGACGCGATCCATGCGCTGCTCCACTTCGCGGATGGAGGTAAAATATTCGCCGAGTTTCTGCCGGTCCGTGTACGTGATTTTCGACGCCAGCGAGCGCGTGTCCTCGCGGATAAAATCGAGCACGCTCTTGCGCGAAGTGTAGCGGTGCGCCCGCTCGGCGGTGCCCGCGGAACCGAAGAGCCGCTCGAAGACCATGCGCGGATTCACTTCCTTCGGCAGCGGCTGCGTGGGCGATTTCCACGACATCGTGGAGCTGTAAACGCACGAGTAGCCGGAGTCGCAATTGCCCGCCATCGCGCTCGCCTCGCAGCCCATTTCGAGCGAGGGCAGCCGGGTCTGTTCGCCGATGCGCGCTGCGGCGAGCTGGTCCACGGAGACGCCCGCGCGGATGTCCGTGCCGTCGGTTTTGCGCGGCTGCGCGCCGGTGAGGTACGCGGCCATCGCGCGCGCATGATCGCCGCCGCCGTCGCCGTGCGGGCGCGCCTTGTCGGCGGTGAGTCCGCTGAGCACGAGGAGATCATTTTTCACCGGACTCAGCGCGGAGAGAATCTCCGTCAGCTCGCCGAGCTTGCCTTCCGCCGAGGGCGTCCAATTCGCCATGTCCTTGCCATTCGGCACGTAGAGAAAGGCGAGGCGGTTCGGCGCGGTGCGCTTGCCCGGCGTGCCGGCGGCCCAAGTCGTGAGGCTGCCCATGGATTCGAGCCACGGGAGGGCGATGACGGTGCCGAGTCCGCGGAGCATCGCGCGGCGGGAGATGTTTTGGAGCATGGTGCGCGGAAAGTAGCGCAGGCCTGGCAAATGGAAAGCGCGGGCGTGCGCGGGTGGAGTTGTGTTTTCAGGCGCGCTGCCGATAGTGCGCGCACGATGCGCGTCCACCGCATGTTTGCCTCCGCCATGCTCGCCTCCGCCCTCGCGCAGGCAGAGCCGCTTCCGCCCCGGCTCGCGGAGCGCTACCGGCAGATGCTCGCGGCCAATCCCGCGGAAGGCCTCGCACTCGATCGCCTGTGGAAAGGAGCGATCGAGAGCGGCACGAGCGAAGCACTCATCGCCTCGTATCGCGGCGCGCAGGATTTTTCCGGGCACATGATTTTCGCACTGCTGCTGCGCAAAGCGGGACGCGACGACGAGGCGCGCGCGGCCTTTGAGCTTGCGGAAAAGGCGGACGTCGCGAGCCCGCTGCCGCCGCTCGCGATCGGCCGGATGGAACTCGAACGCGCCCGCCCGCGCGAGGCGGCCGCGGCCTTTGCCAAGGCGCTCGCGCTTCTCCCGCAGGACGAAGCGCGGGTGCAGGATGTGCTGATGCAACTCGGCGGCGCATGGAGCGCATCCGGCGAAGCGGCGAAGGCCGCCGAAGTCTGGGCGCGCATGGTCGCGCTCGCGCCGGAGGATCTCGAGGTGCGCCGCCGGCTCGTGCAGTCGTGCGTGGATGGCGGGCAGCCCGCGCTCGCGCTCGCGCACTTGGAATTCCTCGCCACGCACGCGGAGCCGTCCGAGCGCGCGAAGGCTCTTCAGCAAATGGCATCGCTGCATTCCGCCGCCGGACGGAACGCCGAGGCGATGCAGGCGCTCGAGCGCGCGGTGCGCGGGACCGCGCCGGGAAACTGGCTGCGCGCGGAACTCCTCGGCCAGATCATCCGGCTCGCGCAGCGCATGCACACGGAGGATGCGCTGGAGAAAAAGTGGCTCGCGCATGCGGAGGAAAACCCGCGCGACCTCGGCGGCTACTTGCAGTTGGTGGAGTTTTACGGACGCATCGGAAATTCCGCACAGGAGCGCGCGTGGCTGGAGAAAGTGACGGCGCTCGTGCCGGGAAATGCGGAACTTTCACTGCGGCTCGCGCGGCTCCTCGCGCAGATGGATCAGCTCGAGGCGGCGGCGGCGCAGTTCGACAAACTCAGCCTCGCGCAGCCGAAAAACACGGACCTCGTTTTTGAACGCGCACGACTCGATCTGCGTCTCGAAGACGGCACCGCTGCGAGGCGGCGGATCGGGGCGATGCTCGCGGCGCACCGCGATGATGATCTGCTGCGGTCCGCGGCGCTGGGATTTTTTGAGGAACACCGGCTGCTCGATTCGATCGAGGAACACTTGCGCGCGGATGCGCAGGCGGGTGCCGAGGAAGCGGTGATCGCTCTCGCGGAGTTTTATTTTTCGCAGCGGAAAAATGACGAGGCGCGTGCGGTCCTCGCCCGCGTGCTGCGCGGCGGCGATGCGCCTGCGGAGGCAGCGCGCCGGCATGCGCTCGTGGCGCAGCATCTCAAGGGGCATGGCGAACTGACCGCGGCGGTCGCGGAGATGGAGGAGGCCGTGCGACTCGCGCCCGGCTCGCGGGAAGCGCTGCTGCTGCTCGGCGAATTGCGCGCGCTGCTCGCGCAACATGCGGAGGCGAAGGCGGCGTTCGTGCGCGCATACGCGGCGAGCCGGAGCGACGCGGAGCGGATGGAGGTGGATGGAAAACTTTTCGAGAGCATCCGTGCGTCGGCGACGGCAGGCGAGGGACGCGCGCAGGGCGCGCCCGCGGCGGCGCAGGTCGAGGGCTACATCCGCGATCTCATGGCCGAGGCGAATGACGCAAAGTCCCCCGCGGGCTGGCTGCGCGTCGCGCGGTGGAAGGCGTGGAATGGCGACAAGTCGAGCGCGGTGACTTTCGCAGCGAAGGCTGCGGACATGGAGCCGAAAAATCCCGCCGCGCGCGAATTCCTCGCGCGGCACGCGGCGGCAAATGGCGAGGGCGCGTACGCGGTCGCGTATCTCCGCGAACTCATCGAAATCAATCCCGCGGGCCGCGACGGCTACCTCCGCGAGATCGCGCAGATCGAATTGCAGCGCGGCGACCATGCCGATGCGCTCGCCATTTTCGCGCAGCTCGCAAAGTCGAATCCCGGCAGCATGGATGCGCTCGCCGATCTCGCGCTCGCGCAGGAGCGCGCGGAGAAAACCAGCGAAGCCGCCGCGACTTGGCGTCGCGTGCTCGCGCTCGCACCCGCGCCCCGTCGCCGCGAAGTCTCGTCGTCGCTCGTGCGCGTGCTGGAAAAACTCGGCGCGCACGAGGAAGCCGCGGCGCTCCTGCTGCGCGGCGCGGACGAGGCGGGCGACGAGCGCACGCGCTTCGCCCGGCTCGATGAAGTGCTGCTCTACAGCCAGCGCCACGCGCGCCTGCCGCGGTTGCGCGACATTTTTGAAAAGCGGCGCGGCGCGAAGGCGGACGACTATGTCGCAGCGATCGCGCTGGGCCGCGTGCTGAAACTCATGGGCGAAAAAGCCGCGGCGTTCGAGACGTTCGCGGATGCCGCGCTGATGACGCCGAACGATGCGGACGTCCTGCCCGAGCTCGTGCGCGAGGCGGAGGAATTGCGCAAACCGGGGCTGGCGGTGCGGCTGCAGGAGCAGTTCGTGCGGACGGCGAAGGTGGAGCATTCCGATGCGTGGCTGCGACTCGCGGCGCTGCAGATCGGGAGCGGAGATCTGGAGGGCACGGAGCGAACGTGGACGCAGGCGGTCGCGAAATTTCCGCGCGATCCGGATGTGCTGCGCAGGGCTGCGGATTTCCACGCGCTGTGGGGCGAGCGCGCGACGGCGGCGGTGTTGCTCGGAAAAATCTGCGCGCTCGATGCGGCGGACATCCGCGCGGCGGCGGAGCTGGGCGAGTTGGAATTCGCCGCCGGGCGGCTCGCGGAGGCGCGCGTGGCATTTGAGCGCGTGATGAAGCTCACGCCGCCGGTGGCCGTGCTCGTGTATCCGCCTGAACGCACGCGGCACGCGGCGCGCGGGTCGATCAGCGACCCGTCGGGAGCGGCGCTCACGGCCGGGATTTCGCCGGTGCCGGGCACGCCGATGGGGGCGGGCGCCAGGCATTTGGAAACGGATGCGCAATTCCGCCTCGGGGCGCTGCGCAGGCTCGCGGAGATCGCGCGGAGGACGGGCGGCGCGATTTTGCAGAAGTGGATCGCGGACTGGACGCCGTCCGTGAATGGCGAAAACACGGAGGCGATCTGGGCGCTGCATTTCTCCGGCGCGCACGAGGCCGCACTTTCGCTTGTGGAAAAAAATGCGGCGACGCGGACCGATCGCAACGGGCATGCACGGGCGTTCGTCGCGATGGCGTTTGAGAGCGGACTTTTTGCGCGTCTCGCCGCGTGGCTGGACGCGGACGATCGCACGGCGGATGACATGGAGGTTTTCTCGACGGCGTTCACCGAAGTGCTCCACGCGCGTCCGGACATCGTGTCGCCTGCGATGATGGAGGGGCTTTTTCCGGAAAATTCCCGCGCGAGGCTCTGGCCGTGTGCCATGGAACTCGCGCGGACGAAACACACGCGCGAGGCGATCGCGCTCGGGCGGCGCGCGCTGAAAAATGCGGCGGCACCGCGAGCGGTAGTCGGGCGGGAATTGGCGCGCTGGCACCTCGCGCTCGGTGAGGCGGACGACGCACGCGCGATGCTCTCGGCGGCGTGCGAAGGCGCGGGCGAGTCGCTGGAATCGCCGGTGTACGGCGCGATGCGGGATCTGTATTTTGTGCTGCCGCCGGAGCAGCGCGCGGCGTTCGTGCGCGAACGATTCCGCAAGGCGAACGACGCCACGATGCATGGCCTGAACGTGCGGGCGCTTCTTTTTGCCCTCGAAGGAAAAGACGCGGAAGCGCGCGCGATGCTCTCGCAAATCCTCGCACGGCGACCGATCGGACCGGGCGGGCAGGAGGAGGGAAACTCGGCGCTGCGCGAGTGGAATTTTGCCAACGGCATGGCCGCGCAGCTCCTCGAATGGAGCCTGCCCGCGCTCGCGCAGCACGTGCTCGGGGTCGCGCTCGCGGATGAAGGTCTGCGCGCCGTGCAGGCGCAGCAGCCGGTGCGCCTCGCGCCGTCGATCGAGTCGATCGCCGAGCCGTGGAGTGAACGTCCGATTTTCCGCGAAGCGATCCAGCGCGGACGCGCGCAGCGCGATGCGCTCGCGTACCTCGCCGGCGGCGCGATCGAGCGGGAGGCGCTGCTCGCGAAAGTGCGGAATCAGGCGGATGCGGGCGCGTGGTCGCGATTCGCCGAGGGGCTGGAATCGACCGGAGGCAAGGCGCACGCGGTCGCGGTTTGGAAATCCGCATGGGAGCTCGATCCGGAAAATCCCGGTGCGCTGCGGACGCTGCTTGAGGCTTCGCGCGCGGCGGAGGATGTCACGACGGGCGAGGCGGTGCGGCGGCGGTGCATCGATGAGCGAATCAATTTCGGAAATGACACGACGCCGCGCGAGTTTGCGCTCGAGCTGGCGGACTTGCTCGAGGCGCGCGGCGCGCTGGCGGACGCGCTCGCGGAGATCGAAAGAGCCGTCGAGCGGAATCCGGAGGAGCTGCGGCTGCTGATGCGCAAGGCGCAACTGCTCGAGCGCAGTGGGCGGGCGGATGATGCGGCGGCGATCTGGAAAAAGATGATCGGGATGGACGGCGGAACGGCGTACACGCGGATCGCGCTGGCGAGCATTTTGGAGGAACGCGGGAAATTCACGGAAGCGATCGAGGTGCGCACGCGCGCGGGATCTTCCGGCGACACGGCGCTGCCCGAGCTTCTCTGCAAAAATGGAAACACGGACGATGCGCTGGTCGCCCTCGAACGGCTGACGGGCAGCGCGGCGGTGCAGGCGGCGATGGCGGTGGCGGAGGTCCTCGCGCTGCGCGGCGAAGGATCGCTCGCGCGCAGTGTGCTCGTCGCCGCGACCGCGAAGACGGGCGAGCCGCGCGCGCTGCTGCAGGTGAGGGCAAAGCTGCTGACGATTCCCGGAGTGCCGCCGACGCGGGATTTTCGCGCCAGAATGCAGGCGAGGATGCGCGAGGCGGCGCGCGAGCACCGGGACCTGAGTGCGGCATATTTCCAGTTTTTCGATCGCTACGCGGCGCGTTTTGGAATCGCGGATGAGTGGCAGCGTGAGGTGGAAAGTGCGTGGGCGACAGGCAGCGGAGATGCGGCGGCGGGCATCACGATGCTCCGCCGCGCGTTTGCGAAGGGTGACGCGGAGGCGGCGCGGCGGACCTGCACGGCGCTGCTGCAGCGCGCGGATTTTCTCGACGCCTCGCTCGACGCAATGCGCGCGCTCGCGCGTGAAACCGGGCGTGCGGATTTGCAGTTGCTCATCGCGGAGAAAGTCGCGCGCGACTCGTGGCCGTCCGCGGATGGAATGCTGGAGGACGTGCGCGCGCTCGCAGCGAATGGCGCGCGTGAGCGCGCGGCGGAGGTGCTCGGTCAGCACGCATGGCTCTGCGCCTTTGCCGGCGGAGCGGAGGCGCTGGGCCGCGCGTGGCTCGCGCTCGGCGACGCCGTGCAGGCGCGGAATTTTCTGGCGCGCGCGATGGCTGAGAGCGGGCGGTCGCCGTCACCCGCCGTGCTCGCGGCGATGGCGAAAGTCCAGATCGTCGAGAACCATTTTCCCGCCGCGCGGCTGCTGCTGCGGCGCGCATTTGCGGAGCCGGTCTGCCATGAATACGCGACGCTCGCGGAGTACTTCGAGGCGAGCGGCGAGCTGCGCGAGTGGGAAAAGCTCGCGACGGAATTCAGTCTCTCCGCGCGGGCGCTCCACGAGATGCGGCTCGCGATTTTTGCGCTGCATGAAAAGCAGGCGCGCATTCCCGAGGCGCTCGCGCTCGTGGCCGCGGCGCCATCGCTCGTGAGTGCTGCGGGAAGAGCGGGGAGAGAAGCGGCGATCGACTGCGCGCGGCTGCGGCGGCTGGCGGCGAAGTCGGGCGATTTTGATGCCGGCGCGAAAGTGCTCGGGCAGCTCGCGGCGGCGCATCATCCGGATGCCGCGAGCGAGTTGGAGGCGCTGCGTGCCGACTGGTCGGAGCGCCGCGGAGATCGCGAGGAAGCGTTGCTTCACCTCGAGCGCAGCGCCGGGATGCGGCCGGGGTCGTGGGAGTTTGCACGGCGTGCGGCGGAGATGCGGCTGGGCCGCGGGGAGGCGGCGGAGGCGCGCGCGATGCTGGAGCGATTTCTCGCGGTCGCGCAGTCGCCGACCGAGCGCGAGGCGGCGCTGGAGCTGTGGGAAAAGGCGCACGCTGCGAGCGTGGGGAGCGCCGCGAAGGCGGGAAGTTTACGGTAGTGTTCTAGTTTGAAGTTTGCCGTTGAACGTTTGACGTTGAGCCGCGCGCAGCGGCCTCTCGGTTTCTGAACCCACGTCCTGCATCGCACCGCGCCTTCGGCGGGATCAACGTCCAACTTTCAACGCTCAACTTCAAAATCGGCAAAATGGGACATTGCCAAGTTGACCTTGCACGGGAGGGGTTCGGCTGGCATCGGTGCGCTGATGCGCAACGTCCTGTTCTTCTGGCTGATCATGGCTGCCTCCTCCGAGGCCAAGCCATTTCACTGGCCGTGGAGCAGCGCGGCGAGCGAGCAGGGGACGGAGAAAAAGATCCCGGCACGCTTTGCCCTTTTCCCGAACAGCCGCACGCGGGAGCAGCAGCGGCTGAATGAGGTGACTTCGCCGAAGCCGACCTCGCGTGCGGAGCAGGTGATGCAGCTCGATCAGACGAAGGAGTTCAACCCGAGCGCGGCGAATTTTGGCAGCGGTCGCTCGGTGACGGGGAAGAAGGCGGCGACGAGCGAGTTTCATTTTCTAAGCAGGACGCAGACGAAGAGCTTCGAGACGCGCGGCATGAATACAAAGGAGGCGACGGGCATGGATGGGAAGTTTGCGACGAAGAGTGCGCAGACGAAGGAGTCGTGGTTCGCGCGGCTGACGGCTTCGGGCAAAACGTACGCGACACGGGACAGCTCGGACGCAAACAAGGGTCTGCAAGGGAAGGTGCTGCCGAGTGCGGACAAGCGATTCGTGGCGCGCGGGCGGCGGCAGGCGGAGCTGGACAAAAACGGCGCGGCGGGCGGCCTGCCGATGGGCGGCGATCGCGACAGCGGACAAAGCTGGTCGGGCGACGTGCGGCCGCTCTCGATTCAGGATGTGAAGACGCTGCTGAACAAAAATTGACGGCGGGCGATGCGGCGGAGTCCAGCCTTGCAGTCGCGCGCGGCATGACTATTTAGGCGCGCTCATTTTTTCCTGATGAAGTCGCCTGAAGAACAACTCGCCATCCTGAAGCGCGGTGCCGCGCAGATTATTTCCGAGGAGGAACTGCTCGCAAAGCTGCGGCTCGGACGCCCGCTGAATGTGAAGCTCGGCGTGGATCCGACGGCGCCGGACATCCATCTCGGGTTCACGGTCGGGCTTTCAAAATTGCGGCAATTTCAGGACCTCGGGCATCAGGCGATTTTGATCATCGGGGACTTCACGGCGATGATCGGCGATCCGTCCGGGCGATCGAAGACGCGACGCCAACTCACGCACGACGAGGTGATGGCGAACGCGACGAGTTTCAAGGAACAGGCGTTCAAGATTCTCGATGCGTCGCGGACGAAGGTGGTCTTCAATGGCGAGTGGTTTGAGATGATGACGTTCGACGCGGTGATGAAACTGAACGCGCATGTGACGCTGCAGCAGATGCTCCAGCGCGACGATTTCCGGAAGCGGCTGGATGCGGGGGAGCCGGTGTATCTGCACGAGATCCAGTACCCGATCATGCAGGGCTGGGATTCGGTGATGATCAAAGCGGATGTCGAACTAGGCGGGACGGATCAGCTTTTGAACTGCCACGTCGGGCGCTCGCTCCAGCGCGAGGAGGGGCAGCACGAGCAGGTGATTTTTTTGCTGCCGTTGCTCGAGGGGCTGGATGGCGTGAACAAGATGTCGAAGAGCCTTGGAAATTACGTCGGCGTGGCGGAGGCGCCGGAGATGATGTTTGGCAAACTGATGAGCATCGCCGATGCGCTGATGGCGCGGTACTACGAGCTGCTACTGTGCGAGCCGGTGCCGGATCTGCACCCGATGGAGGCGAAGAAGCAGCTCGCGGCGCGCATCGTCGCGCGCTACCATAGCGAGGAGGCGGCGCAGGCGGCGCGGGTGGAATTTGAGACGCGATTTTCCAAAAAGGATCTCGATCACGCGGAGCTGCCGTCGCTGCCGCTTGCGGGTTTGCCGCCGGACATTGTGAGCGTGGTCGTCGCGGCGTACGCGCACTGTTTCTCGATCCCGAAGTCGCGCGGCGATGCGCGGCGGCTCGTGGAGCAGGGGAGCATCCAGCTCCGCGGGGAAAAGATGAGCGATGCGAAGGCGACGCCGACGATGAGCGCGGGCGATGTGCTGAAGCTCGACAAGACGCGCGCGGTGCGCCTGGCGTAGCGGCGTTACGCCTTCGGGATGAAAGTGCGGCGGCGGCGCAGGCGGAACCAGTTGTTCAGCGTCTTGCGGAGCTTGTCGCGGAAGGAGAGGAGCTGCTCGTGGCGGCGTGCGCCCTTCACGATGGCGGCGAGGACGCCGCGCATGGTGAAGTCGTCCGTGTCCAAAATCATGTGGCTCGTGCCGATGGCGGCCTCGTGGTGCGCGTCGCTCGCGGCGATCATCGGCAAGCCGCGTCGCTCGGCGTAGGCGCGCGCCTTGTCGTTGAAGCTTCGGTGCGAGATCGCGGCGTTGAAGACTTCGATGGCGTCCATGTCCAGCGTGTCGAGCGCGTCCTCGCGGATGCCGGCACGGAAGCGATCGTACGGGTGCGCGGGAATCGCGAGGCCGCCCGCTGCCCGCACAGCGCGCGCGACCTCCGCGGCGGGCGCGCCTTTCATCTGCGGGAGCACGGTGCCGATGCACAGGAGGTGGCCGTCTGCCGTGGAGACTTCGACGCCGGGCACGACGAGGAAGCCATCCACCGGCGTGCCATCCGCACGGGCGAGGCCGCGATCGACCATGTAGTGAAAGGCGTCGCAGGTATTGTGATCCGTGATCGCAAAGCCGTTCAGGCCCTTGCTCCGCGCGCTCGCGATCAGCGCCTCCGGGCTGCTGACGCCATCGCCGGAAAACCAGGAATGGCAATGGAGATCGAAATGAAGCGGCACGCACGGATCATGGCGGTGAAGCGCACTGCGATGCAAGTGGCGCGTGCGGCGTGCGCGCGCCCTTGCGCCGCCGGGCGCTCATCGCGTATCGGAAAAGCCATGAGCATTGGTTTCAAAGAATGGACGCTGGTGTGCGATGCGCTCGGGCGCGGCGCGCAGAGCATCATCATCCGCAAGGGCGGCATCGCCGAGGGGCGCGCGGGTTTTCGTTTTCAGCATCCGGAATTCTTTCTCTTCCCCACGCTCTTCCACGAGCAGGTCGCGAAAATGAAACTCCCTCCGGCCACCGCGCTGCCGGCGCCGCGCGGCGACGGGCAGCACGAGATTTCGCTGCGTGTGCGCGTGGAGTGGACGCAGGATGTGGCCGACCTCGCAGTCGTGCAGCGGCTCGCGCCATTCCACCTGTGGCAGGACTCGGAGATCGCGAAGCGCTTCCAATACGAGGAGGAAAAGGGAAAGCGCGGCGTGAGCGTCGCATTCGTGCGCGTGGAAAAAATGAGCCCGCCGTGGGTGCTGCCCGATTCGCCGAAATTCGGCGGATGCCGCTCGTGGATTTCGCTCCCGGAACCTCCGGGCAGCGTCACTTTCTCCACGGTGCTCGATGAAGCGACGCACCGGGACCGCGAGAAGATGCTGCGCGAAATCCTCGCCTGATCGCGCGTCCGCGCGTCCGCTCAGGCCGCCTGGCCCTGCAATTCGTCGGCTCTGTGCGCGACCTCGAGCACGAGCGATTGCCAGTTGGTCTTGATGCTTTGCGGATACGGCGCGGGGTCCTGCACTTCGGCGACGCGGCCCGCCTGCCAGCCAGAGATTTCGGCAAAGGCGTCGTAGCCGAGTTTTTTCGACCCGTCCTCCATGAGCAGGAGCGCATGGGCCACATTGCCTTTCTCGAAATACACGCGGCCGCTGCGGCGGTTGTTCGTGAATTCCAAAATGCTCGAGGAGCCGCTCATGCACTTAAGCTGCACGATGTCGAGCGGCGTGAGGCCGCTGAGGGTCGCGCGGAAATTCGACGTCTCGCTGGCGGTGTGCTCGGACCAGCCGAGCATTTTCGAAATCGCGGCGCAAAGTTGCGCGCGCTGGATCGGCTTGCTGAGCAGTTGCACCACGCCGAGTTGTTCCGCGCGGGCGCGGTGCTCCTCGGACGGCGTGGCGGTGACGATGATCGCGGTGGCCTGCGGCTGCAGCACGGCGGCTTCGCAGAGAAAATCAATGCCGTCGCCGTCGGGGAGCCCGATGTCCACGATGAAAAGATCCACGAATTTCCCTGCCATTTGCTCGCGCGCCTGCGCGATGGAACCGGCGGTGAGCAGCGTGTACGGCCGCGGCAGGGAACTCAGGGCGTTGCGCACGAAGAACTGAACAGTGCTGATGTCCTCGATCAGAAGAATGGTGGCAGTGGCGTGGCTCATTGGCTTGTGGGCAATGCCTGAGAAAGCATCTGGCGCGCCACGCCGGGGTCGGGAGAATTTTGAATTCTGAATTTTTAGTTCTGAATTTTGAGTCCCGGGCTGTGGATCGCAGATTTTCGCGCATGCGTCGGAAGCGGCGCGCGTTTTTCATGGCCCCCGAACCGGGCACGGGGCACGTGCGATTTCTCATCGCGCTCAGCCCCGGCAGAATTCACAACTCAGCATTCCGAATTCAAAATTCCAAAATGCACGACAGCCCGCTCTCCACTCGCGAACTCTACGACCGGCATGTGATCCCGACTTACGGGCGCTTTGATCTGAAGCTCGCGCGCGGCCGCGGCTGCGAGGTGTGGGACGAGGCGGGGAAGCGTTATCTGGATTTCGGTGCGGGCATCGCGGTGACGAGCATCGGCCACGCGCACCCGCGCGTCGTGCGCGTGCTGCTGGAGCAGGCGGCCACGCTCGTGCATACGTCGAATCTCTATTTCACCCGTCCGCAGGCGCTCCTCGCCGAGCGGCTCGTGCGGCTCGTGGGCGCGGGCGGGAAGGTGTTCTTTTGCAACTCCGGCGCGGAGGCAAACGAGGCGCTGTTCAAGCTCGCGCGGAAATTCGGCAACGAGGGTGCGCCGCCGCCGCCGAGGCACACGGTTGGCGAATTCGTGCAGTCGGCTTCGTCGCGGATCAGCATCGTCACGATGCTCGGGAGCTTTCACGGGCGGACACTCGCGGGCATCTCCGCGACGGGGCAGGAAAAGGTGAAGAAAGGATTCGAGCCGATGGTCGAGGGCTTCCGGCACGTGCCGTTCAACGACATCGCGGCGTTGCAAGAGGCGGTGGACGAACCGGGCACGGTCGCGGTGCTCATCGAGCCGGTGCAGGGTGAGATCGGCGTGCAGCCGGCGGAGGCGGAATTTTTGCGCGCCGCGCGGCGGCTGTGCGATGAGCGCGATTTGCTGCTCATGTTTGACGAAGTGCAGTGCGGCCTCGGCCGCACGGGCGACTGGTGCGGCTGGAAATCGATCGCGCCCGACGTGATGCCGGATACCGTGAGCTGGGCGAAAGGAATCGCCGGCGGATTCCCGCTCGGCGCGATCTGGGTGAACGAACGCGCCGTCGCGCTCAGGGACGGCACGGCCAAAAAACTCTGCGACCTGCTCGGACCCGGCACGCACGGCACGACCTTCGGCGGCACGCCGCTCGTCTGCGCGGGTGCGCTCGAAGTGCTCTCCGTGATCGAGGAGGAGGGGATGCTGGAAAATGCGAAATCAGTCGGCGCCCACACGCTCGCGGTGCTGCGCGCGATCGCCTCGCCGCTGATCGCGGAAGTGCGCGGGCTCGGGCTGATGATTGGCATCGAGTTCACGCCGGATTTTGCCACGGTCGCAAAGCTGCCGGAGGGAAAAGTGCCGAGCATTTTCCTCGTGGAAAAACTGCACGCCGCCGGACTGCTCACGATCCCGAGCGGCACGCACGCGCTGCGCTGGCTGCCCGCGCTGAACGTGACGCGCGCCGAAATCGACGAGGCGGCGGCGATCCTCGCGCGTGTGCTCGCGGCGCTGTGAGTGCGGGCGTGCTGCGTTCGTTCGCCGCGAAGGTTGCGGGCTGCCGCGTCCGCGACTATTTCTCCGGACCATGAAATTTTCCCTGCTGCTGCCCGCGATTTTACTGAGCGCGATGCGCGTCGCATCCGCTGCCGATCCGGTTCCACCCGAGGGCATGGTGCTCATCACGGGCGGCACCTTTTCCATGGGCAGCAAGGACGGCGCGAGCGACGAGCAGCCGGTGCATGAGGTGAAGGTGAAGTCGTTTTTCATGGACCGCACGGAAGTCACGAACGCGCAGTTCGAGGCGTTCACCGCGGCGACCAAATACGTGACGACCGCGGAGCGCGTGCTGACCGCGAAGGACATTCCCGGACTGCTGCCGGAATTCGAGGGCAAGGCGATGGCGCTGTGTTTTCGCGCACCGAAAGGCGAGGTGGATTTGCGCAACACGGGCGCGTGGTGGCTGCCGGTCTTCGGCGCAAATTGGCGGCATCCCGACGGTCCGGCGACGGACTTGAAGGGGCGTGAAAAGCATCCCGTCGTGCATGTCTCGTGGGATGATGTGATGGCCTACTGCAAATGGGCGGGCAAGCGGCTGCCGACGGAGGCCGAGTGGGAATTCGCCGCGCGCAGCGGACTCGATGGCGCGCGCTTCGTGTGGGGCAATGAATTTAATCCCGGCGGAAAATGGATGGCGAACACGTGGCAGGGCAAATTTCCCGAGGCGAATTCCGGCGAGGACGGCTACAAAGGCACCGCGCCGGTCGGCAGCTATCCGCCGAATGGTTTCGGGCTTTCCGACATGGCGGGCAATGTCTGGGAGTGGTGCTCGGACTGGTATCTGCCGGACTACTACGCGCGTTCGCCGAAGGAAAATCCGCAGGGCCCGGACACAAGCTACGATCCGGATGAGCCCGGCATCAACAAGCGCGTGACGCGCGGCGGCTCGTGGATGTGCGCGGACAATTATTGCCGCGGCTATCGTCCCGCGACGCGGATGAAAGTCGCGCCGGACACGGAATTTCAAAACACGGGCTTTCGCTGCGTGAAGGATCTGCCGTGAGCGAAGGCGCGGACACAGCCCATGCCTTGCGCAGGACGGCGTTCATTTTCGCCGGCATCCTCGTGGCGGCGGTGACGATGGTGGCCGTGTGGCTCGTGCCGGAGGCAAAACGCATCGCGCGCAATCGCGACACGCGGCTGAGCGAGGCGCGCGCGGGCAGCGACATGGTGCGAGTCGGGGGCGGCGCATTTACGATGGGCGCAAATGACGGCGCGCCCGACGAGCAGCCGCTGCACGATGTGCGCGTGAGTGAATTCTGGATGGATCGCACGGAGGTCACGAATGAGGAGTTCACACGCTTCACGAAGGCGACCGGGCACCTCACGACGGCGGAACTTTCACCCCAGGGCGTGGCCGAGGGCAGCCTCGCGATGGAGCAGCGGCAGGCGGGCTCGTGGTGTTTCCGCGCGGGTGCGGGCGCACAGGCAGCGGAGCGCAGGACGTGGATCGCATTCGTTCCCGGTGCGAGTTGGCGCAGGCCGAGCGGGCCGGGATCGGACATCGCGGGGCGGGAGAAATTTCCGGTCGTGCACGTGAGCCACGATGATGCGATCGCGTACTGCAAATGGGCGCACAAGCGGCTGCCGACGGAAGCCGAGTGGGAATGCGCCGCGCGCGGCGGGATGATCCTCACGCGCTATCCGTGGGGCAAAGATTTGATCGGTGAAGGCGGGCGATGGATGGCGAATGTGTGGCAGGGAAAATTCCCCGAGAAAGATGAAGCGGTGGACGGTTTCGCGGGCCTCGCGCCGGTCGCGCATTTTCCTGTGAACGGATCCGGGCTGCACGATCTCGCGGGCAATGTCGCCGAGTGGTGTGCGGACTGGTACGACCCCGGATACTACGCGCAACTTCGCCCCGATCCGAATCGCGCCGCGCATCACAATCCGAAAGGCCCGGAGATCAGCACCGATCCATCCGAGCCCGGCGTGTGGAAGCGCGTCGTGCGCGGCGGCTCTTTCCTGAGCGGCGCGGAGGAGTGCCGCGTCTCGGCGCGCGGGCGCGAGGCACCGGGATTTTCCGCGGAATGGATCGGCTTCCGCTGCGTGAAGGACGCGCAATGAACTCGCGAAAATGAGCGCACGCACAGACCCGCGATGGAAAAAATGGGCGAGCCGCGGCGTGCTGCTGCTGCTCCTCGCGCTGACCCTGCTCGCGCGCTGCCACAATCGCGCGAGCGTCTTCCACGACGGCGGCGTGTATTTTCTGGACGGCGACTGCTACTCGCGGATGACGCGTGCGAAGCTGGTGACCGAGGGGCACTGGATCATCCGGCATCACGACTTCGAAAATTGGCCGCAGGGCATCACGCCGCACACGACGGCCCCGCTCGACTGGCTCATCGTCGGGCTGAAATCCGCCGTCGATGTGATATTCAAAATCGGCCTCGCGCCCGGTGCGAAGGCCTACCGCACGCAGTCGCTCGATGTGGCTGGCGCGTTCATCTCGCCGCTCCTCGGCGTGCTCACGGCGGCGTGGCTGTGGTGGTGGGCGCGGCAGATGCGGCTGCATTTCCGCGCGGCGATGGTGCTGCTGTTTGCGCTGAGCCCGATCGCCGTCCACGGGACGGTGCTTGGGCGGCCGGATCATCAGTCGCTGCTCATGTTCCTGCTCGCGGTCGCGCTCGGCGGTGAGCTGCGGTTGATGCGCTCGAAGGACGCCGGCGAAAAGTCGCGGCACGCGTGGAGCATTGCGACGGGTTTTGCGTGGGGCTTTGCGATTTGGGTTTCGCTCTACGAACCGCTCCTGGTGCTCGCGCCGGTGATTTTGATGCGGCTCATTTTCGAGCGGAAAAATCTCCTCGCGCCCGGCCAGCGCATGCAGTGGTTCGCGCCGCTGGGATTTCTCGTGCTGATTTTTTGCGTGGAAGGGTGGCGGGTGGAAGTCCCGGATGCGGCATTGCGCGAGAGTTTCGCGCGCTGGTCGGGGAGCATCGGCGAGCTGCAGCATCTCGACCCGACGGCCTCGCTGCTCTGGGAATGGCTCGGCCTGCTCGTGCTGATCGCGCCGGTGATGCTGTGCCTCGCCGGCCGCGTGGATCGCCGCGCGTTCGCGGTGCTCGCGGGCGTCGCGCTCCTGTTTGCGCTCACGGTCTGGCAATTGCGCTGGGGATATTTTTTGCTGCTCGCGTTCGCGATGTCGGTGCCGTGGCTCCTGCGCGCGTTCCGCAGCGAGGTGATCGGATGGGTGGCGTTTGCGATCGGCCTCGCGCCGATCGGCATGGCATGGTCGCGCATGCTGCATCCCCCGGAGAAAGTCGCGGAGGATCAGGCGTGGCGAAAAATGTCGCAGGCGCGGCTGCGCACGATCGCGGTGAAGATGAAGGCCGGACCGCGGGCGGGATTTCTCGCGCCGTGGTGGATGTCGCCGCAAGTCGCGTACTGGTCGGGCCAGCCGGGCATCGCCGGATCGAGTCATCAGAGCCTGCCGGGCACGCTGGACGCAGCGCGATTTTACCTCTCCGTGGATGAGGAAAAAGCCGCGCAGATTTTGCGCGATCGCAAAGTCGGATGGGTGATCGCGGACAACGCTTCCTTCGAGGTGGTGCCGCCGCATCGTCTCCTCGCGATTGCAAATTCCGAGACGGTGCTCGGCGTGCGCGCCGGCGAGGAGCCGCTCGCCTACACGCTGGCGGAGCGTCCCCGGCAGGCCCCGAAATTTCTCCGCGAAGTGCCTCCGGATGAATTGGGGCTCGTCGTGGATATTGCGCCGAAGGAAGGCCGCACCGTGGAAAACCAGGGCATGAGGATTTACGCGACGCAGATGCACCGGCTCTATCGCGTGGAATGGCAGCAACCATGAACTTTGACTTCCTCATCATCGGCGGCGGCAGCGCGGGCTACGCGGCGGCACGCACGGCGGTTTCCCTCGGACTGAAGACGTGCGTCGTCGATGGCGCGGACGAACTCGGCGGGCTCTGCATTTTGCGCGGCTGCATGCCGAGCAAGACGCTGCTCGAATCCGCCGCCCGATTTTCCACGCTGCGGCGCGCGGAGGAATTCGGCCTGCGCGCGAGCGGGCTCGAAGTCCGCGGGCCGGAAATCCTCGCACGCAAACGGAAGCTGATCGGCGGCTTTGCGGAGTATCGGCAGGGGCAGTTGACGGCGGGAAAATTCGAGTTGCTCCGCGGACATGCGCATTTCCTCGATGCGCACACGGTGGAAGTGAAGCTGCGCGACGGCGGCACGCAGCGCATCGCGGCGCGGAGCTTCCTGCTCGCGACGGGATCCGTGGTGAGCGATGTGCCGCTGCCGGCGCTGAATGAAATCGGATGCTGGACGACGGACGATGCGCTCGAGAGCGCAGAGGTTCCGAAGTCGGTGATCGTGCTCGGCGGCGGGGCGACGGCGGTGGAATTTGCGACGTACTACGCGGGGCTCGGACGCGAGGTGACGCTGATCCAGCGCAGCGCGCAGCTTTTGAAAGGGACCGATCCCGATCTCGCGGCCGCCCTCGCGCATGGCTTGCGAAATCGCGGAGTGAAGGTTTTTACGGAGACAAAAATCGTGGCCGCGGAGCGAACCGGAGAACGGAAGCGGATCACTTTTGAGCACGCTGGAAAGCGAATCGCCATCGAGGCGGAGCAGGTGCTGCAGACGCTCGACCGCTCGCCGAATATCCGCGGGCTCGCGCTCCACGCAGCGGGCATCTCCGTCGCCGACGGGCGACCGGAAACGCAATCCACGCAGCAGACGAGTTGTCCGCATATTTTCGCCGCAGGCGATGTGGCGGGGCCGGTCGAGATCGTCCACATCGCCATCCAGCAGGGTGAAGTGGCCGCGCGGAATGCGGCGCGCGTGCTCGCAGGAAAGACGGATGCGCTCGAACAAACCGACTACCGGCTGAAACTCTTCGCCGTTTTTTCCGATCCGGAAGTCGCCGTCGTGGGCCGCAGCGAGACGGAACTGCGCGCGGCGGGTGTGGCCTTCCGCACGGCGAGTTATCCGTTCAACGATCACGGCAAATCGCTGTGCATGGGAGAGACGGACGGCTTTGTGAAACTGATCACCGCGGCGGAGGGCGGCGAGATTCTCGGCGGCGCATGCGTGGGGCCGCACGCGGCGGAACTGATCCACGAAATCGTCGTCGCGATGCGCTTTCGCGCGACGGCGGCGCAGCTCGCAGAGACACCGCATTACCATCCGACTTTGAGCGAAATCTGGACGTATCCCGCGGAGGAACTGGCCGAATCTCCAGCCTGAAAGTGACTGCCGCGGCGATATTCTGGCAGGTGATTGACACGCCTTCTCGCAGACCCATACTCGCCGCCCGGTTTCGGACGAGAACTTGAATTTTCCGCCTGCAAACCGGCCCGCGCCGGGATGCCGGACGGCGGAAAATCCAACCAAAAAACTCACACACGACCATGGCAGACATCACGACCAACCAGAAAAACCTCCTGAGCAGCGACGTCGAAATCAAAGGCTCAATCAAGTTTCAGAACGAACTCACGGTGGACGGAAAAATCGAGGGTGAGATCAATTCGCCGGGCGTGCTCACGGTGGGTGAGAACTCGGAGATCAAGGGTGAGATCAAGACGAAGTCCGTCACGGTTTACGGCAAAGTTCATGGCAACATCACCGTCGAGGAGCGCTGCGAACTGAAGGGTCGCGCGGTGCTGTACGGCGACCTGAAGGCGACGCGGCTGGTAATCGAGGAAGGTGCGACCTTTGTCGGAAAATCCGAAGTGACGCCGAACAAGGTCGCGATGAAGCAGCCGGAGATCGTGCGCGCGCCCGACGCCCGCGGCGGTCGCGCCTAGTCGTTCGCAGCGAAAGCTCGCCGGGATTTTTCGCGCGTCGCGCGGCGGCACAATCGCCGTCCGTGCGGCGCGCGTGTGTCTCTCGCGAGGGACGCTGACTTTTCCGCCGTGGCGAAGAACGCTCGCAAGAACAGCGACAAGATGTCCGCCGTGTGCCCGCATTGCGGGTTCACGCAGGAGGAGTCTGTCGTGGCGAAAAGCACTTTCTGCCGGAAGTGCCAGGAGCACTATTCGCTGGAGCGCTCGCTGGCGGGCGAGCGCAGCATCGTGAAGGAGCCGTCGCTTTTTTCGAAGCTGACGCGGATGGTGATGGGAGAGAAGGAGCGCGAGGTGACGTGCTTCAGTTGCGGGCACAAGCAGGTGCTGAGCACGGCGGCGCACAGCACGATGTGCCCCGGATGCGCGGCCTACATGGACCTGCGCGATTTTAAAATATCGAGCCCGTTTGGCCGCAGCGTGCAGACGGCGGGCGAGGTGCATGTCGCTTCGAAAGGTGACGTGACGAGTACGCGGCTCATGTGCGGTTCGGCGCTCATCGAGGGCAGCCTGCGTGGGTGCATCGTGTGCACCGGGACCGCGCGGGTGAAGCTGAAGGGACGCCTCACCGGCATGCTCGATGCGCAGCACATCCTCGTGGAAAAAGGCGCGGACATGGAATTCGCGCGGGTCGTGCGGACGAAGGTCTTCGAGGCGACGGGAAAGGTGCGCGCGCGGGTCGTGGCGGACAAAGTGGTGATCGGGAAAGGCGGCTGGCTCGAGGGTACCGTTTACGCGCGTGCGATCACGGTGGACAAAGGCGGGGTGTTCAGCGGCGATCTGAACATCGGCCAGGAGGAGTTCGACGTGCCGGAGGAGCCGATGGAATCGGATCGCCACATCGCGCGGTTCGACGACGACAACGTGGCCTTCGATCCCGCGTAGCGAAGCGCGGGTCGGAGTGCGAACGGGCGCGAACGAAAGCGCACGAAGTGCTCCCGGTCTTCCTTGCGGCCGCTGCGAAAGGAGCGCGGCGACCATCGTAGCGTAGCTCTCCAGAGCTGCGCGGATCGCGCCCGAAAGTACGGTCGATTTTTCCGCGGCTACTTTGCGGGCGCTGGTTCGGAAGACGGAGGATTTGCGGGCGCGGGAGCAGTCAGTGCTGGAACTGCCGGTGCGGGAACTGCCGGTGCGGGAACTGCCGGTGCGGGAACTGCCGGTGCGGGAGCTGGCGGCGCGGGAACTGGCGCGGGAGCTGGCGGTGCGGGCATCGTGGGTGCGGGCACCGCCGGTGCGGGCGTCGGCGCGATGTTGAGCGCCACTCCGGGCGCTGCGGGTGCGGGCGCGGGCGTGATGCTCATCGCCGGCGCGGCTGCGCGGGGAGTCGGCGGCGCGGGAGTTGCGCCTTGAAAAATGATAGTGGGCGCGGGTGTCGGACGCGGCGAACCGCCGGTCTTCCGTGCGGCGGGATTTTTGATTTCATCCAGCAGCACGTTCGCCTCTTCCATCAGCGGATTGCCGGTGAATTTCTGCTCAATTCCCTCAAGAACTTTGCGCGCTTCGTCCTGCCTGTTCAGCGCGAGCAACACTCGAGCCTGCCCGATGTACGCGAGCGGCGCAAAGGAGCTCCTCCCGTACGACGCGCCGAACTGCTGATACGCTGCGAGCGCCTCGTCGAATTTTCCCGCTGTCTCGAGGGAGGATGCGAGCGCATGCGCCGCGGGAATGCGCAGCGGGTGCAGCGGATATTTTTCGAGGAAGTCGCGCAGCGATTGCGCGGCGTCGGCGGGCTTGCCTTCCTTGCGCAATTCCTCCGCGAGCCGGACGAACGCCGTGCCGGCAGCGGGCGTGCCTGTCCACTCAGTCGTCACTTTGCGGAAATCCGCGGCGGTCTTTGCATTTCCCAGCGCATCCTCCGAGCCCGCGCGGCGGCGGTAGTCCATGAAAAGCCACGCGCCCCACACGGTCACGGCGAGCAGCGCCGCGATGACGATGCGGATGACGAGCCTCCGGTGCATGATCCAAAACGCCAGCAGATCAAACTCCTGCGGCGGCTGCGGTGCCGGAGTGGAGAGTGCGGGTGTGGGTTCGTGGGAGCCCGGGGCGTTTGGCGACATAGGGGCGGGAAAGTTTCAGAGCGACCGGTAAAGTGCAAGCGCTCGGTTGCACCCGCGGCGTTCGCTTTTCCCGCGGCGATCTCCGGCGCGCGCTGCCGGCACACCGCGGCGGAATCTAGCGCGTCGCAGCTTGCAAAGGCGGTGCCGGCGCAACGATCCTGCGCGACTTCTTCCGCCTTTGATCGCCGAATCCATGCCCGCAAAATCCAAGCCCGAGCCCCGCGCGGAAATCCGCGAAATTCTCTCGTGGGGAAATGAGTGGCGCTGGTCCTTTCGGCTCGCCGTCCTCGCGCAGATCGTCTCAATGATGTTCGGCCTGCTTTTTCCGTGGCTCATGGGGCATCTCGTCGATGCCTCTGTGCCGAGCGTGAAGCCGCACCCCGCCGACAATTGGACGCCGGATATCAACACGGTCGCCGTGGTCCTGCTCGGGACGCTCGCGATCCAGGCCGCGCTCACCTTTTTCTACTCCGCTGCATTTCAGACCTCCGGGCAGCGCACCGTCGTCGGCTTGCGCAAACGGCTTTACGGACAGCTCATCGAATTGCCGATGAAGTTTTTCGGCGAGCATCGCGTCGGCGAACTCGCGAGCCGCCTCGGCAGCGACATGACGGTGCTCGAGGATTTTTTCTGCAGCGCGGTGCCGCAGGCGATCCGGCAGGGGATGCTGCTCGCCGGCGGGCTCGTCGCGATTTTCCTCACCTCGCCGCGGCTCGCCGGGCTCATGCTCATTTCGTTTCCGATGTTCATCGCCCTCGCCGTGCTTTTCGGTCGCAGCGTGCGGAAACTTTCGCGTCGCGCGCAGGACAAGCTGGCCGAGGGCGCGACGGTCGTGGAGGAGACGCTGCAGGGCATCGCGAGCGTGAAGGCGTTTGCGAATGAGAGCTTCGAGCGCGCGCGTTACGCGACGGCGATGGATGCATTTCTCGCCACGGTGCTGCGCGGCGCACGGTACCGCGCGGCGCTCATCGCGTTCATCATCCTCGGTATCTTCGGCGCGATCGTCCTTGTGCTCTGGTACGGCGCGCACCTCATGCAGGCGGGCGAACTCACCCACGGCGAGCTGACCAAATTCACGCTCTACACGCTCTTCATCGGCGGCGGCGTGTCGTCCGTCGCGGAGGTGGTGAGCGCGGTGCAGAAAAGCGTGGGCGCATCGCAGCGGGTGCGCGAGCTGCTGGCGGAGCCGATCGAAAGCAGCCGCGGAGATCGGAATGCCGGATGCCGAATGCCGAATGCCGAGGATGCGCACATGCGTCATTCCGCCGCCGTCGCATTCGACGACGTCCACTTCCACTACCCCTCGCGGCCCGACCTGCCCGTGCTGCGCGGCGTCACGCTCGAGGCGCGGCCCGGCGAACGCATCGCACTCGTCGGCCCGAGCGGCGCGGGGAAGAGCACCATCATCTCGCTGCTCCTCCGCTTCTACGAACCGGACACCGGCCGCATCCTCATCGGCGGCGCGGACGCACGCACACTCGACACCGCGGCGCTCCGCGCCCGCATGGCCATCGTCCCGCAGGAGGTGCTGCTCTTCGGCGGCAGCATCCGCGAGAACATCGCCTACGGACGCCCCGGCGCGACCGACGCCGAAATCCGCGACGCCGCCCAGCGCGCGAACTGCGCCGAGTTCATCGCGCAATTTCCCGAGGGCCTCGAAACGCTCGTCGGCGACCGCGGCGTGAAGCTCTCCGGCGGCCAGCGCCAGCGCGTCGCCATCGCCCGCGCCTTCATCCGCAACCCCGACATCCTCCTCCTCGACGAGGCCACCAGCTCGCTCGACAGCGGCAGCGAAAAACTGATCCAAGACGCGCTGGAAACGCTGCTCGCCGGCCGCACCGCCTTCATCATCGCGCACCGCCTCGCCACCGTGCGCCAGTGCGACCGCATCTGCGTTCTGGAAAATGGCCGCATCACCGAATCCGGCACACACGACGAACTCATCGCGCGGCCCGGCGGCACATATCGGCGACTGGCGGAGATGCAATTCACCGGGTAGGGCGTTTCGCCGGGCGCGCCGTTTCTTCTCGCGAAAAGCGCGGGCTCTTTGCGCGGAAGCGCCCTACCCGACAAAGCTCGCCAGCAATTCCTCGCGCGAGGTGACGGCGGTGCCGGTCTTCGCGACGACGATGCCGCTGGCGTGGTTTGCGATCTCGGCGGCTTCGCGCGGGGTCGCGCCGCCGGCGAGGGCGGCGGTGAAGACGGCGATGGCGGTGTCGCCCGCGCCGCTGACATCGATGACCTCCTGCGCGCGTGTCGGGATGTGGTGGGGCGGCTGCGCGGGATCGAAAAGGAGCATGCCCTGCTCGCTGAGCGTGATGAGCAGGTGGTCGCAGCGCCATTTCTCGAGGAGAATCGCGCCGACTTCGAGCAGCGCGGTGTCCTCGAGCGCGGTGTCGGCAGGCTCGGTTTCCTTGCGGCCGGCGAAGCGGAAGGCCTCGCCGCGATTCGGCGTCACGCACGTCACGTCGTGCCAGCGGATCGGGTTCGAGGGCTTCGGATCCACGGTGACGATTTTGCCCGCGGCGCGCGCGGACTTTACCAGTGCGTCCACGAGCGGCTGGTCGAGCAGGCCCTTGTCGTAGTCTTCCAAAATGATCGCATCGAGCGAAGGCAGCAGCCGCTCGAAGTGCGCGAGCACCTGCGCGCGCTGCGCATCGGTGAAGCCGCGCCGCCCTTCGCGATCGACGCGGACGACCTGCTGATTGCGCGCGACGATGCGGGTCTTGCGGATGGTCGTGTAGGCGGCGTCAAAAATCACGCCGTCGAGCGCGACGCCGCGTGCCTCGAGGATTCCGCGCAGGACATCGGCGTCGTGCCCCGTGCCCGCGAGGCTGATGAGATGCACGTGGTCGGAAAACTCGCGGAGGTTGCGCGCGACGTTCGCCGCGCCGCCGGCGTTGAAAGTTTCGCGCACAACATCCACGACCGGCACCGGGGCTTCGGGCGAAATGCGGCTCACTTTTCCCCAGATGAATTCGTCGAGCATCATCTCGCCGACGACGAGAATGCGGCGGGCGGGATTGAGGACTTCGGCGACGCGAGAGCGGAGGAGCATTTAAGATTTAGGATTTAAGATTTAAGATTTGCAGCGGGTCGTGCGGCTGCGGCGACTTGGATGCGCTGCGAGTTTGTGGGCGGAAGAATTCAAAAAATCTTAAATCTTAAATCCTAAATCTTAAATTACCTCACCGCCTCACCGACAGCCGCGAAGAGCAGCGGGAGGTTGATTTCGTGATGGCCGACGATGTAAACGCCGCGTCCGCCGAGCGCAGTGGGGCGGCGCTGGACGTTTTCCGCGGGGCGGTAATGGCGCGTCATGTCGAGCGTCGCGGTGGTGAATTTCTCGACCTTGTGCCCGAGGTTGCGCGCGACGGTGAGGGCCTTCAAAAAAACTTCCGGCATGATCACGGCGCTGCCGACATTCAGCACGACGCCGCCTTCGAGTTGCGCGCACACGGCGGCGAATGTCTTGAAATCGCGGTAACTTGCTTCGCCGAGCACTGCGCCGTCCGTGGTCGGATGCTGGTGGATGATGTCCGTGCCGATGCCGATGTGGACGGTGACAGGCACGCCGAGTTCCGCGCCGGTGGCCATGATCGAGAGATGCCTGTTTGGAAAGGTGAGCGCCTTTTTTCCAAGCGCACGGCCTGCGCCGAGTCCGCGTGCGATGCCGTCGGCGAGCGCGGCGTTCATCATGCGGCCGGTCTCGTCCGCCATGCCGAAGCTCCCGTCGTTCAACCCGCGCTGCACGTCCTCGCTCGTCTCGCCCTGGTAGCACAGCTCGAAGTCGTGGATTGCGCCCGCGCCGTTGAATGCAACCGCGTTCACGAAGCCGCGCCGCATCGCATCCACGATGATCGGATTCAGCCCGACCTTGATCGCGTGCGCACCCATCATGAGCAGCACGGGCCGCCGGTTTTTTACCGCCGATGCAATCGCGCCGACGACATGCCGCAGATCCTGCACCGCGAGAAAATCCGGCAGCGAGTCGAGGAACGACGCGAAGCTCGCGCCCGCGGTGTGCGGCTTTGCAAATGCCTCGACGGCGACCTTGTTCGCGCGGTCCGCCACCGGGTAGGTGCGGATCTTGGAAAAATCGAGCGGCGGAAATTCCATGGGACTACGATCCCGGCGCCCCCGGCGGCGGTTCCTGCTTCCACTTGTCGCTGCGGAACGGGCTCGCGGGCAGCCCCGCGCCGTTCACGAGATTCACCTCGGGATTGTCCGCCCAGCCGTAGCGGATCGCCACGGGGCTCGGCACTTCCGCGCACGACACGACGATGTGATCGTGCTCAATCTCCGCCTTCGCCCAGTGGAATTTCCTGTCCTCGCCTGCGAGCGCGAAGCCCTTGATCGGCCCGCCATCCGTCGTCTTCAGGCCCTGCGCGTTGGCGAGATTGAGACGCACTTTTCCCTCCTCGATCTGCATCCCGCTGTACAGCGGGCCGCTGTATTCCATTTCCTGAAAATACACCTGCGCCAGCGCGCTGAGCGCGAGGCGGTGCCCGACTTCCTGTTTGTTTTTCGGATGAATGTCGTTCGCCTCGCCGACATCAATCGCGAGCGCCATGCCGGTGCGCGGGACTTCGAGCGTGCCGAACTGCGCCTCGCGGATTTGCGCCCAGTAGCTGTCGGTCGGCTGCTCGAAGCGCTTTTGAAAATTCGCAAGCTGCACGAAGAGGAACGGGAACTCCGCCTCGTCGCGCGGCACGTTCTGCGCCTTCGCAAACTCGTAGCGCCACGAGAGAATCATCACCGGGAAAAGCTGGCCGTAGAGCTCCATGTTTCCGCGGTTGTTCGGCCCGGCATTGCTCTCGCCCTGGTACCAAATTGCGCCGCGGATCGTGTACGGTGCGACCGGTGCGATCATGCCGTTGTAGAGTCCGCTCGGCATGCCGGAGAAATTTTCCGGCCCCTCGGGAAGACGCGGTCCGTGCGGTGCGGGCTTGCCCTCGGCCTTCGCTTTTTCCGTCGCTTCCTTTGCGGACGCGAGCTGCTGGTCGTACAGCGCTTTCGCCGCGGGATACGCGGCGACTTTTTTCTGCCAGTGCGCGCCGAAGGTTTCGTTCGATTTCATCCCGCTCTCGGGAATCCACGTTTCGCACGGCGTGCCGCCCCACGAGGTGTGGATGAGGCCGATGGGCTGCTTCAGTTTCTGATGCAGCTCGCGCGCGAAGAAATATCCGACCGCGCTGAAGTGCCCCGCAGTCTCCGGCGTCGCGACTTCCCATTTCCCCGTGCAGTCATCGAGCGGCGTGGTGCTGCCCTTCTTCGTCACGGTGAAAACGCGGATGTCGGGAAACTTCGCCGCCGCGATTTCCTGCGCGGAGTTGTTCGCGCCTTGCAATCCGAACTCCATGTTCGACTGCCCACTCGCGATCCACACTTCGCCGACCGCGACGTTCTTCACGGTGATCGTGTTTTTCCCCGCGACCGTCATGTCCTTGCCCGAGCCCGGCGCGAGTCCTTCGAGCTTCACGCTCCACTTGCCATTTTCATCCGCGGCGGCGCTCGCGGTTTTGTCGCCGAGTTTCACGGTCACTTTTTCCCCGGCATCGGCGGTGCCCCAGACGTTCGCTTTCGCGTCCTGGAGAAGCACCATGTTGTCGCTGATGAGCGCGGGGAGTTTCACATCGGCGAAGGCTGCGACGGAGCAGCCGAGGAATGCGGCGAGGGCGGGGGAGAGTCGTGTTTTCATGGGAAAGGGCGCGCATCTTGGCGAGGACGCGCGCGCGCGGCAAGCCTGTCGGATTCGGGCAGTTTCCCAAATTGAAAATGAACTGCACAATTTAACCACGGAGATGACTGCCTCCATGCTCTCCGTGTCCTCCGTGGTTTCAACACAGGAGACTGGCGGAGTCAGAACTACGGCGCGGCCTTCGCGAGCGGGAGGCGGAGGCACGCGGCTTCGCGATCGTTGCGCACGAGGAGCAAATCGCCGCTCAGCGCGATCGGATTCCACGTCTTGTCGTCGAAAATATGGAAGCGTCCGAGTTCGTTCGCGCCGTCGGGCGTCGGGCGCAGCAGCACGATGTCGCCGGGGCGCTCGGTCATTTGCACGTAGTGCTCGCCGACGAATAGGCCCTGGCCGTGCCCGTACCGTCCATCTTTCCAGCGCACGGTGCCGTCCTTCAGATCGAGGCACGCGAAGATGCCATCGCTCACGCCATACACGAAACCCCCGCGCTCCGCGGGGTTCGAGAATTTCGCCTGAAAGCGAATCGTCCTCCACACTTCGCTCGCCGCAAATTTGCCGTCCTCACCGCGCGCGATTTCCAGCAGCGCGCTGCCGACGCCGTAGCCGCTGGAGAAAAGCACGCGGTTCGCGCCGACGGGGATCGGGCGTGCCACGTGCGGCATGCCTTTGCCCCACGCGTGCTCCCACAGCACGTCGCCGGTCGCGGGATCGTGCGCGGTGATGGCCTCGGTGTTGAACATCACGATCTGCGGCTGGCCCGCGAGCGTAAGCAAAAATGGGGAGCTGTAATTGATCGGACGGCTGCCGCCGCGCCACACGGGCGCGCCTGTCGCGGCATCGTAGGCGAGCAGCGATTTGCCGTCCTTGCCGCCCGCGCTCACGATCACTTTTCCCTCGTGGACGAGCGGCGAGGACGCGAAGCCCCACATCGGCACTTCGCCCCCAGTTTCCGCGCGGTGCGCCGCCGCGTCGTCCGCGCCGCGATTCGCTGGCTCGCGTGCAGCCGCAGCGTTCGCGGCTGGCATTTGGATGACCGAGTCCCTGGTCAGTTCGCGCGACCAGATGGCCTTGCCGGTTTCGAGATCGAGGCAGCGGAGTGTGCCCGTCGCGCCGAGCGTGAAGACGCGGCTGCCCGCCACGGTCGGCGTGGTGCGCGGGCCCTCGCCGGCGATGGACGTGCGATAGTGCCCTGCATTCGCGGCGCTCCACTGCAGCTTGCCGGTGAAAATGTCGCGGCACGTCACGAGTTCCTCCTCGCCGCTCTGCTCCATCGTGAGCGCGCGGTCGCCCATGATGGCGAAGCCCGACCACGCCGCGCCGACGGGCTGACGCCACAAAATCTCCGGCGGCTGATTCTTCCAATCGGGATCGAGCGCGGGCCCGTCGAGCCGCGCATCGCGGGTCGGTCCGAACGCCTGCGGAAAATCCGCGCGTGCGGAAAGCATCGCCGACTTTCCGCCGACCGCCGCGGAGGCGCTGCTTTTCGCAAAGCGAAATTCGAATAGCGGGACGAAGTCGCCGGTCATCCCGCGGTGTTTGAAAAACACGGGAACCAGTGCGGCCACGAGCAGCGGAGCGAGCCGCACGCGCATCGGCGCGCGGGAAAAAAACAGCCACCACACGAGCAGCAGCAGCGCGGTCCCGCTGACGGTCGCGAGCAACGCGAGCGAGCGCGCCTGCTCGTAAGGCCACACGTCGAGCACGCGGAGGATCAGGAAAATGGCCGCTCCAAAGATCGCGATTGCGATTCCCGGCCACCAGCGGATGGGCGTCGTGTCGGCCATCGTTCAGTGCAGTGAGTGGAGGTATTGCCAGATGGCTTCAAATTGCTCCGCCGCCCGGCCGCCGAGCACATCGGTGATTTGCGTCGTCACGCCATCCTCGCTGAATTTCGGCATCTTTGTCTCCGCGTCGATCCGCAGCGGCGCGAGCAGCCAGCGGTGGAACCAGCCCTTGCGCACGCGCTCCAGCGTGTTGCCGAGATTCACGCCGGGCGCCTCGAAGACCGCCGTCGCCGCCACCTCTTTCACCGCGTGGCAGGTCGTGCAATTGAACCCGCCATCCGAGCCGGTGAGCTTTTCGCCGAGCGCGATCGTTTCCGTGTCCGGCGCAGGCTGCGGCGCGTCGGAAAGTGGGAGGCCGTGCTGCTGCGCGAGGCCGATGGCGATGCCCATCGCGGGGCCGCCGAAACCCGGCATCCGCGCGACGATCCACGGACGCGGCTTCGATGGCGCGGCACCGGCGATGAAGCTGCCCATCCAGCCGGTCTGCAGCTTTTCGCCGAGCCAAGTGAGGTGCGGCACCGCCGTGCTCGCGATCGGCGCGCCTTCGATTTGCTCGGGCTGCGGCGCGGCGTTTTGCAGCGCGGTCATCTCCTCCTCGACTTTCTGCCACGTGCTCGGCTGCCCGTCGCGCGGATGGCACGCGGTGCAGTTCAGGCGCGCGATTTGCCGCTCGGCAAATTCCGCGGGCACGTCCTGCTTCAGCGACGCGAGATCCGTCGCGAGAAATGCGGCGAGCCCTTCGCGCTGCCGCGGAGAAAGGGCAAAGCTGGGAGCCTTGCCCGCGGTTTCCGCGAGGCAGCCTTTCGCGCCAGCCTTCATCGCGGCTGCGAGCGACGGCGCGGCGAGCGCGCTTTTTTCGATGCCGGGAATCGCGTGGCAATTCGCGCAGCCGAGGCTCGTCGCCAGCGCCTTGCCGCGCGCCGCGTCGCCCTTCGCCGCGGGGAATGCGGCCTTCGCATTTGCGAGCAAATATGCGCTCAACTTCGCGGCCTCCTCATCGCTCAGGCGGAAGTTCGGCATCCGCGTCCACGCATGGTGCGCCATCGGATTCTGCAAATATTCGACGAGCGCCGCTGGCTGGAATTTCCCCGCGACGTGCGCGAGCGCGATGCGCGCGTGTTCGTCCTTTGCGGAAATATCCGGCGTCGTGTGGCAGGCGATGCAGCCGAGATTTGCGAAGAGCGCGCCGCCCGCCGCCGCGAATTCCGCGTTCACATTTTCCGCGTTCACTTTCACCGGCGTGCCGAGCGTCGCGAGGAATGTCGCGAGGTCCGCGCACTGTTCCTTCGTCGCGTGCGGCATCGGCATCGTCGCGTCGGGCCGGAGCGCGCGCGGATTTTTCACCCACGCGGCGATCCACTCGGGGCGGAAGCGCGCGCCCGCATCGGCGAGATCCGGCGCGGTCAGCATCGTTTCCATCATGCCGTTGCCGTCCTTCGGCACGAGCGCGCCGCCGTCGTGGCAGGATGCGCAATGCAGGTCGTTGAAAAGCATTCGTCCCTCGCGCTTTTTTGCGTCCGCGAGTTCGGCGGGCGATGGCGCGTGCGTCCACGCGGTCGGCGGCACGGGCTCGCTCGGGAATTCCTTCGACGCCCATTGAAGCTGGAGTTGCGCGTCGTCCCCGCCGTCGGAGGAAAATTCCACGATGAAATGATTCGCGCCCTTTTGCAGTTGCACCGCCTTGCTCGCAGTCTGGGCATCGGCGGCACCGGCGGCGTCGAGGATCTGCTGGCCGTTCACGCTCACCTTCACCTCGCCGCGCACCTCGACGCTGAACGTGTAGTCGCCTCGCAGCGGCGAATCCACATCGCCCTCCCACTTCGCGCTGAATGCACCGGGCGGCAGGAAGGGCGTCGCGGGCGAGCCCTTCGGAACGTGGAGCGCGCAGAGTCGCGCGGCGCGCGTGTCGGACTTCCCAGCCGCGGTGAAAGTGACGGCGAGCCCCGGCGCTTTTTCCGCCGCTGCCACCGCGCCTCGCCCGAGCGGGAGCAGGGTCGCGGCGAGGGTGGCGAGGAGGATGCGGCGCATGGGAACGCGCGATGTACGGAGCGCGCCATGGCGCGTCAACCGCGCGCTCACTCGCCGCCCGTGCGCTCCGCGAGGATGAGCAGCGCCTTCGACGCCTCGTGCTGGTAGCCGAAGCCGAACGGCAGCCGCAGCCCCGGCGTGGCATCCACCGCGGCCTGCAGATCGGGCTCGGTGTACTTTTGGAAAATCTCGATCGGCTGCGCACTGCGGCCCCAAAAACGCATCCTCCATTTTCCCCGCGGAAAGGCGCGGAAAGGAATCCCGCTCGGGTCCTGCACGATCGCGCGACTGTGCTCGAGCAGCCATGCATTGATGCGCGTGAATTCGCTCTCGTGCGGCAGGAAGCTCGCCGCCTTCAGCAGGCTGCGGCCGCTGCCGAGCGTCTCGCAAAATCGCAGGATGCCGCCATGCGTTTTCAGCCCGCCATTCGAGAGGTCGCCGAAGAAATAATAGAGCGTCTGCTCGGGTCTTTCCGCCGTGCGGAAGCGGATGCGCACGCCGGGCGAGCCGCCCTTCATTTTCGCCTCCGGCAAAATTGCGCCATCGCCGCTGCAGCGCACGGGCTGGACCTCGAGCACCCGCGCGCCCTCGCGGGCGAGGATGACTTCCAGCACGGGCAGGATGCCGGGAATGTGACGCTGCTCGACGTCGCGGCGCAGATCCTTCGTGATGAAAAAACTGAAGTCCAGCAGCGAGCTGAGCGAGTTGCGAAACGTCGCGAGCGCACCGGCGAGTTCGCCGGCCGGGATGCGCGTCGGGTCCGGCTGGCTGCCGACCGGTTCGCGCGCGCAGAGCACGTACGTTTTCGCATTGGGGAAGAGCGCGTGCGGATACAAAAAATCCGCGCCGCTGAAAAAATAGAACACCGGCGAATTCGAGCTGCCGGTCTCGCCGAGCGCCGCGGACGCCCACGCGCGCACCTTGATCAGGCGGTGGGTTTCGCTGTCGTTCCACGCGGAGGCGAGTTCCCGCGCGTGCTGCTTCCACGCCGGGACGATGGCGAAATTCCGCAGCGCCGCGCCCTGCGGCTGGAGGCCGGCGAGCCAGCGCGCGGTGTCATCATCCGCCGGTGCCGGGGGCGGCTGCGCGAGCGCGGGCCTCGGGGCGGATTCGATCACCGCTGCGGGCCGGTCTTGCGCGCGCGCGGCGGCGAGGCTCGCGAGGATGAGGGTGAAAATGAGCAGCCTCGTGCGGGCACTGGGCCAGCCTCCGCGCTCGCGCGTCCGGGTTGCATTCGATGGTCTGCGCATACCGCGTCACGCTTGCTCGCGCGCGTCGCGCTTTTCAAGCGCCATCCGAAAGGCCGCCACGTGTCCCGCGGATCTCGAATGCGGCGCGTCCCCATGATCGCGCTTGCCGAAATGCGCGCGATCGCGAAAGCCTGCGCGATGAAATTCCTCCCTCGCTTCGCCGTCCTCCTCACCCTCGCCACGTCCGTTTTGTCCCTCGCGCGCGCCGACGATTTCACGCCGGAGCCGGGATTCGTCTCACTTTACAATGGAAAGGATCTCACCGGCTGGGGCTACCGCGACAAAGAGCAGAAGGTGCTCGAGACTTTCGACGGCAAGACTGACGCGAGCGACGGACGCTATTCCGCAAAGCCGGGCATCCTCGTGGTGAACGCGCACGACGCGGCGAAGGGCCCGCGCATCCGGCAGCTCTGGACGGCAAAGGAATTCCCGAAGAACTTCATTTTGAAAATCGAGTTTCGCGCGGCGGTGAATGCGGACAGCGGGATTTTCCTGCGCAAGCCGCAGCTCCAGTGCCGCGACTACCTTGTGGCCGGGCCGTACAAGGAACTCAAAAAATACAAGCCGCAGGATTGGAACCAAATCATCGTGACGGTGAAGGACAATGTCGCGCATTGCGAATGCAACGGCGAGGTGCTCGAGGACGCGCTGAAACTCCCCGAGAGCGGCTCGGTCGGACTCGAGGCGGATCGCGGGCAGATGGAATACCGGCACATCCAGATCAAGGAACTGCCGTAGGTCGCTCACCGAGCCAAAGGTCTGCGCCCCGCACGGATTGTTGACGCGGAGCACGCGCTCCCTTTTCCACAAAAAAATACCAACACCATGAAGTCATCCATCCTCGCCCTCATCGCAACCGCCGCGCTCGCCTCCTTCGTCCGCGCGGAGAGCACTGTGAAGCTTTCCAACGTGCATCTCTGCTGCAAGAGCTGCGTGACCGGCGTGGAAAAAGCGGTCGCAAAAGCCAAGGGCGTGACGGCCACTTGCGACAAGGACGCCGGCACTGTGACGCTCACCGGCGCGGACAAGGCGACCGTGCAGGCCGCGGCGGATGCACTCGTGGCGGCGGGTTATTTTGGCAAGAGTGAGAGCGCGGATGTCTCGCTGAAGGACACGAGCGGCGCGGGCGAAGCGAAGGTCTCCTCGATGAAAGTGAACGACGTGCATCTCTGCTGCGACAAGTGCGTGAAGGCCGTGAATGCTGCGCTCGGCAAAGTGAAGGGCGTGGCCTCGAACACCGCGGAAAAAAAGGCGACGTCGTTTGAGGTGAAAGGCGACTTCAGCCCGAAGGATGTCTTTGCCGCGCTGCAGGCCGAGGGACTCACGGGCAAGGCGGGCAAGTAGCCTTCGCGGATCGGGACCGCGCGCGGTTTTGCGCGCGTCGGAATTTGGCCGGGAAGCGGGACCAGTCCTGCCTCCCGGCCTTCCATTTTCGCCGCATCGACATGGGTGGGGCTCGCGTCCGCGCTCACCCCGAGCGCGCCTCCGCTGGAAATTGGCCGGGCCCCGAGTATTTTCATGCTCCGCACGACGCCAATTTTGAAAATCCCGCCGTCCCAGAATTCGCCTAATTGCTCCATCCTTCCCGCATAGAATACCGCCACATGATCGGACTTCGTCTTCAATTTTTCATGGCCGCCACGGCATTCGTTTGCGGAATGGAACAAGCGTGCGCCGAGCAGCCATTGGTCGCGCCGCAATTAAAGCAGGTCGGGGAAAAGTACTGCTTCTCGTGTCACGGAGCGGAAAAGCAAAAGGGCGATTTTGATTTCCGGCCGTACGCGGAGAAGGGCTTCACGCCCGGCGAGCGCAAGGCATGGGAGAAAATCGCCGAGCTGCTCGAGTCGCGCGAGATGCCGCCGCCCAAGGGCAAGGTGCATCTGCCCGAGGGCCAGCGCGACGTGCTCGTGCAGTGGATTGATGCGCAGCTCGCGGGCAGCGAGGCGGGGCAAAAAAATCCGGGGCGCGTGACTTTGCGCCGCCTGAATCGCGAGGAGTATCGCAACACGATCCGCGATCTTCTCGCGGTGGATTTTGATCCGTCGGATTTTCCCAGCGATGAGACGGCGTACGGCTTCGACACGATCGCCGACGTGCTCACGATCCAGCCGCTGCTCATGGAGCGCTACCTCGCGGCGGCGGATGAAATCGTGGGGAAGGTTCTCGCCGGCCAGAAGGCTGCGCCGCCGTCCGAGTCCTATCGTGCGGATCGCATGAAGCCGACGCAGAGCGCGGAGTGGATCCATCCGGTCGCGAATGGAGTGCTGGGATTTTACCGCGAGGCAGATGCGAGCCTCGCCGTGGACTTCCCCGCGGATGGCGAATACGTGCTGCGCTTCCGCGCGTACGGCGATCAGGCGGGACCGGAAGCGCCCAAGCTCGCGGTGTCCGTGGACGGCGCGCTGGTCGCCACTTTCGACGTGAAGAACAGCGGCAAGCCCGCGCCATACGAAACGAAGGCGCGCATGAAGCGCGGCAGCCATCGCGTGTCGGCCGCGTACCTGAACAACTACAACGAATCGAATCACCCGGACCCGAAGATGCGCGGCGATCGGAATGTGTACCTCGCGGGCTTCGAGGTCATCGGTCCTGTGGATGTGGCGCGCGAGCCGGGCGAAAGTTTCCGCCGCGTCTTCATGAAATTGCCGGAGCCGGGCGCGGAGGGGAAGGTCTCGCGCGAGTTGCTCGCGGCATTTGTCCCGCGGGCGTACCGGCGTTCCGTCGCGGCGGCGGAGATCGAGCGCATCGGCCGGCTCGTGGATGGCGCGCTCGCGGAGAAGGCACCATTCACCGAGGCGATGGGCGTGGGCGTGCAAGCGGTGCTCTGCTCGCCAAATTTTTTGTTCCGATGGGAAGTCGATCCCGACGCGCTGAAGCCCGGTGCCGTGCGGAATCTGAACGACTACGAAGTGGCCGCGCGGCTCGCGTATTTCCTGTGGTCCTCGATGCCCGACGCGCGACTCACGGACCTCGCGGCGCAGGGCGAATTGCTCAAAGGCGACACGCTGCGGCGCGAAGTCACGCGCATGCTGGCGGACTGGCGCGCGCAGGCGTTTGTGCGGAATTTTTCAAGCCAGTGGCTGCAGATCCGTGCGGTGGACGAGGTGGAAATTGACGTCGCAAAATTCCCAAAGTTCAGTGCGAAGCTGCGCGAGGCGATGAAGGAGGAGACGCGCCGGTTCTTCGACGCGATTGTGCGCGAAGATCACAGCTTGTTCGATTTGATCGATGCCGATTTTACTTTCGTGAATCAGCAACTCGCCGAGCACTACGGCCTCGCGGGAGTGGAGGGCAGCGAGTTTCGCCGCGTGCAGATTCCGCATGGCTCGCCGCGCGGCGGAGTGCTGGGGCAGGGGAGCGTGCTGCTCGCGACCTCGATGCCCACGCGCACTTCGCCGGTCGTCCGCGGCAAATGGGTGCTCGAACAAATGCTCGGCACGCCGCCGCCGCCGCCGCCCGCGAATGTGCCGCCGCTCGAGGAAACGAAGGTGGACAAGGATGCCTCCCTGCGCGTGCGGCTCGAGCAGCACCGCGCGAATCCCGACTGCGCCGTGTGCCACGCGAAGATCGATCCGGTGGGATTCACGCTGGAGAATTTCGACGCCATCGGCGCGTGGCGCACGCAGGAGGGGAACAATCGGATCGACGCCTCGGGGAAATTTGCCGATGGCGCAAATGTGGACGGCGTCGCCGGCCTGAAAAAATACCTCAGGGGCGAGAAGTTCGCGCGCGCCTTTGCGCAGAAAATGATGACCTACGCGCTGGGCCGCGGCATCGAGCGTTCGGACAAAGCCGCGCTCGATGCGGTGCAAAAGCAGGTGGCCGCGAGCGGATATAAAATGTCTGCGCTCATCGCGGCGATCGTCACAAGCGATCCTTTCCTGAAAAGGAAGCGCGATGTAGCAGCGAGGTAGTTTGGGTCGCGTGCGTGCGACGTGGCGTGTCCGAGAACAGTCCTGCATTTCAGTGCTGGGACTGCGGATGCAATGGAAAGGAGTCCCGGAGGGACGAAAGCGAAGCAGCGATGCGACGCGAGGTTCTGCCGTCCCTCCGGGACTTGCTAGCCGCGCGAATCCGTAACCCAGCGCTGAAGCGTTGGGCTATTTTTGGACAGAGCCGCTTTTTCACACGGCATCTAAACCACTTCGCCCGCGGCGTGGCCGCTGGACCAGGCCCACTGGAAATTGTAGCCGCCGAGCCAACCGGTCACGTCCACGACTTCGCCGATGAAAAACAGGCCGGGCGCGCGGCGCGATTCCATCGTCTTCGAGGAGAGTTCGCCGGTGTCCACGCCGCCGAGTGTGACCTCCGCTTTCGGGTAGCCTTCCGTGCCCGCGGGCCGGAACGGCCATGCGCGCAGCAGCCGCATCGTGTCCTCGAATTCGCGCTGCTTGAAATGCACGAGCGGCTTTGCCGGTGCGTGCTGCGCGCACCATGCGTCGGCGAAACGGCGCGGCATCCACTCGCCAAGCACGGACGCAAGATCGCGCCCGGTCGCGCGTGCGCGCAGCAGCGATTCGCCGGCGCGAGGATCGGGGAGCAGATCGATTTCCACCGCGCCGTCCTCGCGCCAGTAGCTGGAAATTTGCAGGATCGCCGGGCCGCTCAGCCCGCGGTGCGTGACGAGCATGGCCTCCTCGAATGCCGCCTTGCCGCAGCGCGTGACGACCGGAAGTGCGAGGCCGCTGAGTTCGTGCAGCGGCTCATCGTTTTTGGAAAAAGTGAACGGCACGAGTCCGGGACGCAGCGGCGTGATGCGGTGGCCGAACTGATGCGCGATGTCGTAGCCAAAAGCCGTCGCGCCGAGCTTCGCAAACGAAAGCCCGCCGCTGGCGACCACGAGTGAATCGCAGGTGAATTCTCCGCGCGTGGTCGCGAGGCGAAAGCGTTCCGTTTTTTCCACGCGCTGCACGCGGCAGTTCGTGAACGTCCGGACATTTGCCTCCGCGCATTCCGCGTCGAGCAGCGCGATGATCTCGCGCGAACTTCCGTCGCAAAATTGCTGGCCGAGTTTTTTTTCGTGGTAGGCGATGCCGTGCTTCTCGACGAGCGCGATGAAATCCCACGCGGTGTAGCGCGCGAGTGCCGAGCGCGAAAAATCCGGGCGCTCCGAGAGATAGCACCCGGGCTCGATGCCTGTGTTCGTGAAGTTGCACCGCCCGCCGCCGCTGATGGCGATCTTTTTTCCCACGCGATCGTTGTGCTCGAGGAGCGCGACTTTCCTCCCGCGCTGGCCCGCAGTGACGGCACACATCATTCCCGCCGCGCCGCCGCCGATCACGACGACATCGAAGTGCTCCTCGTTCACGCGGCGAGTGCGACGTGTGGCGGCGTCGCCGGATTCCACGGATTTTCCGCGAAGCCCGATGCCTCGATGCCGCGGGCGAGTTTTTCGCAGAGCGCGCACAGCGTGGCGACATCGAGCCGCAGGTGGACGGGGCCGAACGGCGCGAGGTGGTGGCGGCCGCGGAGGAAAAGGCGCGTCGCGGGGCGCAGGCGATTTTCCTGCGTCGCGCCGGCCGCCGTAATTTCGCGCTGCTTGCGGAGGTGAACGAACGCGCCGGCGATCTGGATGAGGCCCTTGAAAAAATCACGGTCGCCGCCTTTCGTGCGCAGCCAGAGCGATTCGAGGACTTCGTGCGCTTCGTAAAATTCGCCCGCATTGAACCGCGCAAACCACGCGAGGTAACATGGCTCGGTGGCGGCGTCACGGGCGTCGCCGGGATCGGGCGCGCGGACAGGCGGTTCTTTTTTCATCGCGGGATTCTTCGTCGGCACTATTCTGCGTGCGCCTGTGCAAGACAAGCGGACGCTGACTCAACTTCACGCGGTTTCCCCAAACCCCGCCGAAAGGATGGCCCAATGCCTCCGCTAGCCACGCTTCTGTTTGCCGCGGCGCTGGTCCTCCTCGCGATGATGTCGGCGGTGATCTCCGCGCTGGAGACGGGATTTTTTGCGCTGCCGCAATCGCGCATGGCCGCCCTGCGGAAGCAGCGCGGCGCGCTCGGTGAAGGGCTCTCACGCATCATGGAAAATCCGCGCAGGCTGCTGAGCGCGATCCTCATCGCGGACGCACTGGTAAATGCGCCGCTGATGATCGGCAGCCTCGCATTGATCGAGGGGCAGCGCGGGCTCGCGATTCCTTTTTGGGCATCGGCGCTGCTGCTTTTTGCGCTCATCGTTTTTGCGTGCGATCTCGTTCCGAAATTGATCGGCATCGGTGCTCCGATGCTCGTCGTGCGGTTTGGCACGCGACTGCTCGGGAAGCTCCTCCCCGTCGTGGATCCGCTCTCGCGATTGCTCGAGCGCGGCAGCGAGCGGGTCGCTGAGGCGATCCTGCCGGAGATGCTCCTCGCGCAGCAGCGGCTCACGGATGACGAACTCGGCACGCTCGTGGAAATGAGCGCGGCGCAGGGCACGCTGCAGGAGACGGAGACGGAGATGATTTCCGAAATCATCAAACTCGGCGACAAGACTGCGAAGGACTGCATGACGCCGCGCGTGGAGATGTTTTCGCTGCCGGATGATCTGACAAATGAAGAGGTGATCCCGCTCGTGCGCGCTCGCCGCCTGCGGCGCGTGCCGGTGCATGGCGAGACGCCGGATGACATCGAGGGCGTGCTCGATGTGCCCGCGCTGCTGCGGGAGCCGGGCGTGCATTACACCGAGCGGCTGGGCGTGCCGTCATTCGTGCCGGAGACGATGCAGGCGCTCGCGCTGCTGAAAGGTTTTCTCTCGCACTCGCAGGGCATCGCCTTCGTCGTGGATGAGCACGGCGGCGTGGAAGGGCTCGTGACGCTGCGCGATCTCGTGGAGGAAATCATCGGTGATGCGGTGCCGCAGTCGGACGCGAAATTTTACATCGAGGAAATCGGCGACGGTCGGGTCCTCGCGAGCGGCAGCGCGCGGCTGGAGGACATCACCGAGGCGCTGGGCGAGAAGTTTGAGGACGAGGGCATCGACACGATCGGCGGGTTGATTTTCACGCGGCTCGGGCAGTTGCCGAAAAAGGGGCAGCAACTCCGGATCGGGCGTCTGCACGTCACGGTGCGCCGCGTTTCGCGCAAGCGCGTGGACGAGGTGCTGCTCGTCCGCGAGCCAAAGGAGCGGGAGGAGGGGGACGCATGATTTCGGCGCTCTTCATCCTGCTGTGCCTGCTTGTGTCGTTTGTCTTCAGCGGCATCGAGGCCGGGATTTTCTCCGTGAACCGCGTGCGCCTCGCGCATCGCGTGAAGGAGCGGGACCGCGGGGCAGGCACGCTGCAGCGTCTGCTGGCGAATCCGGATCGGATGCTGATTACGGTGCTCATCGTCACGAATCTGGCGAACATTTTTGCCCTCGTGCTGGGCACGCGGATGATCGTCGCGCGGCTCGGGCAGTCGGGCTACCTCGTGGCGATCGGGCTCTATCTCCCGGTGTATCTCTTCGGTTTGGAATTGCTGCCGAAGTCGCTTTTCCGCCGATTCCCGCACCGCGCGCTCGCGCTGCTCGCCGGGCCGCTGCAGTTTTTGGATTTGCTCCTCACGCCGATCCACTGGGTCGGGGCGGGCGCGCAGCGGCTGCTCTTCGGCGCGAAGCCCGCGAAGCAGCAGCGGCTATTTCTCGGGCGGGAGGATTTCAAATACATGACGGCGGAGAGCGAGCGCTCGGGGGTGATTTCAAAAACGGAACGGCAGATGATTCATAACGTCGTGGACTTCCGCGCGGTGACGGCGAAGGACGTGATGACGCCGATCGAGCCGGGCGAAGTGATCCGCGCGGAGGAGCCGGTCAGCCGTCTCCTTTCCTCCGGATCGAAGCGCGGCGCGGAGCGCTGGCTGTGCGAGGACGGCGAGAAAATCACGGGAGTCGTGGATGCGTTCGAAGTGCTGCTCGACGGACGCCGCGATGTGAATGCCGGTGCTTGCCAGCGGAGAATCGTGACGGTCGGGCCGGATGAACCGGCGTTCAGCATGCTGTGGAAAATGCGCGCGGCGCGCTGCACGGTTGCGGTGGTGCGCGGCCCGGACACGCAACCGATCGGCCGCGTGTCGTGGGAGAATTTGATCCGCCGTCTCGTGAGCGTGGCGGAACAGCGCGAGCCGGCGAGCCCTCAGGCGCGCACGTAGCGGTGGCCGGGGAGGGCGCGTACGAGGCGTTTCATCTCGAGGCCGAGCAGCGTGCTCGTGACTTTCGGGCCGGGAAGGCGCGTGGCGGCGGCGAGTTCGTCGAGCGTGAGTTCACCGACCTCGAGCGCGGTGACGAGGAGCGTTTCATTTTGCGTGAGCGCCGGGCCGGAAGACGGATCCGTGCTGTCCGTGCGCGCGCTTTTTTCGGACGCAGTCCCGATCGATCCGCGCGGGATGAGCGAGCCGAGTTCATCGAGGATATCGTCGGCGGAAGTGATGAGGCGCGCGCCTTGCTGGATGAGGCGGTTCGTGCCGGCGCTCGTCGGGCGATCGATCTGGCCGGGGACGGCGAAGACCGTGCGGCCCTGCTCGACGGCCTGATTCGCGGTGATGAGCGCGCCGCTGTTCAGGCCGGCCTCGACGACGAGCAGCCCGCGCCCCCAGCCGGCGACGATGCGATTGCGATACGGAAAGGTCTGCCGGTCCGCGGGGCGTTCCATCGGATACTCGCTGACGACTGCGCCGGACTCGGCGATCTTTTCCGCGAGACCGAAATTTTCCGGCGGATAAAGCTGCGAGAGTCCGCTGCCGATCACGGCGACGGTGCGGCCCTTCGCGGCGAGCGCGCCCTGATGCGCCGCTGTGTCGATGCCGCGCGCAAGGCCGCTGACGACGGTGTAGCCGGCGAAGGCGATCTGGTAGGAAATTTTCTTCGCGGTCTCGGTGCCGTAGTGCGTGACGTTGCGCGAGCCGACGACGCCGATGGCGTGGGCATCCGCCGCGCAGATGTCGCCCCACACGTAGAGGACCACGGGCGGATTGTGGATCGTGCGCAGTGCCGGGGGATATTCGGGCGAACTGACCGTGATCACGTTCGCGCCGAAATCCGCGATGCGTTTCAATTCCGCCGCGAGATCGACATGCGATTCCCACGACGCGATCGAATCCGCCGTTTCTTTGCCGACGCCCTTGGCCGCGCGCAATGCAGCGGCGCCGGCGGCGAGGATTCGCTGCGGAGTTTCAAAAGTCTCGAGCAGCGTGCGAAGGCGCACCGGGCCCATCCCCGGCACCATGTTGAGGGCGATGCAGGCTTCCGTTTCAGTCACGCGCGCGGTCTATCGGCTCCGCGCGGCAAAGCAAGCTACGATGAGTTCCGCGCGAGCGCCGTGAGGACGTTCAGGTCGTCGGTGACCTGCGATTTTTCGATCAGGAAATCTGCGCGATGATGGCGGACGAGCACCTTGCCGTCCTGCTCTTTCAGGAAAAGCACGCGCGTGCCGCGGTTGAACGCCACCGGGCCGGTGCCGGGATCCACCTGGATCGCGACCGTGAGGAAATACACGCGCGGGGCGGTCGCAGCGTTTCCTCCTTTCGGTGCGAGCGTGCCTTGGTCGCGTGTGTCCGCAGCGAGGGCGACATCCGCGTGCCCCGGGCGTGCCTCGGAAAATGGAGACTGCGCGAGCGGCGTGATGGCGAGTGGCGCGCGCGTTTCTGTCGCCGGGCGCTGCTGGTCACGGCTCGCGGAAAGTGCGAGTGCATCACGGGACGCGGTGTCGTGTGCGATGGCGGCGAATGCGGTTGCGGTGAGCAGTGCGTACGCGATGCGCAGTTTGTTTTTTTTTCGGACAAACATGATTATGGCAATTATAAGCACCTTCTGTGCCCCTGCCGTTTCGAGTGCGCGCGACTTCCCCGCCGCGCGCGGTGCTCGCGTGTCCCCGCGATCAGCCGCGCTGGGTTTCCTTCGCCCACCCGTCCTTGAGCGTGATCGTGCGATTGAAAATTGGCCTGCCGGGTTTCGCATCCGCATCGAGCGTGAAGTACGCGAGCCGCTCGAATTGATAGCGCACCTCGGCGCTCGCCTCGCGAAGCGACGGCTCGACTTTCGCGGTGATGATTTCCAGCGAGTGCGGATTGAGCACGGTCTTAAAATCACGACCGTCCTTCTCCGGCTCAGCCTCGGTGAAAAGGCGATCGTAGAGCCGTACTTCGGCATCCACCGCATGCTCCGCGCTCACCCAGTGGACCGTGCCTTTCACCTTCTGCCCTGCGGTCGGTCCGCCGGTCTTGCTGTCGAGATCGGCGGTGCAGCGCAACTCGATCACCTTGCCGTCGGCATCCTTCACGACTTCGTCGCACTTGATGATGAACGCGTACTTCAGCCGCACTTCGCCGCCGGGTTTCAGCCGGAAATATTTCGGCGCGGGCACTTCCATGAAGTCATCCTGCTCGATCCAAATCTCGCGCGTGAACGGCACCTCGCGCATGCCCGCGCTCTCGTCGTTCGGGTTGTTCGTCGCCGCGCACAGTTCCGTTTTTCCCTCGGGAAAATTCGTGATCACCACTTTCAGCGGACGCAGCACGGCGAGGCGGCGGAGTGCGATTTTGTTCAGGTCTTCGCGGATCGAATGCTCGAGAACGGCGACGTCGGTGAGCGACATGTACTTCGTCACGCCGATGTGATACGCGAAATTGCGCAACGCCTGCGCCGTCACGCCGCGGCGGCGCATTCCGCAGATCGTCGGCATCCGCGGGTCGTCCCAGCCGGTCACGATTTCCTCCTCCACGAGCTGCAGCAGCTTGCGCTTGCTCAGCAGCGTGAAGGTGAGATTCAGCCGCGCGAATTCGTACTGCCGCGGGCGCGGATTCCACAGGCCGATTTCGTCCACGAGCCAGTCGTAGAGCGGGCGGTGGACTTCAAATTCCAGCGTGCAGATCGAATGCGAGATGCCCTCGATCGCGTCGCTCAGGCAGTGCGCGTAATCGTACATCGGATAAATGCACCACTTGTTCCCCGTGGCCTGATGCTCCGTGTGCCGGATGCGGTAGATCACCGGATCGCGCAGGTGGATGTTCGGCGAGTCCATGTCGATTTTTGCGCGCAGCGTCTTCGTGCCGTCGGCAAATTCCCCGGCGCACATGCGGCGGAGAAGGTCGAGATTTTCCTCCACGCTGCGGTCGCGATTCGGCGAAGGCCGGCCGGGCTCCGTCGGCGCGCCGCGATATTCCGCGACCTGCTCGCCGGTGAGATCGCACACGTAGGCGTTGCCTTTTTGGATGAGCGTCTTCGCGAAAAGATAGAGCTGCTCGAAGTAGTCGCTCGCGTGAAAAAGCTGCGGCGTCTTCACGTGGTCCGCCCAGCCGGCGATGAGCCAGTCCACGTCCTGCTTGATGCTCTCGACGTATTCGATGTCCTCCTTCGTCGGGTTCGTGTCGTCCATCCGCAGGTTGCATGCGCCGCCAAATTCGCGCGCGATGCCGAAGTTCAGGCAGATCGATTTCGCATGGCCGATGTGCAGGTAGCCGTTCGGCTCGGGCGGGAAGCGCGTGAGGATTTTCGGATAGCGAGCGTCAGCGACATCCTGCGCGACGATGTCGCGGATGAAATCGGAAGGGGCACTCGGTGCGGGCGCTGCGGGCGTGTCTTGGCTCATGGAAAATTGCGGGCCGCGTTTTTAGGGAACGCGCGGCGGTGAAGTCGAGAAGGGGATTCGGCGCGCATCTTGACCGCGCGCTTCAAGCGGATATTTTCCGAGCGATGCTCCAACAAATCCGCCAGCGCCTGAAAGCCGTTCCGTTCCAGCCGTTCGAGGTGAGATGCAGCAGCGGCGATGTTTTCCGCGTGGAGCACCCCGAAAATGCGGCGGTTGTCGGCCACTCGGTCACGATTGCGATGCCCGGTGGTGAGGACGTGGTGACACTCAGCGGCCTGCACATCATCGGCGTGGTGGGCGCGGATCCCGTCGCGGTGTAGGCGCAGCCGTTCCCGGAATCCCGCTCGTCGGAGGGAATACTTTCACACTCGCACCTCGCCCTGCTAGCATCCGCCGATGCACACCCCGCACCTCGGCGATCTTTTCTCCTTCATCCGTTTCGCCAGCGTCTCGACGGAGCCGCGGCACGCCGGCGATGTCGCGCGGTGCGCTGATTGGCTCGTGCAAAAACTCACCGCCATCGGACTGAAGGCTGAACTGCACGCGACGGGCGGCCACCCGATCGTCACCGCGCGCAATGAGCACAAGTCCGGTCGCCGCACCGTGATGATCTACGGCCACTACGACGTGCAGCCTGTCGAGCCGCTCGCGGAGTGGACCACGCCGCCGTTTGAGCCGACCGTGCGCGACGGCATCATCTATGCGCGCGGCTCGACGGACAACAAGGGCCAGATCCTCGCGCACATCCTCGGCGTCGAGGAGACGCTGCGCGCAAAAGGCGAGCTGCCCGTGAATCTCATCTTCCTCATCGAGGGCGAAGAGGAAGTCGGCAGCCAGCACCTCGCCGAATTTTTATCCGCGCACCGCGAGGAGCTGCGGTGCGATCTCATCGCCATCAGCGACACCGGCATGATCGCGCCGCGCACGCCGACTTTCACTTACGGCCTGCGCGGCATCACGGCGATGGAAGTGCGCGTGCATGGTCCGGCGATCGATCTGCACAGCGGCATCTACGGCGGCACGGTCGCGAATCCCGCCACCGCGCTCGCGCGTCTCGTCGCGACGTTGCACGACGCGCACGGCCGCGTCGCCATCGCGGGATTTTACGACGGCGTCGCGCCGCTCCAGAAGTGGGAGCGCGACGCGTGGGCGCGACTGCCTTTCGGCGAAAAGGAACTCCTCGCGGTGACCGGCGCAGCGGCGCCGTTTGGCGAGGAAGGCTTCTCGTCCGTCGAGCGAGCATGGGCGCGCCCGACCGCCGAGGTGAACGGCATCGGCGGCGGCTTTCAGGGCACGGGCAGCAAGACGGTGATCCCGCGCGAAGCGTTCGTGAAACTCACCTTCCGCCTAGTCCCCGGCCAGCGGCCCGCGGACATCCTCGCGAAAGTGCGCGCGCATCTGCTCGCGCACTGCCCGCCCGGCGTGCGCCTCGAAATCGCCGACGGGCACAGCGGCGATCCGTATCTCACCGACCCGCATTCCGCCGATGGCAAAGCCGCGCAGCGCGCACTGGCCGCGGCTTTTCCCGGACGCCCGCTCGCGCTGATCCGCGAAGGCGGCAGCATCCCGATCGTGAACACCTTCCGCGAAATCCTCGGCGTCGAGACGCTGCTGCTCGGCCTCGCGCTGCCCGACTGCCGCGCGCACGCGCCGGATGAAAATTTTCCCGTCGAGAATTTCGAAGCCGGCATCCGGCTGAACCAGGCCTTGCTCGAAGAACTCGCGCGCGGCTGAGGTGGGGTGAGCATCGCTCGCTGCGCAGCGCGGCGAGTGGGATGTTCGCGTGATGCGGGCTTGTGCCGCCCGGTTCGCCATGTGATTTTCCGCGCCTCGTGTCCGGCTCACCCCTCATGTTGCCTGGTCGCAAGCGAGCGGTGGCGCTCGTGCTTGTGCTCGCTTTTATCCTTCTCATCGCGGCGATGATCGTCGGCTTTTTTACGTCGGCATCGGGGACGCGCCGCGAGGTCGCGGGGTACGAGTCGGACTTGGTGGTGAGGCAACTTTCGGATCTCGCGACGAATGTGATCATCGGACAAATCGCGGATGGAACGAAGAGCTGGGAGGTGCCGTCCGACACGAAGACGGGGAAGGGGAGGGGCGCGCGGCTGACCTTTGCGACGCAGCCGGGCATGGTCCGGACGTACGATTCGTTCGGCACGCCGGGGCGCGCCTTCAAACTGTATTCCTCGGCGACGATGGTCACGCGGCCGGGCTCGGAGTGGATCGCAGCGGACAATCTGCGCAGCGAGGTGCCGGACGACTGGGTCTCGCAACCGGCGCTTTACACGGACCTGAACGCGCCGCTGCTCGTCGGCGATCCGAATGGCGGCATCACGCTGAGCGGCAGCACCGAGAAGGTTTCCGCGATGTATCCGATCCTCGATCCGATGGGACTTTCCCCCTCGGGCGGGACGGCGAAAACGCAGGATGGCGTGGAAGGTTTTGACTTGCAGCAGGTGCCGGCTTTCGGCGGTCCGGAATCGCTGGGGCGGCCGACGATCACGAAGGACTACGATCCGACGCTCGTGAAGCAGGCGGGCACCACGGGCAATCCCGCGCCGATGCCGGTGCAGTGGATTTACGTGCTGCGCGACGGGCGGCTCACTTCGCCGACCGGCATCGCGCGGAATGGGCTGGAGGCAAATTGGAAATCACTTTCGCCCGGCGATCCGAAGTTGCCCTCGGTGGAAAATCCGATCATCGGACGTATCGCATTCTGGACGGATGACGAGACGGCGAAGCTGAACATCAACGTGAACAGCGAGGGCACGTACTGGGATCGCGCGTGGGCGGTGGGCGATGTGGCGGCTTCGCCTTTCGGCGAAAATCAGCTTCGCGATTGGATTCCCGTGAAAGGCGAGTATCAGCGCTATCCCGGCCATCCGGCGATGACTTGCCTCAGCTCGGTGCTCGGTTTTCTGCCCGGCTACGCGGTGCCGACGGGGGACACGATCTCGGCGGCGGAATACTCGGGCGCGTTCACGAAGTACTACACGATGGTCCCGCGCATCAAGGACGGCGGGACGAAGGGCGGGACGCTCGCGAGCGCGTACTCGGGATCGCCCGCGCAGCCGATCACCGTGGACCGTGAGCGGCTCTACGCGAATGTGGATGAACTGGCGTTCGATGCTTCCGCGCTGGATGCCGACAAGCAGCGCGTCACGAGCGGACGCCTCACGGCTCCCGATCTCGAGCGGGCAAAATTTTTCCTCACGACCTCGGGCCGCTGCGCGGAGGTGACGGCGTTCAATACGCCGCGCCTGCTGCTCTGGCAGCTCCAGCAGCAGACCGATCCGAATGGAGGGAAGGGCGGAACGCCGAATTCGCCGCGGAATGCGAAGGATCAGTTGCTCGCGTTTTGCGGCACGGTGAATGGCTTCCCGTTCTACTTTCAACGCTACAGCGTTTACATGCGCGATCCGGTGAACAATCGCATCGCGCATCGCACGGTGCCGTTCATGCAGTTGCCGGATTACGGCTACGCTCCGCCGAGCAGCCAGCGGCCGACGCTCGACTGGCAGATCCAGCGCAACAAGGATCTCTACAAGTATCTCCAGGATCTCACCGACCGCGACATTCCCGGCCTCGGCGGCAAGCTCACGAAAAAATATCCGGCGGCCGTCCGCGATCAGATCCTCACGGAAATGGTGGACCTCATCCGCATGGGGACGAATGCCTATTCCGCCGACCCGAGCGTGCCGCCGCGCTACGAGTACGCGCCCGCGCGGCAGATGCCGGATGCGGTGAGCGGCGAGACGCAGATCGTGCCGCTCGTGCCGCCCGCCGGCGCTCCGGGCGATGGCTCGAAGGGCTTCGGGAGATTCCCCACGATCACGGAGGCGGCGCTCATTTTCTACGCCTCGAGCGACAAAGGCGGACAGCCAAACGCGATGCGCGCGGTGCTGGTGCTGCAGCCCTTCAGCGCGACGGCAGCCTCGTGGACGTGGAGCCCGCTCGTGCGCTACGTGGTGAAGGACATGAACCGGCTCGTGATCAACGGCCAATCGAATCTTTTCCGCAGCAACCTTGTGAACCTCGTGACCTCGCGCTGCGGCTACGCGAGCGGCGGCGCGCACAACACGGCGTACACCGGGATATTCGCGGCCTTCCGATATTGGGACGGCTCGGGCAAAGACGGCACGAAGCGCATTCCGCCGTCCGGCACGGCGACGTTCGACGAGGCGAAAGACTACCCGTTCGTGAGCGATGAGATTCCCATCAATCCCGAGGAAAAAAACGCGGGCATCACTTTTAACGGCGGCGAGATCACCGTGGAAGTGCACGCCGGTTACGCCACGGCGGCGAGCGCCGACACGCTCGTGCAGACGGTGAAACTCAGATTTGGCGAAGGCCAGTGGCCGCTGCCGCGAAGCCCCGGCGATGATCAAAATGATTTCAACAACCGGATCGGTGCGGGGAAATTCAACCTCGTGAATGCCGCGGACACGGTGCGCAGCGTCCAGGTGGATCCGAACGGTCCGACGCGCGGCGATCTGCGGATGGTCACCGCGCAGAAAGTCGTGCCGTCGAATTTTTACGCCGGATACGCGGGCGGTCCGGACAGCGCGGGCTATGATTCGAGGGGCGCGACGATCGTCCACAGCCTGCGCAATGGTGACGGAGCCACGCTGACGGGCGGAAAATATCACGCGGATCTTTTCGATGGCCGCGACGGAACGCCGAAGGCCAGTTCCGGAAACCCGATCGCCGCGCGCGGGACGAAGAGCGCGACGATGACGACCGATCCGATCCCGGGCGACTGGGACAACGGGCCGGCCGGCTTTCAAGACGGCTGCTACGTGAACAAGCCCGACGACTACTACGGCAGCGGCGACTGGTGGTCCGCGCCCATCGTCACGCCGAACCGCCAGGTGCATTCGCCCGTCGTCTTCGGCTCGCTGCCCGTCGGCTCCGCGATGAATCCCGTGCAGCCGTGGCGCACGCTGCTCTTTTGCCCGAACCCCGCGGGCGGCGCGAAGCATCCGGGTTTCGACAAGCCGCACGATCACGCCTTCCTCGATTTCTTCACGATGCCCGTCGTCGAGCCGTACGCGATCAGCGAGCCATTTTCCACGGCGGGAAAAGTGAACCTGAACTACCAGATCGCACCTTTCACCTACATCCGCCGCGCCACGGCGATGCACGGCGTGCTGAAGTCCGTCCGCATCACCGCCATTCCGAATTCCGCGATGGCGACCTACAAGGGCACCGGGATCAATTCCGTGCTGCGGAAGAAGGTGGATGCCGACGAGACACTGAAGGCATTCGACGAGCGCTTCGACAGCGCGAGCAAGGGCGGCATGTTCCGCTCCGCCTCGGAAATCTGCGACATGCCGCTCGTCCCGCAGGGCACGACCCTCACCCGCACTCGCGGGGGATGGTGGCGGGACTACGCGCTCACCGGTGACAACGCGCGCGAGATTCCGTACGGGCAGATCTATTCGCGCGTCACCACGAAATCGAATTCCTTCACCGTCCACATGCGCGTGCAGGCTTTGAAAAAGCGCCGCACTTCCAACGACGCGGATCAGGCGGTGTGGAACGAAGACTCCGATTTGATCGCCGCCGAATATCGCGGCTCCGCGGCGATCGAGCGCTACGTGGACACGGGCGACAAGGCGCTGCCGGATTTCGCCGACACGGCGAAGTATCCCGACGCCACCCTCGATCAGTTTTACAAATTCCGCATCGTCGGCGTGCGGCGCTTCAGTCCATCGCGCGTTGTCTCGCCCAAGCCGACTCCCGCCCCGACCCCGCAGCCGACGCCCAAACCCACGCCCGTCCCGACTCCGAAGCCGACGCCCAAACCACCCACGCCGACGCCGATTCCCACGCCGACTCCCACCCCCAAGCCCACGCCCACGCCGAAACCGTGAGCGGACGCGCCGACGAAATGCGGCGTGCAAGCGGAGCAAGCGTGACGGACGGCAATCGCGGCAGCGAGGTCACTTAAAAAAATCACCGCAGCCGCGTCACGCCGCCATCGATGTCGTACGATGCGCCGGTGATGAAGCCCGCCTCGTCCGAGCAGAGGAAGGCCGCGAGCGCGGCGACTTCCTCGGGCTGGCCCATGCGGCCGATCGGCTGCCACGCGCTCAGCTTTTCAAACATCGCGTCCTCGCGGCCGGGATACGTTTTCGCGAGGTAGCCATCGACGAAGGGCGTGTGAATGCGCGCCGGGCACACGCAGTTGCAGCGGATGCCCCGGTCCACAAAATCGCGCGCGACGCTCAGCGTCATGCTGAGCACGGCGCCCTTCGTCATCGAGTACGCGAAGCGGTCCGGGAGGCCGAGATTCGCCGCGACGGAGCAGATGTTCAAAATCGCGCCGCCGCCCGCCTCGATCATCCGCGGCACGCCGAAGTGCATCCCGTGATACACGCCGCGCACATTCACCGCGTGCAGCCGGTCGAGATCGGCGGCGGTGGTCGTGAGCACGTCCCCGATGTGCGCGATGCCCGCGTTGTTCACGAGGATGTGCAGCTTCGGCAGGCCCGCAAAGGCCGCGCGCATCGCCTCCGTGTCGCTCACGTCCGCGGCGAGCACCTCGCAATTTCCGCCCGCCGCGCGGATCGCCGTCGCCGCGTCCGCCGCCGCCGCCACGTTGATTTCCAAGATGAACACCTGTGCGCCTTCCGCCGCGAAACGTTCCGCGATCGCGCGGCCGATGCCGGAGCCGCCGCCGGTCACGAGCGTGTGTTTGCCGATGAGCCGCTGGGTAAATGTGGGAGTCATGGCTCCCGGGATACCCGC
>JBBSEI010000004.1:0-113117 GCA_038239865.1 Chthoniobacterales bacterium
CATGCGTCGCGGGATGCGACGGCCCCATGTTGATGATCATCTTCTCGCCGAGCGCATCACCCGCCGTCCGCGAGAGCCCGTCCTGGGTGCGGGCGATGGAATCGGGGACTTCAAATTCAACGGTATTTGCGGCCATGTGCGTGTGATTTTGGAAGGGCGACGATGCGAGCGGTGCGGTAATGTCGCAAGGAATTTGTCGCCGCCGATTGGAGGAGGCGTGCAGCTTTGGCCTGCGGCGGAAAGCGGAGCACGCGTGTGGAGTGCGGCGGGAAGCGACAGCGCCACGCCGCTTTGGCAGGAGCGGAGCGACGCGGCTGGGCGCTGCGGGACGGCTCTCCCGCACACCCAGCGCGCCTTCTGTGCATTCCACCGCACTCCAAAAAGGGCTTCGCTTCAAATTACTTCCCGGCGGCGCGCTTCGCGTCGAAGTCCTTCCAAAACTCGGCGACGGGGGTTTCCGGCTTGCCGCCCTCATATCCGAGGGCGACCAGCTTCGGATGGTTGCGGAGGACTTCGATCTCCTTCACGCCGGGCGGCACCTTGAGCCTTTCCAACGCACTACAAGCGAGGAGCGGCGTGAAGTCTCGCAGCGCCCGGCATTCACAAAAATCCGCCCGGTTCAGCCGCAGCGTGCGCGTGGCCGAGATGTCCCTTAGCACCGGGCAGGTAATGCTGAGGTTTTGGATCGGGCAGCCGGCGAATTCGTTCAGCGACGCAAGCACGCTGGTCTGGAGCGCCAAGTCCTCCAACGGCATGCCGTGGATAGCTTTGAAGTCGTTGGTTCTTCCATGAAAGAGGGTCAATTTCATCCCGATCAAGGGCGAGAGATCGCTAAGTTCAACCCCGTCGGCTAACAACTGCTCCAAGGGCATGCCGCGCAGCGCTGAGAGGTCGATCGGGCCTTTCACGAAGACCATGCTCAGCCTTCGCAGCAGCATTCCTTTGAGCGGAGTAAGATCATGAATGCGCGTGCTGGCGAGGAACAGATGAGAGATGGGCAATCCGGTCAGATTGAGGGCCGCAAGATCGTCGATCGGCATATCTCCGAGATTGAGGGACAGAGAGCCGTCACCGATCCAATGGACCCGGTTTGTCTCCTCGCGCTTTTTCCAATCTGGAAGTTTTCGCCATTCGACGAGTCGCGCTTTCAGGAGCGCTTCCGCCGCGCCGCGGGATTGACCGAGCTGGCGGGCGATCGGCACGGCCTGCGTGGAGCGGCCTTCCTTGTCCAGTTGATGGAAGAGCTGCTGCCAGGCGGCGCGGTCGAAAGCCTCGGCGCTCGGGTAGTCGTGGAGGAGCTTTTCGCACAGCGCGAGGTTGGCCTGCGCGGAGTCCTTCACGGCAGGCTCGGGTGCCAGCCCGAGCACGCGGCGGAATTCCGCGGCGGCCTCATCGAGCTTCGGCGTGGTCTCCAGCACCTGCGCGCGGAGCAGGCGGTAGCGCGCATTCTGCCCGTCGATCTTGATCGCGAGGGCGATCTTCTCCAGCGCCTCGTCGAACTTCTGCTCGCCGATCAACCCGCGCGCCTGGCTGATCAGCGTGGGCGCCGCCGTGCGCAAATCCGCCAGCGCGCTCTCCGCGCGCCGGCCCTCGGCGATGACCTTTGCGGTGAAGCCCACGCTGAGCACGAGCACCGCTGCGATGCCGATGCTCGCGGCCTTGTTGCGTTTGACGAGGAGGGTGAAGCGCTTCCATTTCCCCGCTTTCTCCGCGCTGGTGGCGAAGCCGCTCTGATACGCCGCGATGTCGCGCTGCAACTCCGGCACGCCGTCGTAGCGCGCCGCCTGCTCGAACGCCATCGCCTTGCGCACGACCGCCGCCAGCGAGTCCGGGATGCGCAAGGAGCCGGGGCGCCCTCGCCCCGAGTTTGCGGAGACACGGGGCGAGGGCGCCCCTTCTCCTTGCAGCGGCTCGATCTCGCCGCGACCGACTTTGCCGACGACTTCCCAAGCGTCCGTGCCGGTGACGGGGACGCGCAGGGAGAGGATTTGGTAAAGGATCGCGCCGAGCGAATAGATGTCGCTGCGCGCATCCAGCGTCTCGACTTCGCCGCGCGCCTGCTCGGGGCTCATGAACTGCGGCGTGCCCATGATGGTGCCGGCGAGGGTGGCATCCGAGAGGGCGAGGGGGCGAGGGGGCGACAAGGAGGGGGAATTTGCCGCCGTCTCCCTCTCTCCCTCTCTCACGCTCGCCCCCTCTGCCGTCCCCACGCGCTTCGCCAGACCCCAGTCCATGACGAGCACTTCGCCGTAGTCGCCGAGCATGAGGTTCTCCGGCTTCAGGTCGCGGTGGATGACGCCCTTGCTGTGCGCAAAGGCGAGCGCGTCGCAGACCTTTTGGAAAATGGTGAGCAGCGCGGACAGGGGATATTTTTTCAGCGTCGCCTCGGTGCCTGCGGCCATGAGTTCGAGCACCTTCTTGAGCGTGATGCCCTTCACGAATTTCATCGTGTAGTACGGCTGCCCGTTTTCATCCACGCTCAGCTCATAGACCGGGACGATGCTCGGGTGCTCAAGCTGGCCGGTGACTTTCGCCTCGTTGAGGAAGCGCGCGAGCCCGTCGGCGTCGTTCGAGTCGAGCATCACCTTCATGGCCACCGTGCGCTCGATGGTGGCGTCCTTCGCATGGAGAATCGCGCCCATGCCGCCCTGCGCGACGACCTTGCCGATGTCGTATTTCTTCTCCCGCAGAAAGGCCTCCGGCAGCACGCGCTTCACGAGCGCCTGAGTGGGCGCAAGGGACATGTCGGAGACTTCCACTTTCAAACGGCGCAGCTCGATGGTCGCCGTGCCGACCTGGATCTTCTGATTCGGCCAGAGCCGCGTGGACTCATTCTTCGCGATGGGCTGGCCATTGACCTGCGTGCCATTCGATGAGCCGAGGTCCTGGATGAGCGCGTGGTCGTAGTTCAGGATGAGCTTCGCGTGCTGCCTTGAGACAAGGTCCGCCTCCACGCGGATCGGGCAGTCCGCATTGCGCCCGACCACGTAGTCCCCCGGCGTGAGGACGAAGCGCGCCGTCTCCACGCCGGCGACGGTGATGACAACTTCGGTCTGCGGGGCAGCCATGGAGCAAGTGAAGCGGATGCGGGCGCGAATGGCGAGAGCGTTTGCGTCCGCGAGCAGGCACGGGGCGAGGCGCTGCTGCGCGTGCGGATTTTCACCCGCGCCGAGTGCGGCGCAGGCCGAGCAGCCCGAGGCCGCCGAGCAGCAGCACGCACGTCGTCGGCTCGGGCACCGGGGCGAAATTCAGCAGGAGGTCGTTGCCGCTTTGCGCGACAGAAAAGGAGCCGCCGCGGAGGTTGTTCGCGAAGCCGGCGGTGTCCACGGCGAACTCATTTGCCGTAAAGCCGGTGATGCCGCCGGCCGCGGTCACGAGCGTGAAGCTGTACGGCAGGCTCGAATCGAAATCGGTCAGCGGCGCGGGCTGGTTCGTGATGTCGAGCGAGCTGAGCGCAATGGTGAAGACGCTGTTCGGCGTGATGCCGGCAGTGAGATTGAGGCCCCCGAGGTCGTTGATGAAATCAATCCCGTTGCCCGGCGTGCCAGCCGTGGAGTTCAGCTCAAACTGATAGCTGCCGCCGCTGGCGAAAGTCATGCCCGAGACCGTCGCCGCGCCGGGTGAATTACCCGGCGAAAATCTTCCGCCATCCGTCACGTTCACGGTGCCGAAAGTGCCCGCGCCCTTGACGACGCTGCCGTAGTTGACATTCAGCGTGCCGGTCTGCGTGCCGTTGTTCACGAGCAGTCCGCCATTCAGTTCGATGCTCGTGCCGGCGGCCGTGGTGAGCGTGCCGCCGGGCGTGGCGACGCTGCCGATGTAGGTGCGCGAGCCGCCGCCGAGCACGAAGTTCGCGACGGTGTTGCTGATGACTCCGCCGACGGCGACATTGATGACGCCATTCGAGGTGAAGTCCTTTGTGTTCAGCGTGCTCGCAACATTCACCGTGCCGCTGCTCGTGTTCACGGTGCGGTTGAAGGTCGCCGCGAGGTTGTTGTTCAGCGTGCCGCCATTGGTGAAATTCGTGAATGTCGCCGCGCCATTTTGCGTGAGCACGGTGCTGTTGAAAGTGCTCACGCTCGTGAAGGTGCTCGCGCCTCCGCCCGTCAGCACGGTGTGCGTTCCGGGGCCGGCGAGCGTGCCGTTGCTCACCGTTGCGCCGAGGTATTCTGCGTTGCCTCCGAGGAAGGCTTGCACGGTGTTTCCATTGAGGTTTGCCGTGGCATTCGTGAAGCGCAGCGTGCCGCCGTTGAGCGCGTCGAAACTCGCGCCACCGATTGGCCCTTGCAGCACGAGCCGTCCGACGCTGGCGGTGAAGCCGCCGCCGAACGCGCCCACGCTGGTCAGCGTCAGATCCGCCGCGCCCATTTTGATGAATGCCCCGGTGCCCGCGACCGCACCATTGTAAGTGTTCGCGGCGGTTTGCGTGACCGTCAGGCTGCCGCCGCCGAGCGAAATGCTGCCGCCGATGCCGGAGAGGTTGCCGATGGTTTCGCTGAAACCGGCGAGATTGAACGTGCCGCCGTTGATGGTGAGCGGGCTGGTGTCGGGGATCTGGTTGCCGCGCTGGAGCAGCAGCGTGCCGGCGCTCACGCTCACCGCCGCGCCGACCGCATTCGTGCCGTCCGCCTTGTTCAGCGCGAGCGTGCCGTTCTGGACTCCGATGGCCAGCGAGGTGTCCGTGTTGGCGACGGTGTCGCCCGCGCCATTTCCGAGGATGAGAGTCGAGCCGGCTGTGCCTGACTTGAGCAGGGTGCCGCCGCCGGTGAAGGTTCCCGCGTAGGTGAAGCTCGCGGGAGCCGGATTGATGTTGAGCGTGCTGTTCGCGGCGAAGTTCACGTTCGCCAGATTCCCGCCGGTCAGCCCGGTGAGTGTCTGGTTGAAGTTCACGTTCAGCGAGGTGTTGCCGATGAGATTCACGATCGCGCCCGGTGCGATGCCGTCCACGGCACCCACTCGCAGGCTGCCGCCCTGCACATTGATGTTACCGGTGAAAAAGGTGCTGCTGCCGCTCCCGCTCAACGTGAGCTGTCCGGCCCCTAGCTTGTTGAGCGCACCTGTGCCGAAGAGTTGTCCGTTATAGCTCGTAGAGCCGCCGTTGCTGCCAGTTGTGAGCGAGCCATTCCCGACATCCACACTGCCGCCCGTGCCCGACAGGGAGAGGATGGTGACGTCGAAACCATTGGCCTTCAGCGAGCCGCCATTCACGAGGAAGGCGCTCGCGGAGGAAAATCCCGTGTTGGAACCCGCGAGCAGATCGCCCGTGGTGATCGTCGTGCTGCCGGTGTAGGTATTCGATCCGCTGAGAGTCTGCTGCTGCCCTGCCGCACCATTCAACGCCACACTGAGGATGCTCGCCGTGCCGTCCCGGATCGTGCCGCCGTACGATGCGCTGCCGGAGGCCAAGTTTAGCGTGAGCACGGCATTGCCGCCCGCACTTTCCACGACCCCGCCGGTCCCTGCGATGTTGTCCACCGTCAGGCTGTGGCCGAGCAGGCGGAAGGCACCGCCGGTCAGGGTGAGATTTGGCGCAGTGCCGAAGACACCGCTTTGAAGATTGAAAATCCCGCCCACGGTGATCCCGACATCAGCGTTCAGCGTGCCGCCGAACTGGAGATTGAACACACCGGCATTGTTGATTAGCAGGCCCGGGTGGCCGTTGGAAGTCGGTGCCGTCACCGTGCCGCCGGAAAGATTGAACGTGCCGGCCGCGAATCCGCCGAGGATGATGCCGCTGCGGATGCTGCTGCTGCCCGTGTTCACCGTGCCGCCGGACATGTTGTAGGTGCCCGCGCTGAAGCCCGTCCCGACATCAATGGCGAAAGACGAATTCGCACCTCCAGTCTGCGTGAACAGACCGGCACCGCTTTGAGCGACTTGGAGGGAATTGAATCCGCTCAGTGTGCCCGCGGACAAATTGTAAGTCCCGCTGCTGCCGACATTGACCCCCAGCGTGAGGTTGCCGCCGTTGCCGCCGTGCGTTCCACCAGTCTGGTTGAATACCCCGGCGCCCGAGACGCCAATATTCTCGCTGCTCGTGGATCCGACCAACGCAGAATGGGTGATGGTGCCGGTGCCGGAAAGGTTGTAGCTGTTGCCAGTGGACGCGGAGTTGACACCGAGGTTCATCGTGAAGAAGGCGACGGACCCGGCGCTCTGGTTCCACGTATTGGAAATGACGGTGGTGCCGATATTCAGCGTCGCCGTGAGCATCTTTGAAGTGCTGCTCGTCTGATTGACGATCATGAATCCACCGATGCCCGTGGAGTTCAGCGTGACGGAGTTGTATCCGGTCGGGACGGTTTCGTTGAAGGTGACGCGCAGATCATTGGTGCCAGCGCTGTGGGAACCGAGGAAGACGTCGTCATTGATGGCCGGGACAGCGGCGGGGTTCCAATTTCCTGGCGTGCTCCAGACATCGTTGTCCGCGCCGAAATAAGTCACCGTCGTCGCACGCACAGCCGGTGCAGCGGCGGCGAGGATCAGCGAGGACAGGGTGAGGAAGCGAAGGCGGCGTGCGGAGATTTTCATGAGGGTTTTGATTTTCAGTTCAGAAGTGCGTTCATGCTCGGCGGGTGATGCAGAAAAGTCGGGAGCCGCGCGCAATGCGAGCGCAGGCGCGGGGAATTCCCACTTGCGGGCCGCAAACGCCGCCGCGGAGTGTGTCGTTTGTTTTTGTTGGCGTGGCGTCCCAGCGCATCCCGGTCACCGAAAGCCACGCGGCGTGGCCGAAGATGCGATGAAACGTAGAGCGAAGTAATCTTCGTCCATACAATCGGGAGGGGGTTGTGCGGTCAAGGCGCGATGTCCCGCGTCCGGCTGAAAGTGTGTGGCGAGAATCCAAATCTCACGTTCAGTGCTTGGGAATTGCGTGGCTTGCCGCGGAAGGCGTAAGTTGCGCGCGATTTGGAAACACCCGAGACACTCGCAATCGTCGCAGGCAATGGCAGCTACCCGTTCGCGATGGCGCGTGGCGCGCGCAAAGCTGGCGTGAAGCGCATCGTCGCCGCGTCCTTCACCGATGAGACGAGCGACCGTCTCGGCGCGGAAGTGGACGACATCGAATGGCTGCGCGTGGGCCAGCTCGGCAAACTGCTCACGTATCTCGAAAAGAGCGGCGTGCGCCACGCGGTGATGGCCGGGCAGATCGCGCCGAAGAATCTTTTCGACCTGCGGCCGGATTTCAAAGCGCTGTTCCTGCTCGCAAAATTAACGCGCCGGAATGCCGAGACGATCTTCGCCGCCATCGGCGACGAGATGAAAAAGATCGGCGTCGAGCTGATCCCAGCGACGACTTTCATGGACGATCATCTCGCGCCCGCCGGTCTCATCGCCGGGCCAAAAGTGAAGCCGCGCGTTGAGGACGACCTGCGCTACGGCCACGAACTCGCGAAGGAAGTCAGCCGGCTCGACATCGGGCAGACCGTGCTCGTGAAAAATGGCACGGTGCTCGCCGTCGAGGGATTCGAGGGCACGAACGAGTGCATCAAGCGCGGCGGCACTCTCGGCCGCGGCGATGCCGTGATGGTGAAAGTGAGCAAGCCCAATCAGGACTTGCGCTTCGATGTGCCGGTCATCGGCCCCGTGACGCTGGAGACCTGCCGCGAAGCCGGCGTGCGCATCATCGGCGTCGAGGCGGGCCGCACGATCCTTCTCGAACGCGAGCGCGTCGCCGAACTCGCGACCGCGCACCGCATCTCGATCCACGGCTTGGAATGACGTGGACAAAGTCACCCCGTCGCGCTTCCCATTTTGGCGGCGGAAATCACCCGCCGCGCCCCAGCCCATGAAATCCCCCATGCACTCCTCCCGCCGTTCCTTCCTCCGCGAGCTCGCGCTCGGTGTCACCGTCGCTCCGTGGGTCACGCGCGGGCTGCTCGCGCAGTCGCCAAATTCCGTCATCCACCACGCGAGCTTCGGCTGCTCGGGCATGGCCATGTCGGATGTCTCGGCGATCTCGAAGCACGCGGCGGTGAAGATCGTCGCGGGCTGCGATGTGGATGAAAAGCGCACCGTCGAGTTCCGGAAGAAATTCCCCGAGGCGCGCATTTACTCCGACTTCCGCGAGCTGCTCGAAAAGGAGAAGGACCTCCAGACCGTGAACGTCTCCACGCCCGACCACATGCACGCGCCCATCGGCGTCAGCGCGCTGTACCGCGGGCTGCACGTCTATGGCCAGAAGCCGCTCGCGCATCATCTTCACGAAGTCCGCCGCATGACCGAGATCGCCCGCGAGAAAAAGCTGCACACGCAGATGGGTATCCAGATTCACAGCGGCCCGGAGTATCGCACCGCGTGCCAGGCGATCCACGACGGCGTCATCGGCAAAATCAAGGAGGTCCACACGTGGAGCAGCAAAAAGTGGGGCGACAACGGCGCGATGCCGAAGCAGTCCGACACTCCGCCGCCGAATTTGAACTGGGATCTGTGGCTCGGCGTCGCGGACGAGCGTCCGTTCCTCGGCGACATCATCGAGCGGGACAAGGACGCCAAGCCGCATCATCACGGCGGCTTCTACCACCCCGGCAACTGGCGCAAGCGCCTCGACTTCGGCACCGGAACCTTCGGCGACATGGGCTGCCACATTTACGATCCGGTTTTCAAGGCGCTCGCACTCACCGCACCGCTAAGCATCCGCAGCGACGGCGCGCAGCCGAACGAACACTCGTGGGCGACCGACGCGATCATTGACTACGTCTTCCCCGGCACCGCCTTCACCGAGGGGAAAACCGTGCGCGTCGTGTGGTACGACGGCGACCAGCGCCCACCACTGGAAATCCAGAATGCCGCGCAATTCGTGAAAGGTGAGAAGGGCAAGGACATGCCGGATCAGGGCAGCATTTTCCTCGGCACAAAGGGCATCATGATTCTCCCGCACATCGCGCAGCCCCGCCTCGTCGGCGCGGAAGTCGAGGGCATGACGATCGAGAAGGTCGAAGGCGAAAGCCACTGGCACCAGTTCATCGAGACCGCGCTCGGCAACCGTCCGAAGACCGACGCCAACTGGGACTACGCCGGCCCGCTCACCGAAGCCGTCCTGCTGGGCAGCGTCGCCACGCGCTTCCCGAAGCAGACCCTCGCGTGGGACGCCGCCGCGCTGAAATTCACGAACATCGCGGAGGCAAACGCATTCGTGAAGCGCACCTATCGCAAAGGCCGCGAGGTCGCCGGGCTTTAATGTGGCGCCGACGATTCACCGGCACCCGGCGTGAGAAACACGACCTGAGAGATCATAGGCGGCATCGAGCTAGTGTTTGGCCTTCTGAAGATGTTCACTGAGAATGGCCCTGCTGGCATTGTCCTTTGCGAAGTGTGCCAACAGGTCTGCATGGCTCCAGCCGGGGTGATGTGAGGTAGCGGCCATTCCGGAAGCTATCGAAAGTATATCGCTACGCGCACGTCGAAGGAGAGCTTGTTGGCGATTCTTTAGGCTCTTGGCATGTTCCGCCGCTATCGTTGCGATGTATTGCTGCCGCAGCTTCGGATCCTCGATTGCGTTAGGATTCATCCCAAAAGCTGCGTTAGGAGTGCCTGCGGGAGGAGCGACATTTATCGGGCTCTGTTGGAATACCCATTTGTCGTCGATGTGGGCAGCAACCTTAACGAGAAAGGCTTCCACGGCGACCAAAGCCTCTGATTCTGGAGTGCCAGAGTCGGGCTTTCCTGGCTTGATTGAACTAAGCAACTCCTTGGCAACAAGGGCAGACATCAATATTTGTGGATGGGAACCCTCGGAAGCTGTAAAATCCAACCCGGCTAAGCAGCTATTTAGTCGTGCGGCCAACCCAGTTGCATTATAGCTAACTTTACTCTTTTTTGAAGCTTTAACTTCGTCGTGGAGTTGCTGGAGTTGCAAGCTTGGTTGATCCATTGCCAAAGTGGAGGTGGAGAATAGAGGAAAGGAAATCAAGAAGGATGCACTCTGCGCAAAGAAGTGAATCATTGTCGCTGCGGGGCCAACAGATCCACCAATACGTCATTTGGAACGTCATATTTTTTCAGGCGGCTTACCGCGTTGCGCGCTCGATCCGGGCCGTCAGCACCAGAAGTTCCAAGAATAATTGGCAGATCGCGTCTTAGTTCTTCAAGTTGTTTCCTTAGCAGGCTCTGATAACGATGGCGATTGCTTTTCTCCCGATTCGCCGCAAGCGCCAGTTCATACTGCCTGCGGAGTTCAGGGTCCTTTATGCCTTCGGGAGCAATGCCTGGTATATCGCCGCCCGGCGGGGTAATGTTGATGGCGGACACGTCATCGGGATTGAACGCAGGGTCGCACGCCTTCTTGAGAGTTTGGTACGTGCTAAGCCAGAGTGAAACCTTCGAGGGTTCATCAACAGTGGCTGCGCGCCGCATCAAATCCCAAGCCAGCCCGTGCAAAAGATTCTCGTCTTTGTCTTTTACTAGGGATGTTAGGCGTGCTTTCAAGGCTTCGACCGATGGTGGTGGTTCTGTTGCATGTGCAGAGCTATTTGCGTAAATAATGCATAACACAACCAGAAATCTTGAAAAGCGCAAGCCGGATTGATGGGGTATCATATATTTAGTAGTTTGATGAAGGGTCATTAAGAGCCTTTGTAGTGGAAAAGCCTCCGTTACCTTTGCGAATCGTGACGGTTCCAGCAGCGTCCGCCTCTTGATGGTGGGTCATGGTTGTGAATTCCTTCTCCGCACCGCCGGCTCCCACACGAAACAGCCACGGAATTGGCCATTCAAACACACCAGCCGCAATGGGTCTTCCAGGAAATGAGCCGCTCCCTATCGTATCGAATACGTCCCACTTGCTGGGTCGTGCAGCCGTTCCCTGAACTACACTTTCCCATGCGCCATCAGGATGCGGGTTTCCGTTCTTGAAAGAATAATATCCTGTCCCCGTACCGTTGGCTGCCCCCTCCCGCACTTGAATTGCAGTGAATGAAACATCAAAAGGGGAGATGTAAGGGCTGCCTTGAAAACCCGCAGACGGCGTTCCTTGAACGTGCCAGATGCCTGAACCGGGACGCTGCTCTATAACTGCACCGTCTGGTTCGACGACATTAAACGCGATGCTCAGTGTATTTCCGCTCGTGGATGCTTCCGCAGTGGGAGTGCAGGCGCGGTCTCCTGCTGTGAGTCTCGTAGTAATGCCAGACGCGGGAGACACTGCGCTCGTCCCTGTTGTGCCCGTAAGCTGCCATGTGACGTTTGGAACCGAGGCAGGTTTGACAGTGAGAGTCACTTCCTTACCCACTCCGAGCTTCATGCGCTTTCTGTCGGTGGGGAGCGTTGCCACCGTCTCGGAAGTCAGCCAGGCAACGTAGAGCGTGGCATCCTTGCCAGCGGCGAAGAACGGGTCGCTCTCGTAATGTTCCCCGAGAATTCCCTGCGGATCATCGGTAACAGCCGCAGCGTCATCTGCGCCTGTGTTTGGGTCAATGTCCAGTTGATAGTCATAGTCCGGGTTCGGTTGGCCAGTGTAATTCGGATCGGTCCCGATGTGCTTGAGAGTGATTTTGTATTTTGCGCCTTTTGGAAGATAAAATGTCTCCGTCTGCGTTTCGCCATACTTTTGATTGGTCCGATAGCGCTTCTTCATGTTGAGGTCGCCTTCCAGTGGCTCAAGATAAACGCGATACTTTTCGGAATGGCTCCCGCTGGGATCGCCGAAGGTGACTTGGACAGGCACGGTCGGTGCGGGCGGACTGGTCGGTCCGCCCGGAGTACCACCCGGGTTGGCGGGTGTGCTCGCGGAATTGCATGGGTCGCTCCCATTTTGGTTTTCAACATAGTCGCTGATGCCGTCACCATCCGTGTCGGTGTTGAAGGGATTGGTGTCGAGTTGCTCTTCCTCGAGATTCGTCAAGCCATCGCCATCGGGATCACCGTCGGGGCGCATGTTGGGATCGGGGTGGTTGGTATTGTCCACCAGCGGGTCAAAGCCATACTTGACTTCCCATCCGTCGTTGAGGCCGTCACCGTCTTAGTCGTACTGGGTCGGATCGGTGTGGTGGATGTTGATCTCGGCCAAATTGGTCAGACCATCACCATCGTTGTCCTTCAGGCCGTCCGGGATGCCGGTATTGCCGGTATCAGCCACATGGGGATCGAGGCCGAGCCTGTATTCCCAGTAGTTGCTCAGGCCGTCACCATCGGGATCGGCAGCGGCGTCGTTGAAGTGCGGGTTCAGGCCGTGGAGCACTTCCCAATCGTCCGGGATGCCGTCGCCGTCGCTGTCAGCCGAGGGGTCATCGGAAAGCTCCAAGCGGACGAAATACCGCGGCGCATTGGTCTGAAAGTTAATCTCTGCCACGTCATATTGCCCGAGCACGATCACCGGGTAGTAGCTCCAATTCACGAGATCCTCTGAATGCTGGACGAAATAGCTTTTTCCCAACTGGCCCCACCAGGAAAGGCGATAACTCTGAGTCGCGCCGTCGTAAGTCAGGCGACTTCCTTCATTGGGATCATCCGGGCCTTGGGCGAGCGCCGACATCGTGACCGCCAGCAGGCTGATGAGGATAAGGAGCAGGCGTTTCATCGCTTCGCTCCCCTGCTTTTTCCGTCGAGAATCACGGTGTTCTTTCCCGGCCAGAAATTGACGATGGTATCTTGCGGCTTCGGCGGATGCTCTTTTAGCCATTGTTCTTGCTCAATGCGAGCGGCCTCCCGCTTGGCATACTCGATCGCAAGGCGTTCTCGGTTGACGTCGTAAAAGACATGGAGGGCATCGAGTGCTGTCAGGATTTCCGCAGGCGGCTGCGCGTTCGGTTCCTCCTCAGCGATCACATATTCCGAGCGTATTTTGCTGAAAGTTTCACGCTGCGGGATTCGCTTGAATCCATCTTTCTGCCCTTGAAGCAGCGCCCTCTTGTTGAATGCCTCGACTTCCTCGCGCGTTTCATTCCCAACTCCGAGAATGAGCCAATAGGCGGTTTCGGCAGTTTCAAATTTTCCCAGCCCGGCAAGCAAGTTGAAATCAATGTTGGACAGAAATCTGCACTCGCGCTCCCCGGCGAACGACCGCACCTCCGTGACGTTGTTATCGTAGACGGTCGCCGAGAGAAAGAGCACCTCATTCTTCTTCTGTGGTGTCCGGGCTACGGCGGCTTCAGCTTCGGCGACTTCCTGCGCTGTAGGCGCAGGTGCCGGTGAAGCCGCTGGTGGCGCTGCCGGAAAGACCGGAGCCGCCACACGGTTGAGGATGAGTTTGTGGTCTCCAAGATTGATTTGAGTTTGCTGAAGCACGCGAAACTGAACGCTCCTTTGCGCTTGTCCTGCGGGTGCGGCGTTCGGCTGGGCCACTACAGGAATTGTCACGAGGATGGCTGCCAGGGAGATCATTCGGGGATTCATGGCTTCGTGTGCGGTGTGGTTGGGTTTCGAGATCGAAAAGCGCGACAGCGGAACCGTCCACTCATTTAAGAGTGTGAGTGATTGGGGCGCAAGTCCTTTAATCGCAATGGCGTGCCCGATCTGTACGCCCTCACCGCACAAAAACTTGTCGAGCTGCTCAGCGCCGCGCGGAAGCTGCGCGGCTGGTCGCAAGAAACTTGGGCAGTCGAGGCCGGGGTCAGCACATCGTGCATCCAGCATCTCGAACACTCGCGCTCGACGCCGACGCTGATCACGCTGCTCAGGCTCGCCTCTGCGTTGGAAATGGATTTGCCTGAGGTTTTGCGCGACGCGCAAAAAATTGCGGACGAAAAAAAACTCAAGCCACGCCGCTGACGACAGGACATGCGTGGGATGACGCCCGGTTTCTTCGCCGGGGCGGGCATGAGTGACGAGGGTTGGGCTGATTATTCGCGCCGGGCCCAACGCTTGAGATTCGACGGGGAGGCGTGCTACTTTCCCTGCCATGAGCACTCTTGCCGAGATCAAAGAAGCCATTGAACACCTGCCCGATTCGCAACTGGAAAAACTCGCGTCATGGCTGGAGCAGCGCCGTCCACGCAAAGCGGTGGCGGCTCCCGTGGTGGAGCCGGATTTTCTTTCACGCGCAAAGGCGATTTGGGGTGAGGCTCCGGCTGGGAAGCCATTGAGTGCGCTGGTGTCGGAGGCCAGGCAGGAATTTTCGCCCGAGGCGTTCTTCGCACAGCAGACGCGCAATTTACGCGATCATCTGGAACGACCGCTGCATCCCGACGTGTTGGCGGCGACTGACATCATTTCCCCGGTGGTCGCGGCGGAGGAAGCGCACCGGGATCACTGCGAGAAAAAGCACGCGTGAATCAATCCCGATGGTAAGGCGTACCCGCGTTGATGCAGCGGGCGCGGTAGAGCTGCTCGAGGAGGACGATGAGGGCGAGTTCGTGCTGCAGCGTGAGGGGGCTCAGCGACCAGCTCCAGTCGGCGGCACCGCGGAGTTCGTCGCTGTGGCCGTCGGCTCCGCCGATGAGGAAGGCGACGGCTTTGGTGCGATGGAGTTCCCAGTCGGAAAGTTTGCGCGCGAAGTCGCGGGAGGTGAGCTGGCTGCCGCGCTCGTCGAGGGCGACGCGGAGCATTCCTTCGCTGCGGGCGAGGAGGATTTTGCTTTCCTCCTCGCGCGTGGAGGCGCGCAGGGATTCGAGTTCGACGCCGTTCTTTGCGGGGAAGCGCGCGAGATATTCGGCGACTCCGGCGCGGGCGAAGGCGAGGCGCGGTTTGCCGATGGCGAGGACGTGCAGGCGCATCGCGCGGCGCGGCTAGACGGGCGCGAAGTCAATCATCCGGCGCGCGGGGTCCACGCGGCAGACGATCACTTTCACCGTGTCGCCGATTTTGAACGTCCGCTTGCTGCGCTTGTTCACGAACGACGAGCGCGCGCGGTCGTACGTGTACGGTCCGTCGGGCAGCGACTCGGCGGCGATGAGGCCGGTCGTGTCGGCGTCGGGCAGCTCGACGGTGAGGCCGTGGATGCGTGTGTCGGTGACGATGGCGCGGAACTCGTCGGGCTTTTGCGAGTCGAGCTGACGCTGGAAAAATTCGAGCTTCTTCACGATGCGGCTCTCCATTTCCGCGGCACCTGAGGCGCGCTCAGTGTCGGAGAGATGCAGCGCGATTTCCGTGAGTTCCTTGCGGCCGGGACCGCGCTCGCGCGCGAGCACGCGGTGCGCGATGAGGTCGGCGTAGCGACGGATGGGGCTGGTGAAGTGGAGGTAGTTCGGCTTGTGCAGGCCGTAGTGTCCGAGCGGGTCGGGGCTGTAGGCAGCGCGGCGCAGGCTCTTGAGAAAATCAATCTTCAGCCGGAATTCGTCGGGCCTGCCGTGCAGCAGCGACAACATGCGGACGACTTCCTTCCGCTGCGTGAGATCGCCGAGACGCAGGCCGGCGGTGGCGGCATTCTTGCGGAATTCGTTCAGCCGATCCGGGTCGGGCTTTTCGTGAATGCGGTAGATGCACGGCACGTTGCGATGCTGCGTCTCGCGCGCGACGGCTTCGTTTGCGAGCAGCATGAATTCCTCGACGAGTTGGTGCGACTCGTCGTTTACCACGCGCTCCAGCCGCTCCGCGCGGCCCTCGGCATCGAGCCAGATTTTGATTTCGGGAAAATCGAGTTCGAGCGAGCCCGCGGCGAAGCGCTGCTTGCGGACGATCGAGGCGAGCGCCCACGAGTCACGCACCGCCTTCGCGACATCGGCGGAAAATCCGACGACGGATTCACCGCGGATCATCGCCATGGCCTGCCGGTAAGTGAGCCGCGCGTGGACTTGGATGACCGTCTTTGCAAAGCGCACTTTCGTGATTTTTCCCTGCGCCGTGAGGTCGAAGAACACCGATTGCGCGAGGCGTGGGATGCCGGCGCGCAGCGAGCACAGATCCGCGCTGAGGCGGAAGGGGAGCATCGGGATGCAGCGGTCCACGAGGTAGGTGGAATTCGCGCGGCGGCGCGCTTCCTTGTCGAGCGCACTGCCGGGGCGGACGTAGTGCGCGACATCGGCAATGTGGACGGTGAGCTGCCAGCCGTGCGCGGTGCGCTCGACGGAAATCGCGTCGTCGTGATCCTTCGCGTCGTCGGGATCGATCGTGAGCACAAACTGGCCGCGGCAGTCCTCGCGGTGCGCGATGACGGCGTCGGAAATATCGTCGGGCACTTCCGCGGCCTCGCGTTCGCACGCCTCGGGAAATTCCGCGGGCAGATCGTGGCCGCGGATCACGGAGAGCATGTCCACGCCGGGCGCTGCGGCCGAGCCGAGCACTTCGGCGATGTGGCCGTGGGGCAGTGTGCCGGCGTCGGTCCACGATTCCATTTTGAGGATCACCTTGTCGCCGACGTGCGGCGCGCGCGGCAGCGCTTTTCCGCCGGAGCGGACGAGGAAGACGTGCGGATTGCGCGGGTCGTCGGGAATCACGCACGCCTGCCCGTGCTGCTTTTGAAAAAGGCCGACGATCGTGTCGCGCGCGCGCTCGATAACTTTTGTCACGCGCGCCTGATCGCCTTGCGAGGCTGTGGCCTCGACGGTGTCTCCGTGCAGCGCGGTGCCCGTCATGCCGTCCGAGATCCACGCGGTGAGCCGGTCATCCGCGCCGATGAGTCGCGCGCCGCCGCGGATGTTGAAGAGCAGCTTTCCGCGCAGTGCGGGTCGTTTCCCTTTCATCACGCGCGGACCTTTCGTGCGTTCGCGACGAATTCCGCGGCGCGGGCAGTGAGCGCGCTCCAGTCGGATGCCGCGAAAATTTCGCGCGACAGCAGCGTGGAGCCCGCGCCGACGGCGACGCAGCCGGCGGCGAAAAATTCGCCGACATTTTTGGCGGTCACGCCGCCGGTGGGGATGATTTGGAGCATGGGCAGGGGAGCGAGAAGGGATTTGATGTAGCCGACACCGAGGTGGTCGGCGGGGAAAAGTTTGATGAAGTCGGAGCCGAGTTCGTGCGCCGTGAGCGCCTCGGTGGGAGTCGTCGCGCCGCACGCGATCGGCACGCCGTAGCGGAGACAAATTTCGATCACCGCGGGCCGCACCACGGGCGTGATGACGAATTGCGCGCCCTCAAGCATCGCCATCCGCGCCGTCTCGGGATCGAGCACCGTGCCCACGCCCATGACGATTTTCTCCCCGTGCGCCGCTCGCGCGTCGGCGATCACTTTCAGCGCGCCCGGCGTGGTCATCGTCACTTCGATCGCCTGCACGCCGCCGGCGACGAGCGCGTGAATCGCGTCTGGCAATTTTTCCGCGCTGTCGGTGCGGAGGATGGCGATGACGCCAGGGTCCACAAGCCTGCGGACGAGGTCCATTTTCTTCATCGGTCGAGTATGCACTCGCCGAGGGGCGGCGTGGCAAGCAGCGAACTACCGGCTGCGCAGTTGCCCGGTGATCACGGCCTTGAGCGCCTTCAGCGCGATCTCCTGGATGCTGAATGGCTTTGCGATGAACTCATTCCCGCCGCGCAGGGAGGACTTCACGCGATTTTCCAGCGACGTGTCTCCGGTGATGAAAAAGATCGGCGTCTCGCCATGCAGTTCCATGTGCCGGATGTGGGAGCAAAGCTCGAAGCCATCGAGTTCCGGCAGGTGAACATCGAGGAGGATCAAGTCGTAGCGGCTCGCCGCGAGTTCGGCCACGGCTGCGCTGGAGTAGAGCGCGAAATTGGTCTGCAGCCCGACGAGATTCAGCGCGTCCACGACGGTCGCGCAGGCATTCCTGTCATCGTCCACGACATAGACGCGCGCGTCGCTGAGCTTGATGCTGCCCTCGATCTCGGGATCCGAAAGTTGGAGCGCGATGAATTCAATCGTCTGGTTCAGCGTGCGCAGGCTCGCCTGCGTGATTTGATCGGGGATTTCCAAAAGGTCGCCGAGCAGGCTCGCAAAAGCCGTGCTGACGCGGTGCAGGATCGGACGGCCATCCAGCATCGCCTGTTCGGAAATCTGGAGCGCATACGTTTCCAATTCACCGAGGATGCCCAGTTGTTTTTGGTCGCGGCTGAAAGTCTGGTAGCATCGGCGCATCGCCGTAATTTCGTTGTGTCCGGAGGCCGGACCTTGCGGCGGTGTCGGACGATTTTCCGCGGGTGCAGCGACCGGGACGGGGCGTCCGGCGAGCTTCGCGTGGAGGCGCGCTTCGGCCAGGCTCGCGCTGAGATTGCGGATGTCGCGGTGCGCATTTTCGAGCTGCGCGGAGAGTTCGATGAGATCGAGCCGGCGCGCTTCGAAGCGCCCCTGCCACTCGCTCTGCTCGGACATTCTCCGGTCGTCGTCGCGGAGTTGCTGTCGCAGCCGGGTGATTTCGGCGGTCTGCGCCTTCACCTGTGCTTCGAGGGTGATCGCGTTTTCGGAAAGCTGTTCCCTGATCGTGTCGCGATCGCGAATGATGGCCTCGATCTGCTTCTGCGCCGCCACGAGTGAGGCGCGCGCTTCCTCGCCGAGCACCGGATTTTCATTCGGCGCGCCGGCGGAAATTTCCGCGTGCCTGCGCAGTTCGGCGATTTCGTCCGTCAGCGCGATCTCGTTGGCCGCGAGTTGCGCATTCGTCTCGGTGGCGGCGGCGAGTTGATTTTGCAGTTCGAAGATTCCTGCCTCGAGCGTCTCGATCTTTTGCATGCTCTCGCCGGCGGCGGCGGCTTCGAGCACACTCTGGATGTCGGTCACCTGCGCACGGCACTCCGAGGCGACGCGTTCCGCGGCTTCGCGGGCGTAGTTGGCTTCGGCGAGTTCGTCGCCGAGTTCGCTCACGCGCTGCTGGAGTTCGGTGATCTGCACGGCCATCCCATCCCGCGCCTGGCGGAGTGCCGCGAGTTGCGCGGCGAGTTCGCCGCCGGCCTTTTTCTTCGCGGAATCCGAGTCCAGTCGCAGCGCGCCGATCGTCTTCCGGGATTCCGCCAGGGCCCGCTGGGCATCGGTGAAATTCTTCGTCTGCAGTGCCGCCTTTTCCAGTGCCGCCGCGCGCTCCTCCTTCGCAAAATCATGCTGGCGGACCGCTCCGTCGCGTTGCCGGAACGCATCTTCGCGAGCTCGTTCCGCGTCTTCGAGCAGACGCTGAGCCTGCTTCTTTTCGCGCACGGCCGTGTCCCGCCCGGAAATCGCCTCGGCAAGATCCGCATCCGCGGCCTTGAGCCGTTGCTTCAAATCAGAAATCACCGGCCCGTACTGCGCTTGCTGCTCAAGCAGGACGTCCCGCTCCCGGGTGAGTGCCTTCACCTGCGTGCCGGGACCGATTTGCTCCTGCAGATCGAGCACCCTCCCGCGGAACTGTTCGCGTTCTTCCTCCGCTTGGCGCTGGCGACGCCGGGCTTCGCGCGCGGTATTTTGCAGCTCTTCGATGAGGACACGGATTTCCTGCGTCGAATCCTGCTCCTCAGTGAGCAGACTCGCCGGGAGGGAGGCGATCGGCTCCCCGGCAGCACTGCTGCCGGGGAATTCGGTGATTTTTTTGGAAGCTTGGGCCATGGGATGCCAGCGACTGGGGCGTGACGGGCATCCCATGCAGAGCACGCGACGTGCCGTTGGCAGCGTGCAGGGGTTTACACCACCCCTGCAACTTGGAATCCGAGTTGCTCGAGGAACGCCCGGATTTTTGCGGGCTGGTCGCCCTGCATCTCGATGATGCGATCGCGCAGTGTCCCGCCGGTGCCGATGGCATGGCGCAGATCGCGCGCGAGATCTTCCAGCACGCCGTGAGTCATCGTCGGAGGAAAACCGTGGATCACAATCACCGTCCGGCCGCCGCGGTGCGCGGTTTCGCGGCGGAGGACGACGCGCCCGAGCTTCTTCGCTTTTGCTTCCGTCGGCACAGCTTGCATCGGCGCGGGCGGCAGCGGACCGAGATTCAAATTGGAAAGGGCCTCACCCAAGCCGGCGAGGCCGCTTTGCGATGGGTTGAGTTCGACGCGGTTTTGTTTTTCCGGGCGCATGGATGTGGCGCAGCCTGTCGCCGCGAAATGGCCAATTTACAATTCAAGAAACGAACCTAGAGTGCCAGCCAAGTCGGCCATCATGAAGCATCACCCTCTGCTCGCCTGCGCGCTCATCGCACTTTCCCTCCCGGTGGATCGCGCGCTCGCGCAGACCGTGGAAAAGCCCGCGGTGCTCGGGGCGGAACTGACGAAGAAAGCGCCCTTCTCGATGGCCGGGCAGCTCATTTTTCGCAGCGGCGAATCGTCCTACCAGGGCAGCGGCACCGTCGTGTATCCGCGCAGCGTGCTCACCGCGGCGCACAATGTGTGGGACGCGACGAATGGCTGGAGCACCGACATTCGGTTCGATCGCGCTCGCAGCGGCGCGACCAGCGCTTCGCATGAATTTGCCACCCGGCTCTTCGTTTTCGGCGCCTATCGCACGGCGGCGGCGCGGTACGGTCTGGATTCCGATCGTTCGTTCGCGAACGACCTCGGCGGACTGCGGTTCAATGTCGCGCCGGCGGGCGGTGCGTACGCCGGCTGGCGCGCGGACACGCGGCTGGTCGGCGCGGGCGCGCCGGTCCTGTGCCTCGGCTACGGCGCGGAATTTCACAGCGGCGATGAAATGCTGATCGTGCGTTCAGCCGCGGGCTTCACGTCTGTGGTGGGTGCGTTCATGGAAAGCACGGGCCTCACTTTCGAGAGCGGCATGAGCGGCGGGCCGATCGTCGCGGAAGTTGCGCCGGATGATTTTCGCATCGTCGGGATCGTGATCGCCGGATCGGACACGCCTCCGGCGGGCGGCATTCACGCGCTCGATGCGGAGGGCGCGGATTTCATCGCCACGTACCTGCGGTACTGACGGGCGGAGGAAACGAGCCTCGTGCGATTCGCCCGTGCTCTCAGATTCGTCGCGCTCATCGCGGTGCTCGTTGCCGCGGGATTTTTTCTCGGCAAATACTTCAAGAATCTCGTCGGTCCAAAGTCCGAACGGCCCGTGCTTTTCAAAAACGAGACCGCCCTCCCGGCGAACGCGCCCGAGTACCGCACGGATTCACCCGCCAATTTGCTCACGCGCATTTTCGATCGGCTGCGCGGTGGAAACCTCCAGCCTGGCGATCTCGCGTTGCTGCGGAGCAGGTTGCTCGCCGCCGATCCGCACGAGGCGATGGCGGCGATCCTCGCCTTCCTCGGCACGGGGCAGGACTCGCGGACGGGCGAGGCTTTCGGGCTGCAAAAGGGCGGGGGACTCGCCGGGGCGCCGACCCTCCGCGTGCTGCTGCTCGATCTGCTCGGCCGCATCGCGCGGGACGCCGGCACGGACGATGCCGCGGCTTTTTCCCGAGCACTGCTCGCGCGGAAAACTTCCGCCGACGAGTGGGCCATCGCTCTGCGAAATGTCGCATGGAGTTCGCCGGACGACCGTGCATTTCTCGCCGCGAAAATGCGCGAGATGCTCGACTACCAGCCGTGGCGGCAGCGGCCGGGCGCGGGATTTCTCGAGGCGTTTGACGTGATCGTCTTCACGCGGAATGCGACCTTCGCCTCCGACCTCGCCGCGCTCGCGACGAGCGAGGACGACGCGGTGAAACGCGCCGCCGCCGCCGCGATGGATCGCCTGAGCGAGATGGCACCGCTCGATGTGATGAACTATCTGAACGGCCATCCGGGGGAATTTGCCGATCGTCCATTTCTTCGCGCGGACTATTTTTCCAAAGCGGATCTCTCGCAGGGCCAGCAGCGGCAGGCCGTCGAGGCATACCTCGCGAGGGCGGATGTCGCCGCTGCGGAAAAGGCAAAGCTGCTCGCCGTGTTTGCGAGTCCCGGCACGTTCGTCGGCGACACGCTCGTCACGCAGCCCGCCACCGCCGACGATGCTCCGCAGCGGACCGCCGGGCTGCGCGCCGCCGTGGGTGATTGGCTCAAGGGGAATCGCTTCCCCGATCTCGCGGGCCCGCTCGCGCAACTCCAGCGCCGCCTCGCGGAGTGAGCTGCGCTCAGCGTTCGCGCCGCATCCGCACGCCGGTGAACTCCGCATCCGGCAGGAAAAATTTTCGCAACTCGATCTCGACGGCCTGGATCGCAAACCGGCGCAGCAGCAGCGCGGCGATTTCCTCGGCGAGCGTCTCAAGGAGCGTGCGCTCATCGCTCGCCGCGTGCGTCTTCACCGCCTGCGCCACCGCGTCGTAATCCACCGTGTGCGCGAGCCGGTCACGCATCTCGCCGAAGGTGCGCATCGGTTCGAGGACGATGGACGCGAGCAGGCGCTGCGGCTCGCTGCGCTCCGCCTCCGTCGCGCCGATGCGCGTGGAAAGCTCGAGGCGGGAAATGAGAATCTGATCAGCTTGGCGCGCCATGCTTCCAAAAAAATTTGCGCCGCTAGCCGACGCGAAAACGCACGTCGCGCACGGCGCGGCCGAAACGCTGCTTGAGTTTTGCGAGGATGTCGGTGCGCAGCGTGCGATCCAATTCGTAGAGCATCGAGGGCTGCAGGACGCGGATGTGCAGGACGCCTTCCACGAGGCGCTGCGGCGCGGAGTGCTGCGCGATGAAGGGGCCGACGATGTCCTGCCACGCGCTCAGGATTTCCTCCTCGCGCACGCGCTTTTCGAGTCCGAGTTGCGCGATGACTTTCTCGAGGATGCCCGAGATGGGCTTCCAGTTTTCCTGCGGAAAAGGCCGCTCGGGCAGACCGCGCCAGTCAGCGATGACTTTGGAGCGCAGTTGCGGGTTCATGCGTGGGAATGAGCACGCGATTCGCCTCCGGCGCACGCAAAATCCGCGCGCAACCAGCTCCATTTTTCAAACGCAGAGACGCAGAGACGCAGAGAAAAAGAGCAAACAGGCGAGCGCGCCCAAAACGGAAATCTGACCTGCGGATTCTGCCCGTTTTTCTCCGCGTCTCTGCGTGTCAAAGGCAAAGCCATCCTATCCGACAAAATCTGACCGGCTTGGATTCTCTGCGCGAGCCCTCCGCTCCACCGCTACACGCCGTCGCTGCCGATGGCTTCGACCGGGCAGCCTTCCATGGCTTCCTTGCAGAGCTTTTCCTCGTCCGGACTTTCCGGCTGTTTGTAGAGGAAGCTGTGGCCGCCGTCATCGTTGCGCTTGAAGTTGGCGGGCGCGGTTTCGCGGCAGAGGTCGCAGTCGATGCACTGATCGTCCACGTAAAATTTGCCTGCTACGTTTTCGGGATACTTGTTCGCTTGATCGGCCATGGTCGGATTTGGGCGGCGAAACTAGCGGCAAGCTTTCATTCGGCAACGCTTTTTTACGGGAAGATTCCAGTGGTGATTTATGCCCGCGTTTGGATAGTCACGGGAGCCCCGCCGCTTCCAAATTTCCATGACTGAAAAACCCGTTTCCAAACTGATCTCCGCGGAGGGCTGGCATGTGCTGCATCTCTTTTACAAAATCGAGCACGGCCAGTGGTCGATGCTTTCGCCGGAGGAAAAACTCTGCGCCCGCACGAGCCTGAGCGATCTCGTCGAGGAAATCCGCAGGACGGAGGGGTGCCAGTTGCTCACCTTTGCGATGGTGAGCCCGAAGGCCGACCTCGGCTTTATGCTGCTCTGCGCGGACCTGCACGATGCGAACCGTTTTGAAAAACGCCTCACCCTTTCGCTCGGGCCCGATGTCCTCTCGCCGACGTACAGTTTTCTCTCGATGACCGAGCGCAGCGAGTACGCCACGAGCGAGGCGGAATACGTCGCGGAACTCGACGGCGAAGGCTTCGCGCCCGGCACTCCCGAGCACGCCGCGAAGCTCGCCGAGTGGAAGACGCGGATGGAGCATTATCTGAAGCACCGCCTCTACCCGGTGCTCCCGCCGTGGGAGACGATGTGCTTTTATCCCATGAGCAAGCGCCGCGGCACGGGGGACCAAAATTGGTACGCGCTCGCGCACGAGCAGCGCAAGGAACTCATGGGCGGCCACGCGCGCGTAGGCCGCAAGTGGTCGGGGAAAATCCTCCAGCTCATCACGGGCTGCACGGGTCTTGATGATTGGGAGTGGGGCGTGACGCTGCTCGCGCATGATCCGATGGATCTGAAGGGCATCGTGTACGAAATGCGCTTCGACGAGGTGACGCATCGCTTCGGCGAGTTCGGCGAATTCTACGTCGGCCTCCAGCTGCCGATGGATGAGATTTTCCGCCGGCTCATCCTGTGAAAGCGGTCGCCGACATGGACACGGCAGCGGACAGCATCTCCACGGCTGCGAAGCGCGCGCGCCTCGGTGAAATCCTCCGCAAAAACGCGCCGTTGATTATCGCGTACAGCGGCGGCGTGGACAGCGCGTTCCTGCTCGGCGAAGCGCGCCGCGAACTCGGCGACCGCGTGCTCGGCGTGATCGCCGACAGCCCGAGTCTCCCGCGCGCTGCCCTCGCGGAAGCCATCGCGCTCGCCCGCGCAATCGGCGCACCGATCGAAGTCGTGCAGACGCTCGAACTCGACAATCCCGCCTACGCCGCGAACCCGCCGAACCGCTGCTACTTTTGCAAGGCCGAGCTCTTCCAGCGCCTCGACGCGCTCGCACAGGAACGCGGCTATCCCGCCATCGCGTATGGCGAAAATGCCGACGACATGCAGCAGGAACGGCCGGGGCGGAAAGCGTCCGAGGAGTTTCAAATCATCGCCCCGCTGCGCGACGCCGGGCTCACGAAGGCGGAGATCCGCCAGCTTTCCCGCGACCTCGGCCTGCCGACCGCCGATGCGCCCGCGCAGCCGTGTCTAAGTTCGCGCATCCCGTGGGGCACGCTGGTCACCGTCGATGCCCTCGCGATGGTCGAGCGTGCGGAGGAACACATCCGGGGGCTCGGCTTCCGCATCTTCCGCGTGCGCCACATCGTGAAATCCGATGCGCCTCCCGCCGCGCTCGTGCAAATCGCGCCGGCCAATCTTCCGCTCGCGGCGGAGGTGCAGACTGCGATCGAGCGAGGTGTGCGCGCAGCCGGCTATGCGTCCGTGGAAATCGATCCCGCCGGCTACCGCGGTCCGTCGTTGTAGTCGTGATTCGCGCGTCCGCGCGCTCGGCGGATCGCGACCGTGAGCTTCCGGTCACGCCTGCAAAATTTGCCGCCGCAGACCTACGCGAGGATCGGCTTGATCACATGCCCCGACACATCCGTGAGCCGGAAATCGCGCCCGCCGAAACGATACGTGAGCCGCTCGTGATCGATCCCGAGCAGGTGCAGCACGGTCGCGTAAAAATCGTAGATGCTCGTGACATCCTCCACCGCGTAGTAGCCGAGTTCATCCGTTGCGCCGTACGTCGTGCCGCCGCGGATCGCGCCGCCCGCGAGCCATGCGCTGAAGCCCGTCGGATTATGATCGCGCCCATCGCTGCCCTGCGAGAATGGCGTGCGGCCAAATTCGCCGGAGAAAATGATCAGCGTACTATCCCACAGCCCGCGCGCCTCGAGATCCGTCATGAGCGCAGCGAGCGGCTGGTCCACCTGATGCGCCATCGCGCCGTGCCCTTCATGAAGTTTTCCATGCTGGTCCCACGGATTCGGCCCCTGGCCCGCGCCGATGTTTTGCGTCAGGCAGCTCAGCTCCACAAAACGCACGCCGCGCTCGATCAGCCGCCGCGCCACGAGGCACTGGCGGCCGTAGCCCGCCATCTGCGGGTGCGAGGAATCGAGCCCGTAGAGTTTCTTCGTGGCCTCACTTTCGCCGCGGAGATCGAGCAACTCCGGCACGGCGGACTGCATGCGGTACGCGGTTTCATAATTCCGAATCGCCGCCTCCACCTGCGCGTCGCCGGTCTCTTTTGAAAATGCGGAGTCGAGTTCGCCGATGAACCCGAGTCGCCGCCGTTGCGAGCCGTCCGCCTCGCGCGGCTTGATGTTCGGCATCGCCTCCTCGCCGTCCACGCGGAGGATGCTCGCCTGATTTTGCGCGGGCAGATAGCCGCTGCTGAACAGCCCCACGCCCCCGTGCGGCGCCGACGCGCCGCCGCTCTGCAGCACGACGAAGCCGGGCAGGTTGCTGTTCATCGAGCCGAGCCCGTAGTTCACCCACGCGCCCGCGCTCGGATGCCCCGTGAACGGAAAACCCGTGTGGAAAAAATAATTCCCCTGCGCGTGCTCGTTTACCTTCGAGGTCATCGAGCGAATCACCGCGAGGTCGTCCGCCATTTCCGCGAGGTGCGGGAAAAGATCGGTCATCATCACGCCACTTTGCCCGCGCGGTTTCGCCGCCCACGGCGACGCCATGATGTTTCCGTTTTGATTAAACATCGTCGGCCGCACCGGCACCGGCATCGGTTGGCCGTGCCGCTTTGCGAGTTCCGGTTTCGGATCGAATGAATCCACATGCGACACGCCGCCGCTCATGTAGGCGAAGATCACCTGCTGCACGCGCGGCGGAAAATGAGGTCGCGGAATTTCGGATGGGCCGCCGCGCGCGTTTTCGGAAAACAGGCCCGCGAGTGCGAGCGAACCAAAACCGAGCGAGCATTTGCGCAGCATGTCGCGCCGCGAGAGTGCCGGTTGGAATGCGGAGTGGAAGTTCGTGTGCATCGTGGGTGTCGAGTTCAGCGGAGAAAGATGAATTCCTTCGCGTTGAAAAGTGACTGCGCGAAGTCGCGCCACGCCGGTGCATCCGCCAGGAGCGCATCGCCGGAAACACCATCGGCCGAGAGATACTTTTTGCTCGCGGCGATCTCGCGGGCCGTCGGGATGCGCGCAAATGCCGTCTCGAACATCCGCTGGATGCGAGCGTCGGGAGTCGCGTCTGCTTTCTCCGTGATCGATCGGTCGGCCCAAGTGCTCGCGCACTCGATGACGAAACGATCGTTCAGCAGCGTGAGCGACTGCGCCGGCACATTCGTCGCATCGCGCCGGCCCGCCGTCGTGAAAGGTTTCGGCGCGTCGAAGACTTCGAGGAAAGGGTTTAGCGCAGTGCGGCGAATCGTGAGATACACGCTGCGTCGCAGCGCTTGGCCGGTGGCGTTGTTGGAAATTCCGGGGCCGGACATTTTCAAATCCAGCGGGCCGGACACCGCGAGCAGCGAGTCGCGGATCGACTCCGCTTCGAGCCTGCGGATGCGTGCGTGCGAGAGGAGATCATTCGCACCGTCACGCTCGCGCGCCTCGGGCGACGCGTCAGCACTGAGCGCAAAGGCGCGCGAGGTGACGAGGTGGCGGACCATGGCTTTGAGCGACCAGTGCTCCTCGGCAAAGCGCGCCGCGAGGTTGTCGAGCAATTCGGGATGCGTTGGCTTTTCCCCCATGCGTCCGAAATTATCCGGCGTCGCGACGAGACCACGCCCGAAAATGTGGAGCCAAATGCGGTTCACCATCACGCGGGCCGTGAGCGGATTTTGCGGGGCCGTCATCGCGAGCGCGAGTTCGAGGCGTCCGCTCTGCTTGGTCTGAAATGACGGCCCGCCAAACACGCCGAGGTATGCGCGCGGCACGGGCTCGCCCGGCTTCAGGTGATCGCCGCGGGGCAGCAGCGCCGCGTCGCTCGCGACGGATTCGAGGACGCCGGGAGCGTGGCGCGCGGCCGGAATTTCGGCTTCGAGTCGGCGGTATTCCGCGACGAGAGGCTTCACTGCGCCGAGGCGGTTGAGCGAGACCGGGAGCAGTTCGCGGCGGATTAGAAAGTCGAGGAGCAGCCGCTGCGATTCATCGGGGCTGCCCGCACTCCACGCGCCGAGAGCGCTGCCGATTGCCTCCTCGTAGCGACGCGCGAGTTCCGCGGCCGAGCGTGGTGCGTCGCCTCTCAGCACAGCCGACGCCGCACTCTCGCGGTCGCGCAAGGGCGCATCGCCGTCGTGGCAGACGATCTCGCTCACGCCGAACCACGATCGCTCCTGCGCGCCCTTTTCCCGCCGGGTCTGATCGGCGCTCGTCGCGAATTCGAGATACGCCCACGAGCCTCTGCGATACTTCGTGTCGAGGCGCAGCCATGCCGATTCGTCCTTCGCGAGTTGGGCACGCGGGAAAATCGGACTCATGCCGAGCGGATAGCCGTCCACGATCAGACGCGCCTGCGCACCGCCGCCGCCCCACGCTTTCACGCTGATGAAATCCGTTTCGACGCGAAACGGTTTCGTTGTGAGCACGCCGTTGTGCTTTGCGGAAAGGCGATTCGTCGCGACGCCCGCGGGCATGAGGCCGGAGAGGACGCTTTCGCCGGAGGGCAGCACGGCGAAATCTCCGCACGCTCCCGGCGCATTCCCGATTCCCGTGCCGTAGTGGAAGCACTCGGCGAAGTCTCCGCCTGCCTGCGAAAAACTCCACCGGCGTCCGGCAGGCTCAGTCTTCGCGGATTGGTCGCGCGTCGCTTCGCTGAGTTTATTCCACCCTTTCGCCATCTCATCGCTCGTGCGCCGGTGCAGCGAAGTCCAGATGCTGAACGGATTCGCTGGATTGCGCTCGGCGTCAGTCTGCGCGCTGCGCCATTCCTTTTCCTGCGAGCCGAATGTGAGCGTGCGATGGGCCTCGCGTGCGACGCCGAGATCGTGAGTCAGCGAATCGCGCTTGCTGCGTTCCTCGGGAGTCAGCGCCTTCGTGAGTTCCGCGGAGTCCACCGCATTCGCATCGGGGCCGGCGAGGAAGGATGCGAGGATGTCGGCGGGTTCGAGCGCGCGGTCGTAGAGTCGTGCTTCCTCGATTTCACCGGCGAGAAATGCTTTGCCTCCGGGCGTGTGGCGCTTGCCGAGGAGAATGTGCGCGTTGCCCGCCGCGAAAGTGATTGGACTCTCGGTCGCCGATTTCCACGCCTGGCCGTAAAGCTCGCCGTTGCGGAAAACGGCGATGGTTCCATCGGCACGATAAGTTGCCGCGACGTGGATGAGTTCGCCCGGCTTGGCCGTCTCGGGCGCTCCGCCGGAGTTTTGCGAGCGTTTGAAATTGTTGCTCCCCGCGACCCAGTGCTGCGGCTCCTTTTCGGCGAAGACGATCGAATCGAAGACGCCGCCCTTCGCATCCTCGACGGTGATGACGCCGCCGCCGTGCTGATCGAGCGTCGCGAGGCTCACCCATGCCTCGATGGTTTTTTCGCGGATGTCGCGCGGGAGCGGCGCGCTGCGGAAGCTGGCGTCCTTGCCGTCGAGCACGAGCCGGCCATTTCGGATTTCCGCACCGCCGAGCAATTCGCCATGCAGCGTGCCAGCGGAGTCGCGCGCGTCGGAATTGAAACTCCACCGCGCGAACGGATGCGGCGCGGCGGAGACGTTCTTCGTGGCCTGTTTTTCCGAGAGCCGTCCCCGCGCGATCAGTTCGAGCGCGGCGATCTCTTTTTCGAGCGCGGTGATTTTTTCCATCGCCGCGACGGCGCGTGCATCCGGCTTATCCTCCGCGAGCAGCCGCGCCGCGATGCGATGAGGCTCGCTTTTCCACGACTCAAAAAGTGCGGCGCGGATTTTTTCCTTCAGCGCGGCGAGTTCGGGTTTGTGCTTCGCGAGGAACTCCGGCGGATCGATCGTCACCATCGCCGGGCGGCTGCTCTCGAAGATCCCGGCGAGCGCGTAGTAGTCGCGCTGGCTGATCGCGTCGAACTTGTGATCGTGGCAGCGCGCGCACGAGACGGTGAGCCCCTGGAACGCCTTCATCGCGACATCAATCTGGCTGTCGGTCACCTTCACCTGCTCGTCGCGCGTGTCCACGGGCTGGAAGCCGTGCTCGACGAGGCGGAGGTGCGCAGTGCCGAGGATGCTTTCGCTGAATTGCTCGTCGTGATTCACGCGCGGATGCGGCAGCAGATCGCCGGCGAGGTGCTCGCGGATGAGCTGATCGATCGGCACGTCGGCATTGATCGCGCGGATGAGGTAGTCGCGGTAGCGCCACACCTCGGGGATTTCCGGATCACCTTCGCTGCCATGCGTCTCGGCGTAGCGCACGAGATCCATCCAATGCCGCGCCCAGTGCTCGCCGAAGCGCGGGCTTTGCAGCAGGCGATCGGTGGCGTGCTCGACTGCTTTTGCGTGACGCCATGAAGAGTGGGAGACAAGGCGAGGGGAAGAGGGGGCGGGGTGCTCTTCATTCTCCCGCTCTCCCCCTCGCCTTGTCTCCCACTCTCCGTCGCAATCGCGCACAAAATCCTCCACCTCGTCCGCCGTCGGCGGCAGTCCGATGAGCGCGAAGGTGAGCCTGCGGATGATCGTCCGCGGGTCGGCATCCGCTGCGGGCTGCAGGTTGCGCTCTTCCATTTTCGCGAGGAGAAAACGATCCACTTCGTGCGGCGACCACGCGGTGTGCTTCACGGCGGGCGGATCGAATTTTCGGACCGGCTGCAGGCTCCACCACGTTTTGCGATCGGCGAGCAAGGTCGCCCACGGGACGGAGGTGTCGGCCTTGGGCGGCTCATCGCGCGGGTCCGGCGCGCCGAGAGCGATCCATTTTTCAAAATCCGCGATGGCCGCATCGCTGAGCTTTGGGCGCTTCTGCGGCATCTTCAGATCGGGGTCTTCGTGCCGGATGGATTTTAGCAGCAGACTTTTTTCGGGTTCGCCGGGGACGATCGCATCGCCGGAGTCGCCGCCTTTTTTCCAGCCATCGCGGAAGTCGAGCCGCAGTCCGCCCTTTTGTTTTTTCGCGTCGTGGCACTCGTAGCATTCGGTCGCGAGCAGCGGACGGATCTTCCTTTCAAAAAACTCGGCCTGCTCCGGAGGCAGCGTCGTCGCGGCGAATGCGGCGCGCCCGGCGAGGAGAAAAATGAATGACGTGCGGACGAAGGACATCGTGGAGCTTCCCAATGAATCCGGTGCCACGGGAAATGAAAGGGGCGATGGGGCGGAACTCGTCGGGCGGCGGCGAGCAGCCGATGCGTCGCGACGCTTCTTCGCCGGAACTTCCGCGTGGCCGACGGTGGCACGCGGTGCGCGTGCGCACGACTCAGTACCGCGGCATGGCCTGATCCACGAGCGCAGACCACGCGTCGATGCCGCCTGCGAGATTCGTCACATCGGCAAAGCCCTGGCTGAGCAGCCATGCGGCGGCGTGAGCGGAGCGGCCACCGTGATGGCACTGGATGAGGAGCGGCTGCGATTTGTCGGTCAGTTTTTCCAGCGCGACATCCGGCCACTGGCTGAGCGGCAAAAGCTCCGCGCCGGTGATGCGTGCCGTGGCCCACTCGTCCTCTTCGCGCACATCGATCAAGCGCGGCGGCGTGCTGGACTGCAGGAGCGCCGCCGCTTCGGTGACCGAAATTTCACGGACGGATCCGCTCATCGTTCGATGACCACCGGGGTGCCGGCTTCCACGTTGCGGAAAAATGCCTCCGCCATGAAACCGGGCATCCGGATGCAGCCGTGCGATGCGGGATAGCCCGGCAGGAAGCCTTCGTGCATCCCCACGCCACCACTCACGCGCATGAAGAACGGCATCCTCGCACCGTCGTATTTCGCACCTTTCGGCATCGGATCCTTCATGTGGTCGATGTCCTTCCGCACCACTTCGCCGGTGGCGGCATCCACGTAATCGCCGTAGCGCGACGAGACGTGATCGCGATCCTTTTGCTGGATTTTGAAGCTGCCCGACGGGGTGCCGAAACCCTCGCGGCCGGTGGAGATGATCGAGACGCCGACGAGTTGATCGCTTTTGTAAAAATAGGCTTTTTGCTCGCTGAGATTCAGCCGGATGCGTGCGGCACCGCCCGCGTGATCGCCGTCCCAGTACGAGACGTTGTCGTAGTTCATCCGCTTGTCCGCCAGCCGCGGCGCTCCGGTGCGGCGACCACCGAGATAGAGGGTGTCGTTGCTGAAACGAGGATCCGTCGAGCACCCCGTGAGCAGAGCGACGAGGAAAAGGGCGATGGCGGTAATTTTCATGCGTGTGAAGCGGGCGGGCATATAAGCTTGAAACGCGCGGGGTCAAGGACGGACGCGCCTCCCAGCCGGGCGCGACGCCGCGGGAAACTGCACGACGGACCGCTGCTGACGCGTCGGCCATCCGCTCTGGGAAGCGGCGTCATCCTCCCGATTTCGCTGTGCCGGATCTGCGCCAGCGCGCGATTTTTTCCGCGGTGCGGAAGCCGAGAAGCGCGTGCAGCACGCGGTAGATTCGCGGAGCGGCGGGACCGGCGGGGTGGAGGAGGCCTTTCGCCTTTCGCTCCCGATGATACGCGGCGGCTCCCGCGAGATCGTGCTGCGCAAAGGTGCGCGCCATTTCAAAACACGCGCGGCCGATTTCGCGACGATGCGTTTCGGTGAGCAGATTTTTTTCCGCGAGATGCGCGCGCAAAGTGTCCATCAGCGCTGTGCGTACGCGGATGACGAGCAGCGGATCTTTTCGGCAAAGCGTCTCCTCGCTCCAGATGCGGTACACCGCGCCCGGCGTCGGCGCGAAGACGAAGCGCAGCCTGGCGATGAGCGCGCGGAGGTAGAGTTCATGCTCCTGGCAGCACGGCTGGCCTTCCTTCCAGCCGCCCACGCGCAGCAGCGCATCACGTCGCCACAGCGCGCCGCCGGTCTGCGGGATGTGCCAGCGGATCCATTGCGTAAAAATGTCCGCCTCCGGGCTGCTCTCACTCGCGGTGCGGCTGGAGGATGCGGCGCTCCACGTCTCGGTCCATACCGGGCTGTAAATCACGTCGGCATCGCGTCCGTCATTCGCCTCGCGGAGCTGCGTGATCACTTTCGCGGGTTCGAGGCAGTCATCCGCGTCGAGGAATTGCAGCCACTCGCCCGTCGCATTTTGCAGCACGAGATTCCGCGCGTGATTCGCCCCCTCGTGTCCGCCTTCGATCACCTTCACGCGCTCGCCGAAATTCCGCGCGATGGCCGCCGAATCGTCCGACGAACCATCATCCACCACGATGACTTCCACTTCCACTTCGCGCTGATCGAGCGCACTGCGGATCGCTTCCGCGATCCACCGCGCGGCGTTGAAGGACGGGATGCCGACGGTGACTTTCATCGCAGGATCGTGCGCCGCCAGACCTCATAGAGCCAGAGCGAGTAGAAGGTGCGGCCGCCATCCCAGCGCCCGGCCACCGTGTCCTCCCACGCCGCGGTGACGAGCTTGCGATCGAGCTGTTCGCAGACGGTGGAGTCTGCGGAGAAAATCTCATCGCGCACGCGATCGTGCAGCGGTCCTGCAAGCCACTGCGCCAGCGGGACGGGGAAGCCGAGCTTCGGCCGATTCATCGGTTCGTTGAGTTTTCGCGCGAGCACCTTGCGGAGGATGGATTTGCCCGGCCCGCCGCCGGGGAGTTTGAGCGACGATGGAATGCGCGCCGCGACTTTCGCGACTTCGGTGTCGAGGATCGGGGTGCGCAGTTCGATGCTCGCGCCCATGCTCATCTTGTCGGCCTTTTGCAGGAGCGATTCGGCGAGCTGCCAGCGGATGTCGAAGCACAGCAACTCGCTCAGCCGATCGCGTTGCGGGCGGAAAATGTCTGCGCCGAGGATCGCCGCGGAGCCGGCCAACTCGGCAATTTGCGCCGCCGTGAAACCGCGGGGATTCGTCACATCACCCGGAAATCCCTCCATGCGGAGCACGGCCATTTCCGCTGCGGGAAAACTGTGCGCGCGCCATCGCATCCGCGACCAGCGGGAGGGGCTCGCGAATGCCCCGCGCGACAGGAATCCGCGCCAGCGCCGCAGCCGTTCGGTGCGTTCCATCGTCGCGAGCATGCCCGCGTAGCGGCCCTCGTAGCCGCCGAAAAGCTCGTCGCTGCCCTCGCCGCTGAGCAGCACTTTCACATGCTGGCGCGCGAGCTCGCAGACTTTCAGCACGGCGAATGCGGCGGGGTCGCCGACCGGTTCGTCGAGATGCCACGCGATGCGCTCGATGTTGTCCGCGAGATCGTTGGCCGTGAGTTCGAGCGCGTGATGCTTGCTGCCGATCTCGCGCGCGGTCTTCGCGGCACCGGCGAGTTCGCTGTCCTCCGCGCCAAAGCCGACGGTGAAAGTCTGCATCGTGCCGCCTTGCAATTCCTGCGCGTACGCCGACACGACGCGCGAATCGAGCCCGCTGCTGAGGAGCACGCCCACCGGCACATCCGCGCGGAGGTGCAGGCGCACGCTGTCCTTCAGCGCGGCGTCGAGCGCATCGGCCGCCTCGTCGGGATTCGTGAGATCGGGTTCCTTTTTCAACGAGTAACGCCAGTCGCCGACCGACATCGCGCCCTCGGGATTTTGCAAAGGCACATGCAGGATCGCTCCCGGCTGCAGCTTCCAGATCTCGGCGAAGTGCGTCTGACCATTCGGCGTGATCGGCGGAATGGAGAGCCACGCCGCATACGTGAGGAACGAATGCTGCCACCGATCGCGATTCACCCACGGCAGCGCGAGGAGGCATTTCAGCTCGGAGCCAAAGGCAAAGCGCCCGCCGCGCTTCGTCCAGTAGAGCGGCTTCTGCCCGAAATGATCGCGCGCCAGCGTGAGCGTGCGGAGATTCCGATCGAGGATGCAAAACGCGAACATCCCGCGGAGGCGGCTCATCATTTTCCACGACATCTCCTCGTAAAGATGCACGAGCACCTCGGTGTCCGACTGCGTGCGGAAACGGTGGCCTTTCGCTTCGAGATCCGCGCGCAGCTCGAGGTAGTTGTAGATTTCGCCATTGAAGACGACGCCGACAGTCCGGTCCTCGTTCCAGATCGGTTGCGAGCCGCCTTCGAGGTCAATGATCGAGAGCCGCCGCATCCCGATGGCGAGGCCGTCCGCTTTTGAAATGTGCGTGCCTTCGCCGTCCGGTCCGCGATGCACGATGCGCGCAAGCATCCGCCCGAGCGCGCCGGCGAGGTCGGGCTCCGAACGATCAATGATGCCTGCGATGCCGCACATGGAGGTGGTGAAGTGGTCGGGCGATTTTAGCGAAGTCCGTGTCAGCGTTCAGCCCGCGAGCGCCATGCGGTAGCCGTCGGCCGTGAGGCGCGCGACGGTGTCCCACGTGCAGCCCGCGCGCCACGGCGCGGCGGCGGCGAAATCCGGCGCGGTGCGGAAGGCGTCGTCGAGCTTCGCACCGAAGTCGGAATCCATCCGCTCGAAGCGGTGGACGAAGGGCGAGGGCTCATCGAGTGCCACGGTGTCGAGGCGATGCGGGAGCAAAATCGGCAGGCCCCACGAGCGCGCGAGGTTCGCCGCGCCGGAGGTGAAAATTTGGCGGTAGTTGAAAATGGCGACATCCGCGGCGCACAGCCAGAGCTTGAGTTGCGCATCGTCGAGCCAGCCGAAATGCGTGATGATGTTCGGCACGCCGGCGGTGAGTTGCGCGATGTGTGCGCGGTACTCGTCGGTGTGCGGCTTGCCCACGATCGCGAGCGTGGCGTTTGGGTTCGCCTGCTTCCACCACGCGATGGTTTCCTCCTGACCCTTGTACGGTTCCACGGCGCCGAAAATGAGCGCGATCCGGCCTTCACGCAGCCCGAGTGCCGCTCTCGCTTCCACCGTGGGGACGGGCGCGCCCAGCGTCACCGCGAGATCGCCGTGCGGGATGATGCGGATTTTCTCCGGTGAAAGATCGAACGTCTCGGCGAGCCGCTGCTTCGCGATGTCCGAATGCGCGAAGACGACGCGCGCCATGCGGTAGGCGGCGCGCGAATTCCGCAGGGCGAACGATTCCTCCGCGCGGTTGTGCGCCTGCAGATTGTGTGCGGTCACGGCGAGCGCGCGATTTTTCACCGCACCGGCAAGATCGAAGACGAACCGCGCGCGGCGAAACCAGTCCCACGCGTCGCCCTTCGCGGGATAGTACGCCTCGGGCCAGTGCAGGTGCAGGATGTCGCCACCGCGTTCGCGGAGGAGGCGGCGGAGCGGGAGGACGCGCTTGTAGCCTTCGAGGAATGAAACGTGCACCCCGTGCGCCGGGAGCGCTTCGGCGAGGAGCCGCTGGTACGGCACGCCGCCCCGCCAGTCCGGAGCGAAAATCGAGTCGATCATTTCGCCTCCCCGGCGAGGAGCAACGGGCGCAGGCGCTTCAGCCCCTCGCCGTAAAATCGATCGCGCACCGCGCCGACGTAGTGCCGGGCGACGCACTCTTCGGCGGCGTTTTTTCCGAGCGAGATCTCGTACGTTTTCGGCAGCACTCCGCCCTTGCCGAAGCGCGATGCGCAGAGCGCAAAGAGCGTCTGCTCGACCCGCCAGAGATGTCCTTTCAGCACGCTCGTCTCGCCGAGCACGCGGTCGCAAAATTCAAAGTCGATCGCCTCCTTTGTGATCAGTCCGAGGCCGCTGTTCACGCGCGGCCAGAGCATGACGCCCAGATCTTCGAGCGCTTCCTTTTCGGAGACGAGGCTGCCTTCCGCGATGTCCTCGTTGAACCAGCATTCCTTCGCGCCGGTGCTCACCCAGTCCATGATTTCGCGGGGGTGATTGAAGAAGAGCACGTCGCTGTCGAGCATGATGAACCGCGGCGCGTCGCAATAATACGGCATGTCGAAAATCTTCAGCGCGAGCGGATGCATGCCGCGGTATTCGTATGCGAAAGGCAGCGGCTTCAGCACGGCGTCGAGCGTGGCATCCGCCTGCGCGCGCGGGATGATGCGGGCGTTCTTGAAAAGCGCAGCCAGCTCGCGGCGGATATCCTCGGTAAGCGTGCCGTCATCGTGAATGACGACGTTCCAAGTGTGCTCGGTGTGGTGAAAAAAGCTCGCAAGCATCCATGCGCAGAGCTGCCAGTCCTTTTCCCCGGTGAGCACGTGGATGGGCACGGACATCGGCGCATCGTTCCAAAACGGCCAGCTCCATTTTTGGATCAGCGGCCGCGTTTTGCAGTCGTGGTAGCTGGCGCTCCAGCCGCGTTTCAGGTCGCGCTTGAGGAGCCACCAGAGCCGTCCCGGTGAAATCATGTGCGCCTATGACGCTCGAAACCGATGAGTCTGGCAAGCGCGGCCTGAACGCGCCGCCGCACCGGCGAGCAGAGGAGCCACTGCGGATGCCGGAGCAGCGCGCTGATGAAAACGGGCGCTGGTCGCCCCGGCGGCGTCGTTTTGCCAAGTTGGTAAATGTCGTAGCTCAGATGTGCGCGCAGTGTGAGCCGTTTCCACACCCCGATCGGCGCGCGCGCATCGAGATGCTGGCGGACGATGGCGCGGATTTCGTCGGCGACATTTTCCATGGCGCTGGATTTTTGCCCGGAATGAATGCGAAACCGCGCGAGCACTTCCGGGATGTGCGCCGTGCGCGCGCCGGCGATGATGCAGCGCACCCAGAAATCGTAGTCAAACGCGAGGTTCCACCGCGTGTCGAAGCCGTTCACTTTTTCCCACAGGCTGCGGCGGAAAAAAACCTCGGGCTGCACCCACTGGCGTTTGCGCCACCAGACGTTGTAAACATCCAGCATCTCGGGCAGCGAACCGATGCGGCCGCTGTGAATGCCCGACGGATTCCCCTCGCGATCGATCCACTCCACCTGGCCATAGACGAGATCGATCTCCGGATGCGTGCGGAAAAAATCCACCACGCGCGCCGCGCTTCCCGGCGGGAGCAGATCGTCGCCATTGATGAAGCCGATGATCTCGCCGCCCATCTCGCGGAACGCGCGGTTGATCGCATCGGTCTGCCCTCCGTCCTTCCCGCTGCGCACGGTGTCACCTTCGCGCGCAAAAGAGCGCGCAATGTCCAAGGTCCGATCCTGCGACGCGCCATCCTGCAGCCACCAGCGCAGGTGCGGGCCCTGCGCATTCAGCGACTCCAGCGTCGCGGTGAGAAATTCCTCCGCGTTGAAAACCGGGAGCGCGAGCACGAGCTGTTCGGCGGGCGCGCTCATGCCGGGACGGGCTCCTCGGAAAGGATGCGCACTTTCCAATCGATGCGCGGGCAGACGACGCCGGGCCACTGCTCGGGGAAGTTTGAAGACTGATTGCCCGCGCCGGAGACGAGCAGGCTCAAATACGACCGCATGTGGATGAGGAAGCGCTCGCCCGGAATGTCGCACTGCACGCCGACGGAATAGCTGCGCCGGTTCAGCAGCCCAGCGGGGACGATGCACGTTGTCTGGTAGCAGCCGGGCTCGTGGATCTCACGCTGGAATTGGTGATCGGTCGCGATGAACGCGAGCTCGCCCTCCTGCGTCGTGAAGGCGACATCGAAACGGACGCCGCGCAGTCGCCGCTTCACCCGATAGTTGATCTCGATCGCGATCGGCTGGTCGGGCTCGAAGGTCGTGGTCACAGTCCCGCTTCGGTCCAGCAGCCGCAGCCGGATGTATTCCACATCGTCGCACGAGGGCGCATCGTCGCGACCAGTCCAGTCGAGTTCACCGGCGACTTCGTCGGGCACGGTCGAGGCGAGGTAGCGGCTGATGATTTCCGCAGGCGGACCGTCCATCGTCGCGCGTCCATTTTCGATCAAAATGGCGTGTTCGCAGAGCGCGCGGACTGCGCCCATGTTGTGGCTCACGAAAAAAACGGTGCGCCCGTGCTGCGTCGCGACCTCGCCCATTTTGCCGAGGCACTTTTTCTGAAAGCCCGCGTCGCCGACCGCGAGGACTTCATCGATGAAAAGGATCTCCGGCTCGAGATGCGCGGCGACGGCGAAGGCGAGGCGGACGAACATGCCGCTCGAGTAGTGTTTCACCGGCGTGTCGATGAAATGCTCGATCTCCGCGAAGGCGACGATCTCGTCGAACTTCGCGGTGATTTCCCAGCGCTTCATGCCGAGGATCGTGCCGTTCAGGAACACGTTTTCCCTCCCGGTGAGATCGGGATGAAAGCCGGTGCCGACTTCGAGCAGCGACGCGAGGCGTCCGCGGAGAATGGCGCGGCCGCTCGTCGGCTCGGTGATGCGCGAGAGGATTTTTAGCAGCGTGCTTTTGCCCGCGCCGTTGCGGCCGACGATGCCGACGACCTCGCCGGCCTTGGCGGAAAAGCTGATGTCGCGGATCGCCCAAAATGTGTCGGGATGCGGACCCTGACGATCCGGCGCGGCGGCGCTTTTTTCCGTGCGCGGCGCCGCCGTTTTTTTTCCGCGGAAGCGCGAGGTGATGCGCTCGAGCGTGTCGCGCAGGCTCGTCGCGCCGATGCTGCCGAGGCGATAGAGCTTGGAAAGGGATTCGACTTCGACGCGCGGTTTCATGATGCGAGGACCTGCTTTTTCACCGCGCCCAGCCACGGGCGAAACCACATGAGCGACGGATGGCGGATCGCCTCGACGACGAGGCGGCGGAGGCGAGAGCCGCGCGATTTTTCGGCAGGCGAATGCAAGGCGCGGCGGACGAGGAATGACTTCCGATGCTGCACGATCTCGCGGTGCAAAGCCACGCGCTCGGATGGCTCGAGCTTGCCGGCGTACGCGGTCGCGATGCGCAATTCCTCCTCGAGAAACCGATACGCGGTGCCGTCCTTCACGGTCTTGCTCGCCGGGTGCCAGCGCCAGCGGCCGAGCACCTCGGCGAGGCGGAGCAGCGCGAAGCCCGCGAAATGCGCGCGCGTGTAATATTCCATGTCCATCGAGTAGCCGTAGCTCTCGTCGAATCCGCCCAGCTTTTCGTAAACTACTCGGCTCATGAAGCAGACGTTCGAGCAGGGGAAGACGTGTTCGACCGAGCGGGACCAAGGCGTGAGGATTTCCTTCTGCGACTTCGGTGCCTGGGGCGTCACCGTCCCGCAGTCGGCGCGTTCATCGAAAATGACGGAGATGCCGCCGAGCCACTGCACCGTGCGATCGCGAAACAATCCGCCGACGCGCGCGAGCGATCCCGGCGCGAGCAGGTCGTCGCTGTTCAGGTAGCACCACACACCGCCGGTCGCACGCGCGAGACCTTTGTTGATGGCGTGGGATTGACCTCGATCCGCGAGGCTCTCCCAAAACGTGATCTGCGAGGCGTAGCGCCGGAGGATTTCCGTGGTGCCATCCTGCGAGCCGCCGTCCATCACGATGAGTTCGAGATTGGGATAATTTTGATCAATGACCGAGCGCAGCGTGTCCTCGATGAACTCGCCCTGATTCAGACTCGGGATGATGACGGAGATGCGCGGCCGCGCGGCATCCGCGCGCAGGGCGGTGGCGGAGGGATCAGGCACTGTCCGTCACCGTCCTTTCCGCGCGGCCAAACGCCATGATCCCGAGCAGGAGGAGGACCATGCTCGTGATGGCCGAAATGCCGAGCATCGCGCCGTTCCACGTCCCTTTCCCGAGGAGCGCAAAACGAAAGCCCTCGACGACGGAGGCCATCGGATTCACCCACGCGATCCACGCGAAGTGGCCGTCGCCGCCGGTGAGTTTCGAGAGCGGATAGATGACCGGCGTGGCGAACATCCAAAGCTGCAGGAGAATCGGGGTGAGATGCGTGAGGTCGCGATATTTCGCCGTGGACGCGGAGATGAGCAGGCTCAGCCCGAGGCTCAGCGCAGCGGTGATGAGCAGCAGCGGAAAGGCGAGCAGCAGTCCCGGTCCGAAGTAAAACGAACTGCCGCGCATCGCGAACCACGCGACGAACAAAAAGAACACGGCGAACTGCAGCGTGAGCGCGAAGAGATTCGAGATGACCGTGGAGATCGGGACGACGAGACGCGGAAAATACACCTTGCCGAAAAGGTGCGCGTTCGCCGCGAAGGTGAGCGCGCCGGTCGTTACATTTTGCGCGAAGTATCCCCACGGCAGCAGCGCGCAGAGGTAGAAGAGCGTGGGCGGAATTCCGCCGGTCTCGATGCCCGCGACTTTGTTGAAGATGACGGTGAAGATGAGCGTATTCAGCAGCGGCTGGAGGATGAACCACAGCGGGCCGAGCACCGTCTGCTTGTACTTCGAGAGAAAGTCGCGCCGCACGAGCACGAAGAGCAGGTCGCGGTATTCCCATAGTTCGCGCCAGTTCACACGCAGCCAGCCGGTGCGTGCCTCGATGTGGATCTCGTAGTCCGGCGGGATCCCGGCGGCTGCGGGGCTGGGTTGCAGTTCGGACATCGCGCGGGATTACACGTTCCAATTCCAGCACGCCAGCCGCCACTCATCGCCCTCGCTCGCCACCGCGCCCGCGTAGCCGAGCGCCGGGCACAGGTTGCGCACGCCGAAGCGGTGGGTTTCGATCTTCATCCCGAGACCGACGCCCTGCGCTTTCACGCACGCCTCCTTGCGCGTCCACAGATCAAAAAAGCGGCCCACGCGTTCCTGCGGCGGCGCGGTGCGGAGATCCCACGCCTCCGTCGGCTCAAAGTAATGCTCGACGATCGGATCGAACTCGATGTCCCGCTGCACGCGCTCGACATCCACGCCGACTTCGCGCCCGCGCGTCACGGCGATCAGCGCGAGTTCGCCCGAGTGGCTGAGATTGAAACGCAGATCCGTGAACGTCTGCACGAGCGCCGGCTTGCCCATCGGGCCGGCGCGGAATTCCAGCGACTGCGGGTCCGCGGAAAGATAAAGCCCGAGCACCATCCGCAGCGCGCCGTGCGCCGCGATGAAACGCTGCCGATCCAGCGCGCGCGCAAATTTTCCGGCACGCAAAAGCTCCTCGCGGGAGAGCACCGCCTCCGCGCCCGAGAGACGGATGGGATCGTCGAGCGCCGCGCGCCAGAGGTGGATTTCACCGGGCGCGAGTTGCGGGCGCACGGGACCGGCGGGCCAATTAAACAGGGGCTGGAGCATGGTGAAAATCGGTCGCGTCGCGGAGAAGTGCGCGCAGCGTCGCCGCGGCCGTCGCGGCATTCTCGCGGATGTAGGTGAGGTGCGTGCCGGGCAGGACGTGCGTTTCGATCCGCGCGCCGGAGATTCTCTCCCAGCCGAAAGTCCCGTGCTGCCGCGAAGATTCCTCGTCCATGACCAGCGTGATCGTTCCGCGGAAAGTCCGCAGCCGGTGCCGAAGCAACGTCGCGGGAAAATCTTTCTGTCCGCGCGGATGGTGTTCCGCCGGCGACTGCACGGTCGGGGGCAGGGGCGGCTTGCGGCGCCGGGCCCTGTTGAAAATGTAGCCGAACTTGCCGGTGAACGGCAGCCCGGACATTTGCGCAAGATGATGCCGCACGCGATTGCGCACGGAAAATTGTTCCGCCTGCGAGGCAAGCTTCCGCGTTTCCGCGGCGAGGTAGTTGTTCAAATGATCTTCGGTGGGCACCACCGTATCCAATAGCACGAGCAGGGCCACATGCTCACCGGCTTCTTCGAGCTGGCACGCCATCTCATGCGCGCAGATTCCGCCGACGCATTCACCCGCGAGAAAATACGGCCCGCGCGGCTGCACGCGTCGCACCTCGCGCAGATAATCCGCGGCCATCTCGGCGACGCTCGGGTGAGGCGCGTCGCCCGTCCCCGCACCGCGCGCCTTCAGGCCCCAGATCGGGCGCGCCGGATCGATCTGCCGCGACAGCTCGCCGTACACGAGGAACTCGATCTCGCCGCCCCAGCCGCCCGGCACGAGGAACAGCGGGCGCAACGCCGGATCGCCCTTTTGCACGGACACGAGAAACTTTTCTGCCGGCGGTGCATCCGCCGCCGTCCGCGCCGAGAGGTAGTCGGCGAGCCCCGCGATCGTGGGTGTTTCAAAAAGGCGGCGCGCGGGAATTTCGATTCCAAATTTTGCGCGGATCTCGCCGAGCACTCGCAGCGCGAGGAGCGAGTGGCCGCCGAGGGTGAAAAAATCGTCGAAGACCGATGCGACGCTGCGACCGAGCGCACGCTCCCAGATGGCCGCGATGTCGCGTTCGCGTTCGTTGCGCGGGGGCACTGCGTCGGCGCTGGCGGGCGCAGTCGCGTCGGGCGAGCGGAGTTTTCGCGTGTCGAGCTTGCCATTTGCCGTGAGCGGCAGCGCATCCATCCAGATGAACGCGGACGGAATCATGTATGCCGGCACGCGCTGCCCGAGAAATTCGCGCAGCGCGCCAGCTTCCTCACGCACGCCGGAGTCCGCGACGAGATAGGCGATGAGCGATTGCGCGGTGCCCGCCGCGGAGTGGACGACGACTGCGGCGTGCCGGATCTGCGGGTGCTGCTGGAGCGCCGATTCGATCTCGCCGGGCTCGATCCGGAAGCCGCGGAGCTTCACCTGCTGATCCTTCCGCCCGAGGTAATCGATCGTCCCGTCTGGCAGCCAGCGCGCGAGATCGCCGGTGCGGTAGAGCCGGCCGTACGGCGTCTCGCGAAATTTTTCCGCCGTGAGTTCCGGCATCCCGTGATAGCCGAGCGCGACTCCCGGACCGCCGATGAAAATCTCGCCAGCCACTCCGACTGGCACCGGCTCCAGCGCGGCATCGAGGAGAAACACGCGCGTATTTGCGATGGGACGGCCGATCGGAACGGACGAGCCTTCGATTTTCTCGATCCCATGGCAGACCGCGAAGGTCGTCGTCTCGGTCGGTCCGTAGCCATTCACGAGCCGCTGCGGTTTGCCCTGCGCCAACACGCGCCGCACACTTTCCGCATCTGCCGCCTCGCCTCCGAAAACGAGGATGCGCAATCCTGCAAACATCGCGGGTGCCTCGTGCGCGAGGCGGTTGAAAAGCGACGTCGTGAGGAACAGCACGCTCACCCGGTGCTGCGCGAGATGACGCGCGAGATCCGTGGGCGAGAGCAGCACGTCGCGCGGCGTGATCACGAGCGCCGCGCCATTGAGCAGCGCGCCCCAGATCTCGAAGGTCGCGGCGTCGAAGCAGACATTCGACGCGAAGGCGACGACATCACTGGGCTGAAAAGGCGCGTAGTCGTTGTTCACGACGAGCCGCGTGATGCCGCGGTGCGGGACGATCACGCCTTTCGGCACGCCGGTGGAGCCCGAGGTGAAAAGCACGTAAGCAGGTCCATCGGCGCGCGCGGCGGAGGCGAGGGGATCCGCGGGAACATCTCCCTCCGGCTCGGAGTCGAGGACGAATGCGCAAGCCGCCGCCATCGCCGCGCGCCGCGCGGCCGGCTCCTGCTCATCGAGCGGAACGTAAGCCGCGCCCGTCTTCGCGATGCCGAGCACTTTCACGACAAATGCGAGGGAGCGCTCCGCGCGCAGCCCGACGAAATCGCCCGCTCTGATCCGGCGCGTGCGGAGAAAATGGGCGACGCGATTCGCGCGTGCATCGAGTTCCGAATACGTGAGCCGTGTTCCGTCCTCGATCACGGCGATGGCGGAGGGAGTCAGCGCTGCGCATTCCGCGAAGCGCGCGGCGATCGTCTGCTCGCTCGGGTACGGCCGCTCGCTGCCGCTCCATTCCGAGAGGATTTGCGTCCGCTGCACCGCGCTGAGAATCGGCAGCCTCGAGAGCGGCGTGGAGGGATCGGCGACGATGCCCGCGAGCAGCAGTTCGAAGCTTTCGAGCATCCGATCCACCGTCGCGGCTCCGAATTGATCCGTGCCGTATTCCATCATCGCGCGCAGGCCCTCGCCCGTCTCCTCGATGAAAAGCGTGAGATCATATTTCGCCGTCGTGACCTGCGGCGGAAGCGGGGTGACCGATGCGCCGGCAAATGCCGGTGCCGTGTCGCCGGAGGGCTGGAGGACGAAGGCGATTTGGAAAATGGGCTGGTGACTGAGATCGCGGGAGGGATGCAGTTCCTCCACGATCTTCTCGAACGGCACATCCTGATGCCGGAAGGCGTCGAGCACCGTCGCGCGTTCGCGCCGGAGCAGCTCGCGGAAATCCGGATCGTCCGAGAGGTCCGTGCGCAGTGCGAGCATGTTCAGGAAAAATCCGATCAGTTTTTCGCTCTCCACGTTCGGTCGCTGCGCGATCGGCGAGCCGAGGCAGATGTCCGCCTCGCCGCAGTGGCGTGCGAGCAGCGCCTTGAACGCCGCGAGCGTAAAAACAAAAAGCGTGACGCCTTCCGCGCGCGCGAGATTCCGGACATCCGCCGTGAGCACTCCGGGAATTTCACGGGTGCGAAGTGCCCCGCGAAAACTCTGCCGCGCAGGCCGCGGATGGTCCGCGGGAAGCGGAAGCGGCGCGCGATCGCCGCCGAGTTTCGCGCGCCAAAACGTGAGCTGCGCAGCCATCGCCCCGAACGGAAACTTCTCCCGCTGCCACCGCGCAAAATCCGCATACTGCAGTGGAAGCTCGGGCAGCGGACCCGCCTGGCCGGTGCTGTGCGCGGCGTAGAGCGCGGTGAGTTCGCGCGCAAAGATCGCCCCGGACCACGCATCGGAAACGATGTGATGCCACGTGAGGAGGAGTGCATGATGGTCCTCGCCAAGGCGCGCGAGCGTGGCCCGCCAGAGCGGACCCGCGGCCAGATCGAACGGCCGTGCGGCCTCTTCTTCCGCGAGTCGTGAAAGCGCATCGGCTCCAATCAAGATTCGTCGCACGAGCAGCGTGGAGGACGGATGAATGACCTGCACCGGCGTGCCATTTTCCGCCGTGGAAAAAGTCGTGCGGAGAATTTCATGACGTCGCGCGAGATCGTGCAGGCTGCGATCCAGCGCCTCCGGATCGAGCGGCCCGGAGATCCGCCAGCATTGCGCGACGTTGTATGCCGTCAGGCCCGGCTCCATCCGATCGAGCATCCAGAGGCGCTCCTGCGCGAAGGAAAGCGGAATGGCTCCGCTGCGATCCATGCGGGGGATGGCTGTCGTCGAAGAAGGCGTTTCGGAAAGTTGCGCGAGGAGATCGGCTTTTTGCGCGGACAGCCTCGCCTTCAATTCCGCCGACAGCGCACCGGCGGGGGCACTGAAGCGCAGGTTGCCACCTTCGCGCCAGAGCCGGATGTCGCGGCGGCGGAGTTCCTCGAGCAGATCGTTCACAGCATGCCCTCCTCGCGCGCTGCGCCGCCGCTTGTGGCAGGCATGATTTTGGCAAACTCTGCCACGGTCGGTCGCTCGAAAATGTGAAAGACGTTCAGATCCGGAAATTCCGCGGAACGCAGGCGGCTCACGGCTTGCATGGCGGTGAGGGAGTCGCCGCCGAGTTCAAAAAAATTGTCGTGGATGCCCACGCGCGCGACTTTGAGGATGTCCTTCCACACGCGACTCACGCGCTCTTCGATCTCCGACCGCGGCCCGAGAAACGCAGCGGCGCTTTCACCGCGGTCGAACTCGGGCGGCGGGAGTGCGCGCCGATCCACTTTGCCGTTTGCGCTCAACGGGATCGCATCGAGAAAGACGAATGCAGACGGCACCATGTAATCGGGAAGCAAGGCGCGGAGGTGGCCGCGCAATTCGGACGGAGCAGGTGGCCTCTCCGCTGCGACAAGGTAGGCGACGAGATGCCGTTCGCCCGGACCATCCTCCCGCGCGATGACCACGGCTTCGCGCACGGCGGCGTGTTGCTGGAGGACTGTTTCGATCTCGGCGAGCTCGATCCGGAAGCCCCGGATTTTCACCTGAAAATCCATCCGGCCGAGGTATTCGATGCTCCCATCGGGCAGGTGACGGCAAAGGTCTCCCGTCTTATACAGCCGCGCGCCGGCGTCGCGGGAAAATGGATCGGCGAGGAATTTCTCGGCGGTCAGTTCGGGTCGATTGTGATAGCCGCGTCCGACTTGCTCGCCACCGATGTGCAGTTCGCCCGGCACGCCGATGGGCACGGGCTGCAGGAGCGCATCGAGGATGTGGCACTGCGTGTTCGCCACCGGGTGGCCGATCGGAACGATCTTTGAATTGCTGTCGCGCTGACAGGTCCAGTGGGTCACATCCACCGCGGCTTCGGTCGGACCGTAGAGATTGTGCAGTTCGCACGGGAGGCGCGCAAAAAATGTTTCCTGCAAATCATGCGGAAGCGTTTCGCCGCTGCAGATGACGTGGCGCAGGCTCGTGCACTTTGAAACCTCGGGCTGATCGAGAAAAACGCGCAGCATCGGCGGCACGAAGTGCATCACGGTGATCTGGCGATCCTGAATGAGACGGATCAGGTAGTTCGGATCCTGATGCCCGCCGGGTTTGGCGACAACGAGCCGGGCACCGGTCAGCAGCGGCCAGAAAAATTCCCAGACCGACACGTCGAAACTGAACGGTGTCTTTTGCACGACGGCATCCGAGGCCGTGAGCCGATAGCGATCCTGCATCCAGAGCAGGCGGTTCACGATTCCACGGTGGTGATTCAACGCGCCTTTCGGCCGGCCGGTAGAGCCCGACGTGTAGATCATGTACGCCAGATCCGCGCTGGTCGTGGCACTCGCCGGAGCCTGCTCGCTCTCCTGCGCCGCGCTCTGCCAATCGGTGTCCAGGCAGACGAGCTTCGCCTTGTGCGGCGGAAGACCCGCCACCAGTTTCTGCTCGGTCAGCAACACGGGCACGGCGGCATCCTCCAGCATGAAGGCGCGGCGTTCGCGCGGATATTCGGGATCGATCGGCACGTACGCTCCGCCTGCCTTCAGAATGCCGAGCAGGCCGATCACGAGTTCGAGGGAGCGCTCGACGCTGATGCCCACGAGCACATTGGCTCCCACGCCGAGCGAGCGCAGCCTGTTCGCAAGCTGGTTCGCGCGCGCATCGAGTTCCCGATACGTGAGCTGCCTGCCCTCAAATTCGATCGCGATCGAATCCGGTGTGCGCTTCGCCTGCAGCTCGACGAGCGCGTGCAGCGTGATGTCATTCGGATAATCAGCCGCGGTTTCGTTCCATTGCCGCATGAGTTCGTATTCGGCCGGCGCGATGATCGGCAGCTCGAAAATTTTCTGCTGCGAATCCTTCACGATCTCCCCGAGCAGGTGAACGAAGTTCCGCGACAGCCGCTCCATGCTCGTCCGCGCAAACAAGGCCGTGCAGAATTGGAGCTGTCCGAAATATCCACCGTCAGCTTCCTCGAAGAGATGGAGCGCGAGGTCCACCTGGGCGAACCGCATCTCGAAATCAAACCTGCTGACAGACAGGTCGCCGATCCGCGCGCCGACCAACGGCAAAACTTGCAGGAGGACTTGGAAAACCGGATTGCGGCTCGGGTCGCGGTGGGACTTCAGCGCCTTCACCACCGTCTCAAACGGCACGTCCTTGTGCGACAGCGCCTGCAGAATGGTCTCCCTGTTTTTCCGCAGCAGTTCGATGAACGTCGGATTCCCGGAGAGGCGCCCGCGGATCGCCACCATGTTCAGGAAATTCCCGATCAAGTTCTCGAATTCAGGCCGTGGCCGGCTCGCGACCGGTGTCCCGATGAGGATTTCCTCCGCTCTCGAATAGCGCATGATGAGCACCTGAAATGCGGCGGCGATCGTGGTGAAGAACGTGCATCGCTCCTGCGCGCCGAGTGCATTCAGCGCCTGCGTGAGCGCGCGCGAAATCGCAAAGCTGACAGTGGAACCGTCGAACGACTGACGGAGTGGCCGCGGCTGGTCGGGCGCGAGTTGCAGCGACGGCAATTCCCCCTCCAGCTCGCGCAGCCAAAATTCCAACTGCCGCGCATTTTCCTGATCGGAAAACTGACCGCTCTGCCAGACTGCAAAGTCGGCACACTGCGCATCGAGTCTCGGCAAGTTTGGTGCCGTGCCGGAGAGCGCCGCGCGATAGGCGGCGTCCAGCTCGTGAAACATCAAATTGAGCGACATCCCATCCGCGACGATGTGATGCACATTGACCAGCAGAACGTGCTCATCCTCGCGGAGCGTGAAGAGTGAGACGCGAATCAGCGGAAGACTGTGCAGATCGAACGGACGGATGGCTTCCTCGGCTGTGAGTTCGCGGGCTGCGGACTCGCGAATTGCCACCGGCAAATGGCAGAGGTCCGTGATGGAAATTTGCATCCTGCATTCCGGATGGATCTCCTGGACGGGATTCCCGTCGGATTCCCGGAAGGTCGTCCGCCAGGATTCGTGACGCCGGATGATTTCATTGAAGCTCTCCTCAAGCGCGCGGACATCCAGTTCCCCGCGAATGCTGTATGCGACTGGAATATTATACGCCGGATTGCCCGGGATCATCTGATCGATGATCCACATCTGATGCTGTCCGGACGAAAGTGGTGCGGGCTGTCCGGAAGGATGTCTCGAAATCCGGCGCGCTTCGGAGGGAGCCGCGGCGAAACGCTTGAGGCGCAATTCGAGCAGCCGTCGCCTTTCTGCGGAAAGGGATGCTGGTTTATCCAAGAGAAAGTCCTCCATGGTGCATGCGGTTCGCGGACGGTTCAAGCATGCGCCTGTGTCTCCTTTGCGATGAGTTCGCGGACTTCGTCGTCCGTCAGACTCTCGATGTCCTGGATCATCTTTTCCCGGATGAACGCGCTGAGTCGCGCGATGGTGGGCGCCTCGAAAAAATCCCTGAGCGTGATATCCACGCGATACTGCGCCCGGAGTCTGGCCACGATCTGCATCGCGAGCAGCGAATGTCCGCCCAAGTCCAGAAAGGATTCGTCCGCGCCAATGTCGTCGATCCCGAGGACAGTCCGCCAAGTGTCGGAGACAAATTGCGCGATTTCATCGCCGGTTGAAGCCGGTTCACCCTCGCCGTTTCCGCGCCGCGAGGCAGCAGCCACCGGCGGCTTGCCGGTCCTGAGCGATTCCAGTTTCACCCATTGCCGGACTCTCGCGGCGAGGTTTCCTGTCGAGACGATCAGTTGGCTGGCATGTCTGGCCGTCAGTGCAGTTGCCATGGCCTGCATCGCTTCCGCTGCACTCATCCCGAGTTCCTCAAGAGTTTTTCCGGGGCCGGAATGTCCCCAGATATTTTCCTGCGTCCGCCAGACGTCCCAGTTCACACTCAGCCAGCGCAGCGCACTTCCGCGGCTGTGCAGGCGTGCAAATGTATCGAGGTAAATGTTCGCCGCAGAATACGCCGCCTGCCCGATGCCTCCGAGGATGGAAGCGAGCGACGACATCAGCAGGCAGCAATCGAGGGTTCTCCCAGCGAGCAGATCATCGAGCACCAGCAGGCCGCGCGCTTTGGACTGAAAGTGGAGATCGCATCGCGCTCGATCCGCATCCTGGATTTCAGCATAGCCTTCATCGCCGACGACGCCGGCTCCGTGAATGACTCCATGCAGCGTGCCGAATTGCCGCTCGGCCTGATCGATCGCCGACTGCATCGCAGCGCGGTCAGCCACATTTGCATTCACGTACAGAATCGCCCCGCCCAAGGCTTCGATTTCCTGGATGGAGCGGATTCTCCGAGCCGTGGGATCGTCGCCCGGATGATCTTTGATCCACTTCGGCCACGATTCGCGAAGCGGCAGGAATGAGCGGCCAACGAGGATCAGTTTTGCGCGGAAAGTCTTGGCAAGGTAGCGCGCAATTTCCCGGCCTGCATTCCCAAGTCCGCCCGTGATCAGGTAAGCTCCGCCTTCCCGAAAAACCGGCGGGGTAGTGCCGGGCCGCGGCGGGTTCGCAGGCTCGTAGGACTGGACCCATCGCTGGCCGTTCCGGTGTGCGACAAACAGTTCCGAATCCGCGCAGCAGAATTCCCCGACGAGCTGATCCACGGCCAGCGCACCGAGCCGTCCGCTCACGGGGAGTTCCAGATCGATGCTCTTTGCGATGATGTTCGGGAACTCCTGCGGGATGACCAGGCACGGCCCGAGCAGCGGGGATTTCTCCGGCCGCAGCTCCTCCCGGCCATGCACGTCCTGAATGTGATTGGACAAGGCAAACAGCCTGAGTGCCCCGTTCGCGCCCTGTTTGGCCAGTGCCTTCGAGAGAAGGAGCAGGCTGTAAAATCCCAAGTCCAGCGAGTGCGCAAAGTCGTCGCTCGCGCTCGCAGGCAAATCGTTCCTGCTGATGCTCCACGCATGAACGATCCCACTCGGTGCGAGCCCGCGTGCTGAAAGCGATTCGAGCAGCCGCCCGTAGTCTTCGGCTGCACTGGGCGAGATGGTGAATTCATCCGGGCCGGCCATCGTGAAACCCCGACCCGCGCGAACGGTGACGACTTCGTGTCCAGCCGCGCGGAAACGCCCGGCCAACTCGGCGGCCACTCCGCATTCGTCCGTGAAAAAAATCCATGCGCGCTTTTCACCGAGCCGTGCGGACAACTCGCCGGCACGGATCGGATCTGCCAGCACGCGTTTCCATGAAGGCACGTAAAACCACTCGGACGCGTTCGGATTTTTGTGAATCGCCGCGGAAGCGACGGGTGCGGCAGGCGCCGCTTCCAACCAGAATGTCTGTCTTTCAAATGGATACGTCGGCAGGGAAATTTTGCGGCGCGATTTTTCGCCGTGCAGTTTCTCCCAGCGGATCTTCATTCCGCAGAGCCATAGCCGTCCCGCACTCGCGAGGAGGATTGCCGCGTCCGATTGCGCTTCGTAGTGATGGCGCAACGACGCCACTGCCGTGGACGAAGTGGCCGTCGATCTGGAGGGATGCTGTTGCGCGAGGACGCTCAGGGTTCGGCCCGGCCCGGCTTCGAGCAGGATCGGATCATCAGTCTGCCAGAGTGTCTGAAGGGCGTCGTGAAAACGTGCGGTGTGACTCGCGTGGCGCGCCCAGTAGTCGGGATCGGTGGCCTCGGCAGCGGTGATCCAGCGGCCCATGACATTTGAGATGAACGGAATGCGCGGAGCGTTGAGCCGGACCTTGCGCACCTCGTCGGCAAATGCGGCGACAATCGGATCGAGCAGCCGCGAATGAAACGCGTGCGTGTTTTGCACAGGGCGGCACATCACGCCGCGGGCGCTGAGCGTGCACGCGAATTCCTCGATTGCCGCCGGCGGAACTGCGACAATGCAGAGATTCGGGCCGTTGATCAGTGCAATCGAAAGGTCACCGGTGAGCAGGGGTTGAAGTTCCGATTCCGGTAGAGTCACTGCGAGCATGCGTGCTGGCGGGAGCGTGGCGACGAGCTGCGTGCGCCGGACGATCAGGTGCAGCGCGTCCTCGAGCGAAAACACGCCCGACAGGCAGGCCGCGACATATTCGCCCATGCTGTGTCCGACGATGGCCTGCGGAGTGATGCCGAGATCGATCCACATTCGCGCGAGTGCATATTCGATCGTGAAGAGCGCGGGTTGCAGATGGCCGACTTGGTTCAGCCGCAGTGTATCCGCGTCCTCCGGCGGCTGCGTGTTGCCGGCGAGCATCTTTTTCAGATCGATGCCGCGCGCCGTCGATGCTTCCTGCCAGTCGCGATTTTTCGGCCAGAGGATCTCACGGATGTCGAGGCCGAGGTGCGCGTGCAAAATTTCCGCGCAGCGATCCACCTCGCTGCGGAAGGCGGGGAATGCCGCGTAAAGTTCGCGCCCCATCCCGACGTAGTGATCGCCGACTCCGGGCAGCAGCAGCACCAGCGGGCGCTGTGTGCTGTCGTCCGCGCGCGCGATGGTCATGCGCGCAGGTTTCGCTGCGAGTGCTTCGATGGCTGAAGTGCGATCCGCTGCGACGACGAAGCGGCGGTGCGGCATGGCGCGGCGTCCCGTCTGCAGCGTGAAGGCCGCATCGTCCAAGTTGACCGAAGGGTTCGCTTCGAGAAACGCGCGGAGATTTTCCGCGGACGCGGCGAGCGCTGACTCGGTGCGCGCAGAGAGCGCGAAAAGATTCGGCCGGCGCGATTCGCGTGCATGCGGCGCGGACGGCGCTTCTTCGAGAATGACGTGCGCATTCGTCCCGCCCATGCCGGTGGACATGATGCCTGCTCGGCGCGGGCCGTTCGCAGCGGGCCACGGCGCGAGCTGCGTGCTGACGAAGAACGGCGTCGCGGGGAAATCAATCTCCGGATTGGGCCGCGAAAAATTGAGGCTCGGCGGAATCTGCCGGTGCTGCAGCGCGAGGACCGTCTTGATCAATCCGGCCATGCCTGCCGCGGCGTCGAGGTGCCCGACGTTCGTCTTCACCGAGCCGATGGCGCAAAAGCCCGTCCGCTGTGTCGATGCGCGGAACGCCTTGGTCAGCGCGCGCACCTCGATCGGATCGCCGACTGGCGTGCCCGAGCCGTGCGTCTCGATGTAGCTGATGCTGTCGGCGTCCACGTCGGCGTTTGCGAGCGCCTCGATGATCGCATCGGCCTGACTGTTGACGCTCGGTGCCGTGTAACCGGCCTTCTCGGCACCGTCGTTGTTGATCGCGGAACCCTTGATGATCGCGCGGATCGTGTCGCCGTCAGCGATGGCGTCGCGGAGACGTTTCAAGACGACGATGCCTCCGCCGCTGCCGAAGACGGTGCCATTTGCGTCGGCATCGAATGCGCGCACGTGTCCATCGGGCGAGGACACGCCGCCGGGGTCGGAAAAATATCCGGCGCGGTGCGGCACACGCACAGAGATTGCGCCTGCAAGAGCGATGTCACTTTCCTCGCTGAGCAGGCTCTGCCGCGCGAGATGGACGGCGACGAGCGACGTGGAGCAGGCGGTCTGCACCGTGAGACTCGGGCCTTTCAGATCAAGTTTGTACGAGATGCGCGTGCTGAGGAAATCCTTGTCATTAAAGATGAGCGTCGGGATGTAGTCCTCGGCGAAATTCCGGCTGAGCCCGGCGTGCATGAAGTAGGTGTTCATCGCAGCCCCTGCGAAAACTCCGACGCGTGCGGGCAGACGTGTCGTGTCGCAGCCCGCGTTTTCGAGGGCCTCGTGAGCGAGTTCGAGCAGGATGCGGTGCTGCGGATCCATCGTGCGCGCCTCACCGGGCGTGTAGCCGAAGAACGCCGCGTCAAAGGCGCCGGGTTCGTCGAGGACGGACGCGGCCTTCACGTAGTTCGGCGCAGCAAGGTGTGACTGCGGCGCGCCGGATTTGAGAATGTCGTCGTCGGAAAGTCGCGTGATGGATTCGACCCCGGCGGCGAGGTTGCGCCAGAATTCCTCCGCATTCCGCGCGCCGGGGAAGCGGCAGGCAAGGCCGACAATGGCGATGTCCAGACTGTCGTCCATCACCGCAGTTCTCCGCTGGAATTTTTTCGCGTGTTCATTTCTTGCTGAGTTCGGGTTCCGGCAGTGCATTGCGGTCTGCCTTTCCGGTCGCGGTCAGCGGGATTTTCGGGATGCGCTGGAAATGGCTGGGCACCATGTAATCCGGCAGCCGTTGCTTCAGATGATTTTTCAAAAGGCCGGGATCGAGCGGCGTCCGCTCGACGAGATATGCGACGATGAGGACGATGCTCTCCGAGTATCGTTTCACGGTGACCACGCAATCTGCGATACCCGGAAATTCGCGGATCGTGTTTTCAATTTCGCCGAGCTCGATCCGCAGGCCGCGGATTTTCACCTGATGATCCTCGCGTCCGAGGTATTCGACATTCCCATCCGGCAGCCACCGCGCGATGTCGCCTGTGCGGTAAATCCGTTCGCCGGGATGCAGCGGGTTGTCAGTGAATTTCTCCGCGGTCAGCGCGGCGTTGTTGAGGTAGCCGCGCGCGAGACCGACGCCCGCGATGCACAGTTCGCCGCTTTCGCCGATCCCGGTGGCGCGTCCGTCTTTGATCACATGCAGTCGCGTGTTGTGGATCGGCCTGCCGATCGGAATGAGCTCGAAGTCATCGCCCGTCGGACAGTCGAACCACGTCACGTCCACGGTCGCCTCGGTCGGGCCGTAGAGATTTGTGAGCTTCGCGCCGGTGCGAGTGCCGAGCAGATCGTTGAACTTCCGCACATGCGCCGGCCTGAGCGCCTCGCCGCTCGCGAAGACACGCCGCAGCGATGCGAGACCGGCGAATGTCGTGGCATCGCGTCCGTCGAGATATTCGAGGAAGACGTTCAGCATCGACGGGACGAAATGCAGCACGGTGATGTGCTGGCGGCGAATCGTGTCGAGCAGCACCATCGGGAGTTTCTCCCCGCCCGGCCGGAGGAGGCAGAGCTTTGCGCCGGTGATCGCCCACCAGAAAAGTTCCCACACGGACACGTCGAAATAGTACGGCGTCTTTTGCAGAATGACATCGTCCGCGCCGATGGGATACGCGGACTGCATCCAGTGCAGGCGGTTGACGATCGAGCGATGCTCGACCATTACGCCCTTCGGACGCCCCGTCGATCCGGAGGTGTAAATGACGTAGGCGAGGTCCTCCGGCTTCGCGATCGCGTGCGGATTTTCCTCCGAGCCCTCGTAGGGGTCCGGGTTTTCGAGGTTGATGATTTTCCCCTCGAACGAAACGACCGCGGCGGTTTTTTCCTGCGTGAGGAGCACGCGGACGCCAGCGTCGTGCAGAAGATAGCGGATGCGGTCGGGCGGATTGCCGGGCGCGATGGGCAGGTAGGCTCCGCCGGCTTTGAGGATGCCGAGCACGCCGATGATCATGGAAAATGATCGCTCCACGAGCAGGCCGACGATGCAGCCGGGGCCCACGCCGGATGCCCGCAGGAGATGCGCGAGTTGGTTCGCCTTCGAGTTGAGTTGCGCGAATGTGAGGGTCGGCGTGTTAAACGTTTTGTCGTGCTCGCAGATGACCGCCGTCGCCGAGCCGTTGCGTGCGACCTGCGCCTCGATCAGCCCGTGCAGCGTGACGTGATCGGGAAACGGATGTGCGGTCTGATTGAAGCGCGCGATGCGATCCTGAACGGTTTCTTCCGCGGCGATGTTCCGTGTTGCTTGCATGGGCGTGCGAGGGAAGCGGGTTCAGCGCGCTGGCTTCGGCGCGGTTTCGATGAAGGCGCGGCCGAGGAGTTCCTCGTGGATCTGTGTGCTGCCTTCGATGAGTTCGAGAATCTTCGCGTCGCGATAATAGCGGGCCACTGGCGCATCCTCGTGGCAGCCCGCAGCGCCCCAGATTTGCACAGCGTCGGATGCGGCGCGGACGGCGGCACGCGAGGCGAAAAATTTTGCCATGAGTGTCTTCGTGAAAGCCTCGGGCAGCCGTTCATCCGTCGCGCGGCACGCGGCTAGGCAGAGCAGCGCGGCGGCGTGCATGTCGGTGCCCATGCGGGCGAGCATCGAGCGGATCATCCCGAAGTCGCCGACGGTGCCGCTGCCGATTTTGCGTGTCGCAGCGCGCGCGGTGGCTTCCTCAAAACATCCGCGCAGCAATCCCAGCGCGGAGCATGCGGTGCTGATGCGCCCATACTGCAGGCCGACTGGCGCGATGTAGTTCAAAGCCGCGCCGGGTTTCCCGATCACGTCCGTCGCGGCAATTTCCACGTCCGTGAAAGTGACTGTGGCAAGTCCCGCAGCGCGGTAGCCGAGCATGCCCGTGATCGGCTCGATTTTCACACCGGCAGCATCGCGCGGAACGATGCACGCCACAGGCAGCGGACCGGCATGACCGATGACGACGAAAACCCCGGCAGTCTGTCCGTACGAAATCCACGTCTTCGTTCCGTCGAGGCGAAACGCGCCGCCGGCGGATTCTGTGAACCGCGTCGCGAGCGATTGCAGATCGCTGCCGGCGCCGGGCTCGGTCATCGCGAAGGCCCCGATGATTTCGCCGCGCGCAAGCTGTGGCAGCCAGCGGGATTTTTGCGCGTCGCTGCCCCACTTGAGCAGCGTCATCGAAACCATCGCCTGCACGGTGAGCAGATCGGTGAGCGCGGCGCTCGCGCGTCCGAAGGCTTCGTTCAGCAGCCCAAATGTGACCGTGTCCCATCCCTGCCCGCCGAATCTTTCCGGCAGCGTACTGCCGAGGTAGCCAGCCTCGGCGATGCGCGCGATCGTGGCGTCGGGAATTTTTTCCGCGCGATCCCATTCCGCCGCAAACGGCTCGAGGTGGCGCGCGACGAATTCGCGGAACTCGCGCTGGCGGGTCTGCTGTGCGTCGGTGAGGCAGCTGGTCATCGTGCGTGCTCAGGCGGTCGCTGGCTGCGCGGGCTGCGCTGGCTTGCGCACGACGAAACCCGCGGCTGCCGCGATGGATTGGAAGTTCGCGATTTCCAAATCGTCAGGGCCGACCTCGATGCCGAAGGTCTTTTCGAGGAAGGTCATCAGTTGCACGGCGAAGAGCGAATTCACGATGCCGCTCTCGAAAAGGTTGTCGTCATCCGCGAGATCGGGGACGTGGATCGAGGCGAGGATGAATGCGCGGATTTTTCCGCGGATCGTTTTTTCGTCGGTGGTGTTCATGCGTATTTTGAAGGTCTAGGCTTCCGGGTAGGTGTGAAATCCGCGTCCGGTTTTGCGCCCGAGATGGCCGGCTTCCACAAGCTTCCGCAGCAGCGGGCAGCAGCGGTATTTGGGATCGTGGAAGCTCTCGAAGAGCACGTCGAGCGAGTTGGCCACGGTGTCGAGACCGATGAGGTCGGCCGTCTCGAGCGGCCCCATTTTGTGCCCGAAGCACTGCTTGAAAATCTGATCGATCTTCTCCGCCGTGGAGACCTGATCCTGCAGCACGAACGCAGCCTCATTCATGAAGACATGCGAGATGCGGTTTGAGACAAAGCCCGGCGAATCCTCCACGAGGATCGCCTGCTTGTGCAGTTGATCAAACAGCGCCTGGAGCCTCGCGACCGTGTCGTCGGAAGTGTGGAAGCCGCGGATGACTTCGACGGTCGGCTTGAGGTGCACCGGGTTCATCACATGCAGTCCGATGACCTGCGCAGGTCGGTGTGTGACTGCTGCGATTTTCGTGATCGAAAGGCACGATGTGTTCGCTCCGAAACACACGTCGTGCGGCATGATCGCATCGAGCTTCTCGTAGATCGGGCGCTTGATCTCCCACTTCTCCGGCACGTTCTCGATGATCATTTCGCAGGCAGCGAGATCCTCAAGTTCGCGGGTGAATGTCATCCGCTGCAGCGCATCTTCCGACGTCACACGCGGAAGCATTTTGGAAAACATCGGCGCGAAGCGAATGTTTTTCAGGACATCCGCTTTCGCGCGGGCCAGCGCCGCATCCGAGACATCCACGACGACGGCATTGATGCCATGCAGCACGAGATCCGTGAGCACGCCCGTGCCAATGTTGCCTGCGCCGACGACTCCGATGGTGGTGAATTTCATTTCAGGCGGTCCTCCGTTTGATGAGTCTTTCGCGTCTCTGCCGGCCGCGCGAATCGGCACCGCTCTCCGCGGCTGCGTGGTCGGTGCCGCTGTCCGATGCATCCAGCTTGGCCGCGAGACCGCGGATGGTCGGGCACTCGAAGAGGCTGATCACCGAGACGTTTCGTTTTAGCTCCCTGCGGATCATCGCGACGACCACCACGGCCTTCAGCGAAGTTCCGCCCACATCGAAAAAATTCTTCGTGAATCCAATGGCCGATCGTCCGAGCGCCTTTTTCCAAATCCCGGCGAGCGAGTGTTCGAGTGCGCTCGTGCCTTCCATCAAATCCGCCGCGCTGGGAATCGCTGCGGGTTGCGCGCGCGCGCGCTCGGATTCCATCGCGGCCATCACGGGCTCGATACTGTTCAACTCATCGCCGAGGCGCTGCATCGCGGCGGATAAATTCGTGCGACGAAATCCGGTGTGGCGCATGGCGGCATTGCTTTCCATTTCGCCGGAGTCGCCGCGCTGCCCGCCTCGATCTTCCGGCTCGTAGCGGAGCGTGGACAGCGCCGCGGCGGAAAGTTCGAGCGTGAATTCGGAGCCGGAAGCCGCGCCGAGACCTGCAAGAAATTCCCTCGCAGGCTCGTTGCGATCCGAGCGGCGATACGGGAGGACGATCGTTGCTTTTCCATCCCGCAGCGCGCGACTCGCGAGGTCCGCGACCATGCGGTGCTCGACGCCTTTGCCGAGTGCGCGGCAGCTCAGCAGCAGCGTGTCCACGCAGAGCCGATCCGCGGCGAGCGTGCAGAGGATCGCGCCGACGATGCCGTAGTCGCCGAAGCGATCGCTCACCGAGGTCACGAGGCATTTCGCGCCGGCTTGCAAAAGTGCGCGGAGTTCGCCCTCCGAGCGGCGGAGCGAGGTGAGGTTGAATTGATTCGTGCGCTGCGTGAGTTGCGCGGCGCGCGCGATCTGGTCGTCGGTCGCCTCGGCCACTTCGATGCGCAGTTGCAGCCCGTCGAGAAAGTCCTGCAGCGTCGGCGCTACGCTGCGCATTTCCTCGCGCGGCGAATTTGCGCGGTACCAGAGGCTCCGCTCGCGATCCTCGCGGGTCGCCACGGCGCGGTCGAAGATCCACAGGCTGTCGAGAAATGCCGGGATGCGAGCGTGCTCCTGCGGGAGTTGCAGCGTGATCATCTCGGGACAGCTCGCGCGGACGGCGGCGCATTCGATCGGGTTGTCGTCGATGAAGACAAAACTATCGAGGCCCAGATCGAGCTGCGCGGCCAGGGCACGGAGGTTGTCCGGCTTCGGCTCCCAGTTGATTTTCCACGCGGCGAAATGCTCCCGGCGCAGCGGCATGTCGCTGCGCTGATCGAAAACGGAGAGCACATCGGCTTCCTGATTTTTGCTGCACAGCGCGAGGAGGACGCCCGCGTGCATTTGCCCGAGCATGAATTCCTGCAGGCGGCGGAAAGGCGGCGTCAGCATGATGCCCGTCGGTCCGTCTTCGGCGCAGACGCCCTGCCAGAGCGTTTGGTCGCAATCGAGCACGATCACTTTCACCGGCGGTGCGCCGATGTTGAAAATCGCGCGGGAGAGCGCGGTGCCGATCGCGGCGTAGCCCTCCGGCGTGAAAGGCATGTGGCCGAGGCTGTGGCTGTGCGGATCGTGAAATTCGCGCACGGGAAGGCGCGCGAGAATTTCCTGCGAGGTGATGCAGCGCACCTGCGGATTTCGCGCGGCGCGTGCGAGGAGATCGGTCTCGGCGGCATCGAGCAGCGCAGGCGCAGCGCCCGGTGATCGAGGAGCGCGAGGAGTGACGGCGAGGACGAATGGATTTCCTGCCGCAGCCGCGAACGTGTCGAGCGCTGCGGAAAACTCCGCGACCTTTCGCTGCAGGCCGTCCGCCTCGTGCTTCGAGGCAGCAGGCGCGCGCCGCGTGGCGTACACGTTGAACAGGCCGGAATGCTCCAGGAGTTTTTCCTCGACCACGGCGCAGTGAAAGCCGCGCCGCGCGAGTTGTTCCTCCACGGCCTGCACGGCGGCGCGGGTGCGGTCGTGGACTTCGATCACGATTTGCTCGATGAGCGGCCAGTGCGCTTCCTCGATGCCGCGCAGGATTTCCAATTCGCTTTTCTCCGCGTCGATTTTCAGCAGGTGAATTTTTGCGATGCCGTTCTCGCGGATGATGTCGGAAATCGAGGTGAGCGGACACTCAATGCGCTCGGCGTGCAGGCGGTGCGCGGTGATTTCCGCGATGTCCGCATCCCGCACTGCGCCGGTGCCGGCGAGTTCGGTTTGCAGGACGTTGCGCGCGACGGCCTGCACGGCGGCGCGGTCCTCGATCTCGTCCGGGTGGAAGCTGGAGAAGACGGAGGAGTTTTCGTAAAAGGTGAATGTCGCGCTGCCTTTCCGCTCGCCGACGCCGGAGGGGAAGGCGCGCACGCGTGCGCCGTCGCCGTATGCGGCACAATTTGCGCGGAGCAGATCGAACACGCGCGGCGAGGGCTCGAAGGCGAAGATTGCGGGATTTTTGCAGCGGCTCAGCACGAAGAGGGAGAAGAGGCCGATGTTCGCGCCGATGTCGATCACGGTGGCATCGTCGGTGAGTTCGATGCCGTGGCGCAGGTAGGATTCGTCCTCGAAAATTTCCTGATAGACGTAGTCCGTCTCGTGCCGGTTGAGGTGGACGATTTCGAGTCCGTTCGGGAGCGTGTGCCGCGCTCTCTGGCCGAAGCACGCGGCATCGGCGGAGCGGAGATTGCGCGGCTTTTCGTGCAGCCAATCTTCGAGGCTGAGCACGAGGAGATTGATGCCCTCGCGATTGCGGCGAAAGGCGCTCAACGGATCGAGCAACTGCTGGAAGACTTGATTGTACGGGGCGAAAGCGACGCGCACGGGCTGGCCGAAATGCGCGCCCCAAAAGTGCAGCAAGTCTTCGAGAGGTTCCGCGGTAAAGGTCGCCGCCACGCACAGCGGAGTTTCGTGCGGGGTGACCGCGGGACGCTCGATGAAGGCGAGCGTGACGCCGGACATTTTCCAAAGCGGTGCGCCGTTCGCATCCGCGATCGTGACGGTGCCGAGCAGCGTGTCGTCGCTGCTGGAATTCGTTCGCGCGGCGATCGCGACGCCCGGCAGCGATCCCGCGCGCGGATGCAGCGTGAGGCGCTCGATCGATTTCAGGATGAACGTGCGGCCGCGGTCGAGCGTGTGCGCGGCGAGGATTTGCGAGGCGGCGTCGAGCGACGGCGGAGAGGCGAAATCCTCGCGGCTTGCGGCCTGCAGCGAGGCATCGGCAAAGCGCCCGATGATTTGTGAGCCGTGGCGCGAGATGTCGCCGAGCTTTTGAAATTGCGGACCGTAGTCATTCCCGTTGTCGCGGAGTTGGCGGTAAAATTCTGCGCGGTTCGCGAGCAATTCACCGCTTCCGGAAAAATCCTCTTCCGCGGGAAGTGGCTGATCGCTGCTGCACTCCTGCGCCGATCCGGAGTCCACGATCATCCGGGCGCAGGCTGCGGCGGATGGGGAGTTCCGGACTTCATCGACCGCCGCCTCGAACAGTTCGTACGCCACGCTGCCATCCTCGTGCTTTGCAAAACGGACGCTGATCGTGCTCGCGTCGTCTGCGAGGAGCACGGGTTTTTCAAATGCGATGTCGCGCAGGTTCATCGCGTCGTGCCCGAAAAAATCCCGGTGAATTTTTCGCACGAGTGCGATGTGAAACGCGCCCGGCAGCACCGTCATGCCGTGGAAGCCGTGATCGGCGAGCGCCGGGAGTGAGCGGGTGCTGACCTGGAATTCCACGAGCCAGGACCCGGCGCGCGCACCGGCAGCGACTTCGCGCGACGGTGCATCCGGCAGGCAGCGCGCAGCATGGAGCGCGTCCATGCCTGCGAGCGCAGCGCCGTCTTGCTTCGAGTCGTTCCGGGTCATTTCCCTGAGACTAGCCGCCGGTGTGCCAAGCCGTGGGAAAATTTGCGCGCCGGGAACCGCGTGTGCGGCGTCCGGCTCGGCGAAGGACCATTTGGGCTGGATGGCTTTCGTTGCATCGAATTCGTTTGCCACTCCGGAAACCGGGCGCGAATCCTGCGAGCGATGCGACGCCATGGAGACTGAGAGCGAAAATGTGACTTCTGCAAAACTATCTGCCGACCTGCAATCAGCAATGCCGATGCCATGCAGCTAAAAGGGTACTCCGTCGGCGATTTCGATCGCGGTGCGCCGCGCTGGAAGGAGGCGCTGTGGCAGATCGTGAAGTGCGCCTTTTTCCTGAATCCCCTCCCGTGGCCCTCCGCGCTGCGGGTCGCGCTGCTGCGGATTTTCGGCGCGCGCATCGGCAGCCGCGCGGTGATCCGCGCGAAGGTGAACGTGAGCTATCCGTGGCGGCTTACGCTGGGCGACGATGTGTGGCTCGGCGAAGAGGTCATGATCCTGAGCCTCGCGCCGGTGGTGATCGAATCGAGCGTGTGCGTGTCGCAGCGCGCGTTTCTCTGCACGGGATCGCATGATTTTCGGTCGGAAAAATTCAGCCTCCTCACGAAGCCGATCACCGTGCGCGGCGGCTCGTGGATCGCGGCGCAGGCGTTCATCTCGCCGGGCTTGGAGATCGGCGGCGGCAGCATGGTCTGCGCGGGGAGCGTGGTGGTGGAAAGTGTGCCGCCGCGCACGATCGTGCGCGGGAACCCGGCGCAGATCGTGAAGCAACTCGGGACGCCGGAGTGATGCGGATCCTCTTTCTCAATCAGTATTTCCCGCCCGATCCCGCGCCGACGGGCGTCCTCTTCCGCGAAGTCGCGGAGGAATTTTTGCGGCTTGGGCATGAGGTGGATTTCGTCGATGCGGGGCAGGACTACCGCGGTGCGCAAAGCGGAGGAGGGCGGATGAAAAGGGAACTCAGCGCGCTCTGGCGGATGCTGCGCGAGGGCCGTGCGCGGCCGCGCGCGGATGTGGTGGTGTCGGGCAGTTCGCCGCCGTGCCTCGGCGTGGTGGCCGATCGCGTCGCGAGGAAACACGGCGCGGCGCACATTCACTGGGCGATGGACATGTATCCGGAACTCGCGATCGAACTCGGCGAGATCCGGCGCACGTCGCCGGTCGCGAAGCTCACGGGCTGGGCGATGCGCGGCGTTTACCGTCGTGCAAAATCCGTCGTCGCGCTCGATTCGGACATGGCGGCGCGGCTGCGCGCGATGCGCGTGGAGCCGGTCTGCATCCGTCCGTGGGTCACCGGCCGGAACGCATCCGCGCCGATTTTCGAAGCGCAGCCGGAAGCGCCGTGGACGTGGATTTACTCCGGCAATCTCGGCCGCGCGCACGAGTGGGAGACGCTGCTGCAGGCGCAGGCACTGCTCGAAGCGCGGGGCGCGGATGCGCGGCTGCTTTTTCAGGGCGGCGGACCTTCATGGAAGGCCGCGCAGGCGCGGGCGGAGGCGCTCGGGCTGCGGCATTGCGAGTGGCAAAATTACAGCGCCGCGGAGGATCTGCCGGCGTCGCTGCTGCGCTGCGAAGTGCTCATCGCCACGCAGCTTCCCGCCGTGCGCGGGCTGCTCTGGCCGAGCAAACTCGCACTCATGCTCACGCTGCCGCGGCCGATCCTTTTCGTCGGTCCGGCAGACGGAGCGATCGCCGCGGAATTGCGCGCGCTCCGGCACGCGGCAGTTTTTTCGCCCGGCGATGCCGAGGGAGTGGCTGCGTGGATCGCGGCGCAGCGGGGACGGCGCACGGAGGTGCATGCCGATCCCATTTTCAACGCGAATGAACAGCGCGCGACGGCGCTCCACCTGTGGCGCGAACTGCTCGCGCGCGTCGCGCCCGCGCTTTGAGAAAGTCTTGCGAGGCGCGTTTCCTGCACATGTTCCGGCTTCACAATTGCGAATCGCTGCGCTACCTGACTCGCTCCTCGCAAAAGTCATGGCAACTCTGATGCGAATTTTAGAAATCCACGAAGGGCGTCCGCGCACGGGCAGGCTCTCAGCCAGCCGGAGCCGGGTCGGCGCGTAGTTTTTCTCGGAGGAGCCCGCATGTCGAAATTACTTTTCTTTCTCACTTTCGGTTTTCTCGTCTCGGTGATCCTCACGCCGTGGATGATCCGTCTCGCCCACGCCGGAGTGGGGCTGGATGCGCCGGATGAAGGGCGCAAGCGGCAGGACTCACCTGTCCCGCGCATCGGCGGCATTCCGCTCATGTTCAGTCTCGTGCTCGGCGTGATCGTCATCCTCTGGCTGCAGCCGATGCGGTCGTTCGAGTGGTTTCCGATTTTGGTCGGCACCACGCTGATGTTTGGCCTCGGGCTGTGGGACGACATCCAGCCTCTCGGCGCAAAGAAAAAACTCGTGGGCCAGATCGCGGTCGCGAGCCTCGTCACGGCACTCGGCCTGAGTGTGGAGAAATTTTCGCTGCCAAACTACGGCACGATCGAACTCGGCGCCTTCAGCGCGCCGGTCACGATCCTGTGGCTGATCGCCATTCCAAACATTGTGAATTTGATCGATGGCTTCGACGGCCTCGCCGGCGGACTCGGGCTCTTCATGTCGCTCACGCTCGGGCTGGTCGGCTACTATTCCGAGCATCTCGGGCTCGCGTGGTTTGCCTTCACGATGGCCGGCGCGCTCATGGGTTTTCTGATTTTCAATTTCCCGCCGGCGCGGATTTACCTCGGCGATGGCGGCGCGTATTTGATCGGCTTCACCATCGCGGCGCTGTCGGTTTCCAGTTCGCACAAGGGCTCGGTCGCCGCGGCACTGCTGGTCACCGTCGTGGGGCTCGGGCTGCCGATTTTGGACACTTCATTTGCGCTCGCGCGGCGGGCGCTGCGTGGATTCCCGCTCTTTCACGCGGATGACGAGCACGTGCATCACCGGCTGGAGAAGATGGGGATTTCCAAAAGACGGATTCTTTTCGGCCTCTACGGCGTCTGTGTGATCCTCTCGCTCATCGGGCTCACGATTTTCTGGAACAAGGGCGGCACGCTGCCCATCGCGATCGGGCTGGGCGTGTTTTTTCTCATGGTGCTCGGCATGGTGCGGCACTTCCTGCGCGTGCGGAGCTGGCAGGATGTGCATCAGCAAATGAAGCGCGTGCTCAGCCGCCGGCAGGCGGTGCAGTACACGGTGCTCCAGGCCAGGCTGCTCGTGCTGGAAGTCGAGCGCTGCCGGACCGCGCAGGAATTCTGGCGCATCCTCGATCAGACGGTGCGGCGGGTGGGTTTCGTGGATGAGGGCGAGACGGAAAATCAGGTCTCGATTCCCATCCGGCAGAACGGCACGGCGCCGTGGATCCTCTACGCGGCGCTCGATGAAGGCACGGCTGCGGAGTGGCAGCGGATCGCCGAGTGTTTCCGCCCGGCATACGTGAAGGCCCTCGCCAAATGGGGCGCGAGGTGAACGAATAACCGGATGCCCCCGATCCTCCCGAGCCGCCGTGCGGAGCCGCCGCCCCGCACCTTGCGGATGAATGCCGCGCTCGTCGCCTTCGGCATCATCACGGTGCTCGGCCCGCTCGCCTTCGGCGCGGTGGACCGCGTGGTGCAGATGGCGCTCGTGCTCGTGATGGCGGTCGGGATTTTCCTCCAGCCGCCCGCGCTGCTGCCGCTCGGGCGGCGCGCGAATGCGATCGCGCTGGCGCTGATCGGCGTGCTCGTGCTGAAGGAATTTTTGCCCCACCAGTGGTTCGGCGGCGCACGCTGGCGCGACATCGCGGCGGCCATGCCAGGATTGGAAATCGCGGGCACGCATCATCCCGAGCCGGCGCGCGCCTTTGATGCGCTGCTCGTCGCGCTGCTCGCGCTCGTCTGGCTGCAGTGGGTGCGCACGATGGCGGCGCGGCGGCAGTTCCGCGTGCCGCTTGCGTGGATTCTCTTCGGGTCCGGCGTCGCGTTTGCGGCGGTGTGTTTTGTGGCGGGATCGAAAGGGGCGCAGTCCAGCGCGATCTACGGCCTGCGCTACACGCCGGGCTGGGTCGGCTGGGGGCCTTTCCCCAATCGCAACCACACCGCCTCGCTGCTCGCGATGGCGGCGATGGCGGGCCTCGGCTGCACCGTGTGGGCGGGCACGCGCCGGCGGCCTCGGCTCGCCGTCGGCGCGGCGGCGGCGGTCTTCATGATCATCGTCGCGCTGCTCGTGAGCAAATCCCGCGGCGGCCTCATCGCGCTCGGCGCGGGCAGCGCGGCATTTTCCGGGATGATGCTCTGGCGCCACCGTAGCAGGCGGATGATCGCGACGATTTGCGGGGGGCTGGCCGTGATGGCCGTCGTCGTCGTCGTTTTCGGAAACCAAGTCATCGGGCGCTTTGCCTCCGACGACGGAAAAGTGAGCGCGAATCAGCTTCGCAAAGACATCTGGAGCAACACCGTGACGATGTGGCGGGACGCGCCGCTGCTCGGTCATGGCGTGGAAAGTTTCACCGGGCTGTTTCCGTTCTATCAGCACTTGAAGCTCGACGACGGCGTGGTCCTGCACCCGGAGAGCAGTTGGCTCGAGTGGCTGTGCGAACTCGGACTCATCCCCGTGCTGATCCTCATCGCGCTGCTTGTGCGGCTCGTTGCCTCGCGCCTCGGGCCGCTCTTCAAAAGGCGCGGCACCTTTTACCTTTCCGCCGGTGCGCTCGCGGGCGTCGTGGCGCTCCTCGTGCATTCGGCGATCGATGTCCCCGGCCATCGCTGGGGCACTGCGGGCTTCGCGCTGGCGCTGCTCGCGCTCGCCTGCCCGATCTGCCGCGAGGCTCAGCTCGCCGGCGCCACCGCACCGCGCACCGCGCTCGTCCCGCTCGCGATCGGGGCGTACTGGGCGCTGCCGTTTTTCGGCTGGCCGCTGGCGTGGCAGCAGGTGCATGTCGAGCAATTGCGCGCACGCGAAGCCGCGGGCGTCGTGCCGCGGCCCTCGCTCGATGATTGGAAGGACGCGCTGCATTATTTTCCGCTGGATGCTGAGCTGCATCACCGCGCGGCGTTGCGGGAACTCGAAACGGCCGTGCCGAAAACTTCCGACTGGCAGCGGCACATTGACATCGTCCACCGCCTCGTGCCGTGCGGCTGGCACTACCCGATCAGCCACGCGCGCGCCGTGAAGCGCCTCTCGCCCGCGCTCTGCATCCAGTACTGGCAGGTGGCGATCGCGCATTCCGGATGGCGCGCCGCGGAACTCCTCGGGCAGGCGCTCACGGACACGGCGGGCTTCCCGATCGCGAATGCGATGTGGACGGATTTCGTCGCGGCAAATCCCGCGCTGGCGCTCGCCTACGCGCGCACGCTGCCGGAAGCGGCCACGCGTCCTCTTTTTGATGTGTGGTGGGAGGCGCGGGCGCGCGCGACCGATCTCTCCGCGGATGAATATCGCGACTTCTACCGCTTCGCCCACCGGTGGGCGGATGCCGGGCAGGTGCTCGAATGGATGAAGCTCCATGCCTCGCGCCGCCGCGAAGATTTCCGCCCATGGGTCGAGCTGCTCCACGCCACCGGCATGAGCGAACGCGCGTGGCTGCTCTGGCAGGGCAGGGTGGAAAATCCCGCCTATCCCGCGAATGCCACCGCGATGTCGCGCGAGGATCTCGAAGCGCGCATCCGCGTCACTCCGGACAACACCGCGAATCTCGTGGAACTCGCGCGCATCGCGGAGCGCGCGGGCGACACGGACGAGGAAAAACGAGTCGTGCTCGCGACCGCGGCGCGCACAGACGCGCCCTCATGGTTCCTGCGCAAGGCGGCGTACTTTCTCGCCGCCGACGGCAAGTTTTCCGAAGCGGTGGAGATGATCCTGCGGGAGAAATGAGGCAGCGGAAAAGCGGCTCGCCGCATGTGCTCCGGCCGGAATCCCGATGATGATGAAAGCGCATCCCCCCCGCTGAATACGGCCAGTCACCGAAGTCGTCGCGGAAGGCAAGCGGACCATGAACGGGACCCTGCCGGTGGGGACGCAGGCGAAGCTGCATGAAAAGATGAACACCGAAGTCCCGCCCGAAAAACGCACGCATGTGTGCGGTGAAAAAGAATACGCGGGACAGACGTGACACGAGAGGGGGCGTCGCTTCGGCCCGCGCGGGAGGTGCGAAAAATCGGCTGAAGGGGAGGGCGGGCGACATTTAACCGAGGCACTCTTCCGGCTCATCGCGTGGGCGCGATCGCGGGGATAAATGCGGGGATCAAACTACGGGAGGACCGCAAACCTGCCGGGCGTTTTTCAGATTTGTCTTGCGGCGTTTCCCATGCCGCTGTTCAACGCGCGGCTCAGTTCTTTGCGAGTTCAACGATAATTACCGGTGCGAAGGAATTCCGTGAGATTCGGAAGCAGTTGCGCTGCTGTAACTGGATACGACTTCCCACTCTGCCAGTCCCTGCGAAAGCAAGGATGAAGGCGGGAAGAAGGATGGCAAAGCCCCAAAAATTCAAAGGGGCGATGCCGCAAGCCAGGAGCCAGAATATTTCCCCGGTCGTTCTCATTCGTGACCCCGCGTGTGCGGGTGCTCTCGGAAAAACTTCTTCGCAAAAAGAAGCAATGAGGGATCAGTCCACTCGCCGTGGCGCACTCCGCGCCGCGTCGTGCGCTGGTCTCTTTTTACCCAAACAGGAGACCAACCATGAAAAAATTGACCGTCATCGCCGCGGCCCTTGCCGCCGTCGCACCCGCGCTTTTCGCGCAAACCCTCAACGTCACGGCACCGGGATACTCGGGCGCGAAGCTGTTCGATTCCACGCCGGGATTCACCATCAGCGGCCTGGCCGCGGACTCCTCGGGGAATGTCTATTACCTCGAGTTGGACGGCGGTTCCACCTCGAGCACGAAGCTCTACAAACGCACCGCCGCCGGCGGCTACGCGATGGCGACGCAGCTTTTTGATTACGGAGCGAGGGTGTTCGGCTCGTTCGTCGTCGCGCAGGCGGGCAGAATATATTTCGGTGAAAGCTCCGCGAACACGATTCGCTCGGTGAATCCCGACGGCACGAGTCCGCTGCTCAACGGCACGGTTTTCCACAACTTCGACCTCGCGTTTTCCGGCGGCACCGCGTTCGTCTCGGCTGACCCGGATACGACGGGATCGAATTCGCAAAACAGAGTCTCCACCCTCAATCTCGCGACCGGCGCGACGCAGGTGGTGCTGAATGCGACGCCGGACTTTTCGGGGCCGATCGAGTTCGATGTCTCGGGCAATCTGATCTATGGCGTCGCGAAATCCACCATCGGCGGCATCTACCGCTATACCGCGGCAGCGGTCGCCGCGGCGATCGCCACCTCGACGCCGATCGTTCTCACGCCACCGAATGGCCGCGTCATCGCGAACGGCGGAAACCAGTATCTTGCCTACGCGGGTGGCACGACGCTCTGGCAGGATGACTTCAGCACGCTGACGCGCTACGACCTCGGCACGGCGGTGGGCACTACCGTTGGCACGACGACCGACACGCTTGGCAATCTCGATTACGCGGGCACGACTCTGTACGCGAGCGTGACCAACTTCTCGACGAACAACTCCGCCGTCATTGTGGTGGTGCCCGAGCCTTCCTCCGCCATACTGCTCGCGCTCGGGGCACTCGCGCTCGCCCGCCGCCGCCGGTGAAAATCCGCCTCCTGTTTTTGTGCCTCGCGTTCCCGTCGGGACTGGCGTGCGCGGGGCCGTATGCGCCCGCTGCCGGCGAGCCCGGCTCCACGGCGATCGCGTTTGATTCCACGGCGATCATCGGCTGGGCGAGCGGCTCGCAGGATCTCGTGCGCGGGCCGGTGGACATCAGCAATCCGTCGGGAGGAAATGCCACCTTCGGCACCGCCGCGAATGCGCTCGGTCCGGCGGATGCGCAGAACGACTCGCTCCCCGTCGTGAGCCTCGGCGACGGCGGGCGCATCACGCTCACATTTGACCGGCCCATCGCGAACGGGCCCGGCGCGGACTTTGCCGTCTTTGAAAATGGCGTCGCCGACTTCCTCGAACTCGCGTTCGTCGAGGTGAGTTCCAATGGCACGGTGTTCTTCCGATTCCCATCCGTCTCGCTCACGCAGACGGCGACGCAGATCGACGGCTTCGGCCTGGTCGATCCCACCGACATCAACAACCTCGCGGGAAAATACCTCCGCGGTTTCGGCACGCCGTTTGATCTCGCGGAACTCGCGGGCACGCCGGGCCTCGACCTCGGCAGCATCACGCACATCCGCATCCAGGATGTCGTCGGCAGCATCGATCCGATGTACGGCACGCGCGACTCGGTGCGCGATGCGCTGAATCCGCAAGGGCACCTGATCAACGATCCGTGGCCGACCAATTTTCCGACCGGCGGCTTTGATCTCGACGCGGTGGGCGTGCTGAATTTCGCGCCGGTCCCCGAGCCCTCCGCACCGGGGCTGCTCGCCATCGCCGCGCTCGGCGCCACTGCCCGCAGGGGCCGGCGGCGACGGCGATGAAAACGCGCGGCTTCACGCTGCTGGAGTTGCTCGTCGTCATGGCGATCATCGCCATCCTCGCGGGCCTGCTCCTCGCCGCGATGCGCAGCGGCCGCACGGCGGGGCAGTCCGTGCAGTGCATGCAAAACATCCACGAACTCGCGATCGCAAATCTCGCCTACGCGCGCGAGCACGATGGTCGGTACTGCTTTGCGCAGGACATCAAAAACAACCTCCGCTGGCACGGCGAGCGCGCCTCGGGATCGAAGCCGTTCGACGGCACGAAGGGTCCGCTTTCCACCTACCTCGGCAAAGAAGCGCGCGTGAAAATCTGCCCGGCGTTCCAGAAAATCCTCAGCGGCAGCAAGAGCTTTGAAAACGGCTCCGGCGGCTACGGCTACAACGAGATTTACATCGGCGGCACCCCCGCGGATCCGTGGGCGGGCGAACTCATGGCGAACGTGACAGGCCCTGCGACGACGATCATGTTTTCCGACACCGGCATCAGCCGCGCGACGGGTGTGCAGGAATATCCCTTCTGCGAGCCGCCGCAGTGGGTCGCGCCGGATGGCTCGCTCGCCGGCGCGCTCTCGCCGAGCGTCCACTTTCGCCACGATGGCCGCGCAAATGTCGCGTGGTGCGACGGCCATGTGACCGCCGTCGCCGCGGGGACGCTCGGAAAAAAGAACACGTACGGCGGTGATGACAAAAAAAATCAGATCGGGTGGTTCGGCCCCGCGCGGGAGAACGGCTGGTGGAATCCGGCGTTCGTCTCCGGCCCGGCGGACTGAGTTCGCGGCGCGCAGCGTTGCGTGCGCGTGCGCGATGCGGGAAGGTCGCGGCATCGACACGCCACCGCACATCCATTCCGAATCCCGCGCCGTGAACGCGCGGCGGAGCGCGCGTTCCACCTGCGCTGCGCTCTGCGGCGTGTGCATCGTCAATCTCGCGGCGGCCGCTCCGAAGGCGGACGGCTGGCGGCATTGGATCTCGGACAAGGTGCTCGCGTGCGGCGTTGCGGCGGTCGCGCTGCTCGTGCTCTCGCTCCTCCTGCGCGGGCTGTTGAAAGTGATCACGCTCGTGCTGGTGCTGGTGCTCGCCGCGGGCGCATTTTGGTTTTTCCGCGATACGTGGAAGCACCGCGCCGAGCTGCTGCCGCAGGAATGGACCGCGCTCGCCGACCGCACGCTCGACTCGCCGAAAGCGCGGGAGGCGTGGCAGGCCGTGCAGGCGGAACTTTCGCATCTCTCCGCGACCGCGCGCGAACATCTCGCCGCGGGCACCGACGCCGCGCGGCGAAATGTGCAGGCAAAGCTGGAGGCAAAAGCGCGCGAACTTCGCAAGGCGGGCAGCAGCGCCGAGGCCGATCAGATCGCCCGACTCGCGGAGCTGATGGCGAAGCAGAAATAGAGACCGGGGAGATCAGGCGGCGCACCTGTGGTTTCCGGCGGCCCGCCCCAAACATCGGGCGTGGAGAGCGCGTCTCGCCGCGCGGTCACAATTTTTTTACAAGCCGCGCGCCAAAACCTGACAATCGCCGGTGCGACTCCGGCCAGGATTCCCCCGCCATGAAATTGTCCCGCCTCCTCGCGCTGGTCCTGCCTGCGTTTGCCCTCGCCGCCTTTTCGCAGGAGCCGCCGCCGGTTTCCCCGCCACCGCCGCAGCCGACGAAAATCATCACGAAGGCGCACACGATCTACGTGCCGTTTGAAAAGCTCGAGGAGGTCTTCGAGGGACAGGAGCAGGGTGTGTTTTTGCCGTACCGCGAATTCCTGGAAATGTGGAACAAGCTGAATCTGCCCGAGGCGCTGAAGAAGTCCGAGCCGCCCGTGGATGGCGTCGTCGCGGGTGCCAGCTACGTCGGGAAAGTGAACGGCGACCTCGCGGAGATTCACGCGAAGGTGAACTTCGAGGCGTTGAAGGACGGCTGGTCGCAGATCCCGCTCGGCACCGGGCTCGCGCTCGCGGAGGCGAAGACGACGGCGCTGCTGAATGCGACCGACGCGGGACAGATGATCATTTTTCCGAAGAAGGGCAGCTACACGCTCGACGCGGTGGTCTTCGGAAAAATCACGCGCGACAAGGGTCGCGCGACACTGCCGCTGAGGCTGCCGCGCACGGCGGTCTCGCAGTTCGAGATCGTGATCCCCGAGAAGGAACTGGAGTACACGATCACGCCGGCGTCGGCATTCACCGCGGTGGAAAATGAGAGCGGCACGAAGCTCTCGGTGTATTTCGGCGCGTCGCAGGAGGTCACGATCGCGTGGTCGAAAAAGGGCGGCGAGTCCGCTCTGCCCGCGCTGCTTTTCGCCGATGCGCAGACGGAGGTGCAAGTGGGCGCGGGGGTGCTGCGGGCGGATGTCACGATGAACTATCGCATCCTGCGCGCGGCGGTGAGCGAGCTGTCGCTGTCGGTGCCGGAGGGATTTCAAGTCCTCGCGATCGAGGGGCAGAACATCAAGGAGTGGGTCATTCTTCCGGGCGGTGCCTTGGACCCGGCGAAGCCGGAGCAGCCGGTGGCCATCAAGCTCCACACGCCGGTGAAGGAAACCTATTCACTGCGGGTGAAACTCGAAGCGCCGATCGGAGCGCTTCCCCAAAAAGTGAAATTGCCGGAGGTGCGCGCGATTGGCGTCGAGCGGCAGATCGGAACTGTGACGGTGCACGCGGATGCGGAACTCGTCGTGGAGCCGGCGGATTTGCAGGGCCTCACGCAGCAGGGCGTCGCGCTGATGAAGGACGGCAGGCCGCAGCCAGGCCTCGTCGGCAGCTACCGCTACCTGCGCCTGCCGTATGCGGGCGCGCTTAATGTCACCGAGGCGAAACCGCAGATTGAAGTCGCGAGTTCGACGCTGCTCACCGTCGGCACGGAGACGCTGACGCTGAACGCAGGTTTTTCGTACACGGTGAAAAAAACGGGTGTTTTCGCCGTGCAGATCGAGCTGCCTGCGGGATTCACGAATGCCGAGGCCGCAGGGCAGATGGTCGAGAGCAGCACGATCGCGGATGCGGGCGGCAAGCGCGTGATGAATGTGAAATTCAAATCGCGCCAGCTCGGCGGATTTCAGTTTCACGTCACCGCGGATGCGCCCCGACCGAATGCGGGCGATGCGGTGACTGCGCCCGTTTTCAATCCACTCGGTGTCGAGCGCCACGACGCAAAACTCGGCCTCGCGATCCACGTGAGCCTGAAGGCAAACACGACCGACAAGGGCGACATGCGCGAGGAGGACATTCGCAATCTCGACGCGATGGCCGCGAAGGATCCCGTGCAGACGCCGCTCACGCTCGGCTTCCGCTATCGCACGCAGGCCACCGCCGCTGCGGTGAAGCCTGCGCAGATCGCATTCGAGCTGCGCAAGCCGCGCGTGTCGGCGGAGGTGTTCACGCTGCTCGATGTGCGCGAGACGCTCACGCGTCATTCTTGGATCGTGAACTACAACGTCGAGTTTGCGGGCGTAAATGAATTCAGCATCGAGGTGCCGAAGGCCATCGCGGACGACTTGCAAATCGAGGGCGCGAACATCAAGGAACGCATCAAGAGCGCCGCGAAGGACGCCGCGGGACAGCCGAGCGGCGCAGTCGTGTGGCGCGTCGTGCTGCAGGACAAGGTGCTCGGCACGCACACGCTCACTTTTTTCCACGACGAGGCGCGCACGGAGCAGAAACCCGGCGCGGTGGTGCCGGTCGCGCTGCACGAGGTGAAGGCGATCAATGTGTTCCGCGAGACGGGACAGGTCGCGGTGCTGAAGGACGGCAACCTCGAATTCACGAAGACCGACGCGAAGGGGCTGGAGACGATTGATCCGAAGGAACTGAACGCCTTGCTCCAGCGCGACGGAATTTTCCTCGCTTACAAATACAGCCAGCATCCGATCTCGCTGAGCCTCGGCGTGTCGAAAAATTTCTATCTCGAAGTGCCGCAGGCCATCGTGACCTACGCGGTGCTCACGAGCGTGATCGCCGAGGACGGCGCGGAGACGACCGAGGTGATCTACTGGGTGAAAAACAACTCGCAGCAGTTCTTCAGCATCCAGCTCCCGGCGCGCGGCGGGAAGCAGGCGCGGCTGCTCAGTGATGCATTCGTGAACGGCGAGCCGCAGCAGCCGAGCAAGCGGCCCGACAAAAACGAGGTGCTCATCCGCCTGCCCGCGCGGCAGGAGAACAACGCCGAATTTCCCGTGCGCTTCGTGTACGAGGTGCCGAGCGCGAAGCCGGGCGAGAAGCTCGGATGGCGCGGCATCTTTAATCTCGAACCGCCGCAGCTCGCCGGAGTGAAAGTCCTGCAAACGCGCTGGACGCTCTTCCTCCCCGCGTCGCAGCGCTACGTGGATTTTGGCGGCGCGATGCGCGAGGATGCGGGGGCATTTGGCTGGGAGGGGATCGCGCGCAAGTTGCGGATGTTCGTGCCGCAGGTAGGCCCGCCCGCGCCCGCAGTGAGCGGTGCGCGCCACGCCGAGCCGCATGCGCTTCCCACGCCGAAGAGCGCGGGATTTGACACGCAACTGCGCCGCGAAGGTGTGTCCGTGGAATTGCGCCGCATGGACGCGCCCGCGATGGTGAAAGTGTCGCATCGCAGCAAGACCTACGCGTTTGTGTTCGAGGCGATGGCGGGTCTGCTCGGATTCGCCGGTGCCATCGCGCTGGGGCGTCGCGGACGCGGGGAAAAGTGGGCATATTTTCTTTTCGTCGGTCTCGGCGCGCTCGTCGTGTCCGGCGCGGTGCTGCCACGCGGGGCGGGGCCGTGGCAGATGTTTGCCGCCGGAGTTTTCGCAGGCGTGTGCATCTGGATCGTGTGCGGGATCATCTCCGCGATGCGCGAGTGGCGGGAGCGGGCCGAGCAGCGGAAATTGCAGGCCGAGGCGCGCGCCGTGGCGGAGGCCGAGCGTCGCGCGGCGATCTTCCAGGCAAATGCGGCGAAGGTTGCGGCCGGGCAGCATCCGCATGCGGAGCCGCCGAAGCCCACCGAGCCGCCGACGCAGACGGGAGGACAGCCGTGAGTGCAAAAATGAAACACGTCGCGCGCCCAATTCGGATCGAGCGCCGGAATGCCGATGTGCATGCCTCGGGTAGGGTGGGCATCCCGCCTGCCGTGGCGCGCGTCCCGCGCGCCACACACAGACGGCGAACGGCATCGGGAGTCCCGACGGTTCTCGGTGATCCGCATGTGCCAGGCGAGACGCCCAGCGCGGCAGGCGGGACGCCCACCCTACCCAAGGCACGATCGTCTTTCAGGCGAATGTCTCCGGTGGATTCGAGGTTTTCTCGAAGCGTGGCCGATTCCCAATTTCTCGTCCTTCTCGTTGCGATCCTCTGCTCGCTTACGCCCTTGCTTTTCGCCGACGAACCCGCAGCGCCGAAGCCGCCGGATCGCCGCGAGCTGTGGGTGCCGATGGACAAGCTCGGGCATGTGCTTGATCCGAAGGCGGTGCTGCTCACCCGCGAGCAATACGAGGCGTTGTTGCGCGACGGGGAGCGCGGGAAAGAACCGAAGATCGAGGCTCCCGCGAGCGCGGTCATTTCCAGCGTGACGTATCATGCGGTGCCGGACGGCAAGACGGCCGTCATCCGTGCGGAGATGATCGTGAATGTGCTGCGCGATGGCTGGTGTGAGCTGGCGATGGATTTTACCGGCGCGGCGATCGGCGAGGTGAAGCTCGATGGCGAGGGCGTTTTCACGCCGCGCAATCCCGAGTTGCGCGACGCCGTGCCCGCGCCGCAGGCGGCGCAGAAAATGGCGATGCCGGATCGCCCTGCGCTGCTGATTCTGCGCGGGAAGGGCGAGCATCGCGTGACGTTGGAAATGAGCACGCTCATCCGCACGACGAATGGCGTGAACGAAATTTACGGCGTGAAGAGCATCGCGCTCGCGGTGCCGGGCGTGCCCGCGGGATCGTTCGATCTCACGCTGCCTGCCGGGACCACGATGGAAAAATCCGACGTCGCGATGCGCGTGAGCAAGACGGCGGAATCCACGGTCGCGACGGTCGCGCTCGCGCAGGTGAACCGGAACGTCACCTTCGCGTGGAAGACCGCGCAGGACGGCGACGCGGGCAAGGTGCCGGTGCGCGCGCAGGCTCGCGTGCGCTACGACATTGATGCGGAAAAAATCTCGGGCACGGCGCGGATTTTCTTCGAGTCGCAGCTCGGCGATCTTCCCACAAAATTTGAAATCGTGCTGCCGGTCGGAGTGAAAGTGCTCGCCGTGCGTGCTGCGGAATTGCGCGGCTGGGAGGCGGCGAACGGAAAGGTCACGGCCACGCTGCAGGACGGCGCGCGGAAGACGGCGGACATCGAAATCCTCACCGAACTCGTGCCTGTCACGGGCAAAGACGGCGCGGCGACGACGCTGCCGCTGCCCGCGGTGCAGGGCGTGCCGCGCATCGAGGGGCTGCTGTTTCTCGCGGGTGCGGACAATGTGATCATCAAGGATGTGCTCGGCGATGCGCGGTTGCGGCGCATTTCCACGACGGAGGATCGCGGCGAGCGCGGGTTTTTCGGCACGTATGAATTTTCCGGCGCGGGTGCCGCGCCCCGCGTGGTGATCCAGCGCACGGAGCCGACGGTGGAGAGCGACCTCGACACGCTCGTGGAGTTTCGCACGGACGCAATTTACCTCACGCGCACGCTCACGCTGCGCGAGCAGCAGGGGCGTCGCTTTTCCTCGGTGATCACGCTGCCTGCGGGTGAGGAATTTCTGGATGTGCGGCGCATCGAGGAGGTGAAGGTGATGCCGAATCAGCCTGCCGCACAGAGTGTGCAGGAAGTGTGCAGTGAGACCGAGCCCGAGTGGACTCGCGAGGGCAAGGCGATCACGATCAAGTGGAGCGATGAGGCAGTGAAGCCGCGCGTCTTCCGTGTGCGCACTCGCGTCGAGCCGGAGAAATGGACGCAGCTTCCGCCCGAGGGGATTTCATTCACGCTCGGCGACGCGAAGATCGCAGGCACGGCGAAGGTCGCGGGCTACATCGCGCTCACGGCGGATGCGGCGTTTCGCCTCGAGGCGCAGGCGGGCGAGACGCTGGAGCGGCGCGACGGGCGCAGCACGCCGGTGCATGGCGAGTATGCGTGGTTCCGGCGCGATGCGTTCGACCTCACGGTGAAGATCGCGCGGCGTCCGTCCGAGGTGCTCGCGGCGCTCACGGGCTACGCGCTCCCGCTCGAGGGCGTGCTCGATTTGCGCGCCTCGATGAACTACCAGTTCATGGGTGGCGGCACGCGCGCGGTGAAGCTCCGCGTGCCGAAGGACATCGCGCAGAACTTCCATTTTGAAGGCCCGCAGATCGCCGAGCGCGCGCTCGCGGATGACGTGTGGACGGTCACTTTTCAAAAGGAACTCACGGGTGCATACGCACTGAGCATCGCCGCGCAGGTGCCCGTGGCGAAGCAGGCCGCGCAGGATGGCGGCAAGGGCTATTCGTTCACGGCGAAAGTGCCGGTGATCTCGCCGCTGGATGTTGTGCGCTCCAGCGGGCTGTGGGCGGTGGAGGCGAACACGGAGACGGAAATCCGCTTCGACGCGCGCGGGATGAATGAACTCGATTCGCTGCTCGCGCCGCAGCTCGCGGACTACACGCCGCGGCACCGCGTCATCGGCGTCTTCGGCTGGCTCGGTGCGGACTACGCGCTCACGCTCAGCGGCGTGCGGCACGCGCCCGCGGGGATGCTCACGGCGGTCGTGGACACGCTGGAGCTGAACACGGTGATCTCGACGAGCGGCACGCACCGTCACGAGGCCGTGTACCGCCTGCGCTCGACCGGCGTGGAGTATCTCGATGTCACGCTGCCGCCCGGCGCGCAGCTCCTTTCCGTGGCGATTGACGGCACCGCCGTGAAGCCCGTGGCCGACCGCCCCGGCAGCGTGCGCCTGCCGCTCCCCGCGCGCCGCGATGCGGATGCACCGGTGCTCGCATCCATCACGTACGAGACCGCCGCGAACGCATGGCAAAACCGCGGCACGCTCGCGCTCGCCGCGCCATCGCTCGCGAAGGAAATCCCCGTGCTGAAAAGCGCCTGGCACGTCTGGGTGCCCGACGGTTTTTCATATTCGAAATTCGAGAGCAACCTGCCCGTGCGTGAGGAGCAGGCCGAGGAGGTGCTGGTGCGGACGCTGTCGGAAAAAATCGGCGACTTCTCGCTCGGTGGGTTTCAGAACTCGCGCAAGCGGGCAAGCGCGATGCAGATTCTCCAAGAGCTGCGCATGCTCGATTCTTCTGTGGATGATTCTACGGTCCAGTTCATGCGCGTTTCATCGCCAGAGCTTGCTCCCAAAGAGAAGCTGAAAAAATACAGTGAGCTGGTCGAGGATTTGGAGAAATTGGCACGCAGCGGAGACAAGGATGCGCCTCAGATTCTCAGCCAGAGCCGCGAGTTAGGTATCAGGATGTTTGGCGAAGATGTGAATCGAAGCGTTGTTGTCGGAAGTGGTCCGAAACTTCCCGCAGCGACACGCCCTTACGTACAGACTGCGACTGCTGCCATTCGCACGAACGAAATGCCGCCTCCTGCTAAGACGGCACCCGCGAAGCCGCGGCCTGGGGAGAACGCCATGTATTTTGACAATGGAAAATTCGCCCTGAAGACCGCGAGCCTCTTGCCGGTGACGCTTGATCTGCCGAAGAGCGGGCGGGTGCTGGTGTTCGAGGGGCTTTATGCGCCGGAGCGGCTGGTGTTGCATTACGATGACTGGTGGAGCCGCGCGCGGTCGCTGTGGCGGTGGTTCGTCGCGGGGGGCATCGCGCTTTATGTGCTGTCGGGGAGACGACCGTGGTGGCGGACGCTGTGGGCCATGCTGCTGCTCACCGCCGCGCCGCTGTGCGGGAGCGCGGCTTGGACGCCGGTTTGCAATGCGCTGCTCGGGGGATGGCTCGCGGGGCTGGTGCTGAATCGGATCGCGGCGAGGTGTGTGTTTCGGGAGCGGAAGGAGGTGCTGGCGTGAATGCTTTCCTTTTGAGAGTTAGGAGTTGGACGTTGAATGTTGAACGTTGGGCTCGCCGCAGGCGCGGTGAGAACTCGAATGACCGTTCCGATTCGATGCGGCCCTGCGGGCTGCTCAACTTCCAACGTTCAACGTTCAACGCTCAACTTGTAACGCGGTGCGTGCTGATCGCGCTGATGTGCCTTGTGCATACTACGGGGATTTTTGCGGCGGAAGCGCAGAAGGAAATGCCGGAGTCGCGCGACACGGTGATCGTTCCTTACGATCCGAAGAAGCCGGTGAAGGATCAGCATCCGGACAAGGTGTATTTGAAATACGATCGCTTCCTGGAGCTTTGGGAGGCGGCGAAGAGGAGCCGCACTCCGGAACAGGCGCGGCCGGCGGTGGCGGCGTTTGCGATTGGCGCGGCGCGGTATGAGGGGTGGGTGGAGGAGAAGCGCGCGGTGTTCACGGTCACGCTGGATTTTTCGACGTTCGATGAGAAGTGGGTGCGCGTGCCGATGCCGTTTGAGCATGTGCAGATCAGCGAACTGGCGGTGGACGGGAAGCCGGCGGCATTTGCGGACAACACGCTCATGGTGGAAAAGCCGGGGCGGCATTCGCTCACGGCGTCGTTCGAGATTCCGCTGAAGCCGGGGGTGCGGCAATTTGCGTGGGGCGTGCCGCGCTCGGCGGCGACGCGGCTCGTGCTCACGCTGCCGGAGACGCGCTGGACGGCGGTGGTCGGGCCGGATGGCGGGGTGATCGAGCGCATCGTGGATGGAAAAAAAACCGTGACGGCGGCGCTCGGGAGCACGGCGAACATTTCCGTGGCGCTCGTCGAGGCGGAGGGTGCGCTGCGGCTTGTGGAGCCGGCGACGGCGGACGTGGAGACTTCGGTGACGGTGCTGCCGGGCTACGAGCGGTTTGAGGTCGCGGCGAATTTTGCATTCGCGGGTGCGCGGCAGGATCGCTTCACGGTGAGTTTTGAAAAAGGGATCGCGCTCGCGGAACTCAATGCGCCGGGGATGAAGTCGTGGAAGCTCACCGACGTTGGCGAGGCGGGTGCGCGGCAGACGCTCGAAGTTTTGCTCGCGGAGCCTGCGAAGGAAAATTTCCGTCTCGCGATCGTGGCGGAACGTCCGCAGGCGGATGCGCTGCCGGCGGATCGGACTGCGCCCCAGTTTTCACCCGGCGCTCGCCGTGTGAATCGCACGACACTGCTTTACGCGGGCGATGGCATCGCGCTCACGGCCGCACCCGCGGCGGGATTGCGGCAGGTGGAAGTGACGCGCAAGCCGGACGGCGCGCGCGCGGTCGGCGCGTGGGCGGGCGATGCGGCGCTCGGCTATCGCACGGCGCTTGCGGAGGCGAAGCACGAGGCGCGCGTGGATTACGTGTATCAGGTGAACCGGCGCAAAATCGAACTCATCGCGTCGCTGCAACTGCACGCGAAGGACGCACCGCTTTTCGATGTGACACTCACGCTGCCAGCCAATTTTGAAGTGCAGGCGGTGGACAGCGTGCGCCTGCAGGATTGGTGGCGCGACGGCGCGAAGCTGCGCGTGCGCTTCAAGGGCGGCACGCCGGAGATGACGCCGCTCGTCGTGTATCTCGTGCGCGAATTTGCCGCCGCGCCGCAGCAACTCGCCGTGCAGCCGCTCGCGCTGGATGGATTTTTCAAAGTGACCGGCGAGGCGGTCGTGGCGGCGCACAAGGGCGTGGGCGCGACGCTCACGCTCGCGGGCGGCGGTGCGTTCGACGATGCGAAGGAAGTGGATCCCGCGAAGGCGGCGACGGATTTCCAAATCCTGCCGCCGCTGGAGCGCAAGCGCGGGTTCTCGTTTGCAAATCAGAAATTTTCCGGCGAGGTCACGCTCGCGGCGCTGCCGGTGAAGCAGAACGCGACGTGGATGATGCACGCGGAGGCGCACGAGGCGTGGCTTTCGCTGAGCATGAAGGCGCAGCTTTCGCTGCGGCAGGGGAGCATCGAGCGCACGAGTTTTTCGCTGCCTGCGGCGCTGCCCGAGGCGCATGTGACCGGCGCGGAAGTGCGCGAGACGCGCAGCAAAGTCGAGGGCGCGCGGCGCATCTACGAGGTCGCTTTTCAAAACGATGTGTATGACACGGTGGACTTCACGGTGGATGTGGACCTGATGATGGCCGAGGGGAAAAAGCCCGACGGGCGCAAGGTGAACGAGATCACGCTGCCCGCGCCGGAATTCTCCGAGGCGCTCATCACGACCGGCTATGTGATCGCGGACAACGCGAGTGAGTATGAGCTGAAGCTGGAAACCGAGGGCACGGAGAAGGCGCTGCCGTCGGTGATTCCGTGGCTGCCGTCGGTCACGAAGAGCGCAGGCATCTTCCGCGTGCAGCCAGTGTGGAAGGTCGCGCTCGTGCTGGAGCGGCTGGAGAAGGCGGAGGCGCGCACGGCGTTCTGCGCATGGGCGGAGATGACGACGGCGCTGCGCGAGGATGGCACCGAGTGGCACAAGGCGGCGTGGCATTTGCAAAACCGCTCGCTGCAATTTCTGCCGGTGAAACTGCCGGACGGCGCGGTGCTGATGAGTGCGCGTGTCGCGGGGCAGAATGTGCGCGCGGATTCGGGCACGGTGAACGGACGCGCGGCGGTGCTGATTCCGCTGATCAAGACGCGGCCCGGCGACATCAGCTACGACGTGGAGGTCGTGTGGCGGCAGACGGGCGCGAAGCTCGCGCCGCGCGACCAGCGGAAATTTGCGGATGCGGAACTCGTGGGCATCACGGTCGAGCAGACATTCTGGAGCGTGTGGCTGCCGGAGGATCGCACTTTGACCAAGAGCGATGGCAACATGGAGGAAGTGATCGCGGTCGCGCGCGATGTGGAGAAGGCGCGCAGCGTGGTGGAGGAGATGGCGGTGCTGAACAACATCATCGCGGACCCGGCGGTGAGCGATGTCGTGCGGGCGAAGGCGCAGGCGAATTGGAGCGCGATGTGCACGCAGGTGCAGGGAACGCTGATGAGCAACGGCGGCGTGCTGCAGAGCGATCGGGATGCGACGATGTCGTCGGACAAAAAGACGACCAAGGAGCAGGGCGAACTCGTGCAGAAGCTTTCGGAGACGAACACCCACGTGAGTCAGCAACTCGCGAAGATCGAGAAGGACAACAAGGACATCGGGCAGCGACGCGCGGGACAGGCGGGAGTCGCAGGAGCGAATGCGCAGCAGGGGACGGCGCTGGATGCGAATGGCCTCACGCTGAACTCGAACGCGACGAACGCAGCGCAGACGCTTCTTTTTGGAAACAACACGTACACGGGGGCGACGGTGATCAATGGCGGGACGCTGAATGTCGGCGGTGCGGTGAATGGGGCGGCGGGGGCGGTCGCGAATGGTGTGGTTTCGGGAAGCCAATCGAACGTGACTGCCGGTGTGACGAATCTCAGCAATGGCGCGCTGCAAGTCACGGCGGGTGCGGCGGTGCTGAACAACGCGGGCCCGCAGCAGCCTGCCGGGAATGCGCGGTGGAATGTGAACACACTCGCGCCCGATGTGAACGCGAACAGCGCGGCGGTGGCCGTGCCGGGGCTGGAGGTGCGCAGTGCGGGCGCGACCAACTTTTACCTGAACGACAATGTGGTGCTGCAGCAGGCGAAGACCGGGAAGGAAAAATTGGCGCTGACCAAGAGCGGGGCGGGGACGCTGAGCTTGTCGAGCGCGAATGCTTTTTTCGGAGGCATGAAGGGCGCGGGAGCCGCAGGGCGCGACCTGAAAGCTTCGTCCTCGCTCGGCGATCTTGGGGAGAAGTCGAAGGCCGCGGGGGTGATTTCCGAAGCGGCGGGCGGGGAAAAAAAGGCGCAGGACAAGGAGGATGGGGACGGGCAGGGGCGTTCGCTCAGCACGGCGCGCGGCAACCGGCAGCAGCAGATGGAGCAGGCTTTTGCAAATGGCGACGCCAAGCCGCCGGCAACGCCACCGATGCCGCAGTCTGCCGTGGCGCCGTTGGACGGGCCGGCGTTGCGATGGGAAAACCAGGCGGGGGCGATCGCGGGAAATCGATCCGGGAGCGCGGCGATTTCACCGAATGCGATCGATGCGCTGCAACTCGGGTCGGCCTCCGCGCGCGAGTTTGGCGTCGAGACTCGGAAGGATGCGTCGCAAAAGGACGCCGTGCGGCAACTCGGCCGGCTGTCGCTTGCGGTGGATTTTCCGACGCAGGGCCATGTGCATCATTTCCAAAAGGCGAAGGCGAATGCGGTGATCGAGATCACCGTGGCCGATCCGGAAATCGCGCGGCGGTGGCTGCGCGTCGCGCTGTTTGCGGGCATGGCGATTTTGCTGGCGCTCGGGAGCCGCTTCGCCGCGGCGCGGCGGAAGGCGTGAGCTTTGTGCGGAAGGATTTTCCGTTTTCTCCTCCCGTTCGCAGCGGGACTTTGGAAATGGAAATGGGAGCGCGAACTTTTCTGTGAAGATGCTCCGAAAAGCGCTCGCGCAAAAAGCGGCCAGCGGAGAGGTATGCAAACTCGCGCGATGAAAGGTGCCTTTTCTCTGAAACAAACAGTCCGGGGAAGTGTATCCGACAGTAAGAATGCGCGAGTCGGCGACCAGTGGCTCCGGTTCGACAGCAACGAATGCGCACCGCATGCCCGCAATGCAGAAATAGGTTTCGATGGACGCTGCCCAAGTGTCCGCGCTGTCTGTGCCTGAATGAGTTCAGCCCGCTGATGATCGTGTTGAAGCTGGCCGCATTGCTGGGCATTTGCGGCGCGATCTGGCTGACGGTGCATTTTCTGATCGTCGCAAATGATCAGCGTGCCGGGGTGGCGAACCCGATGGAGGATCGCCCGTCGCTGTTCAAACGCATGTTCGCGACTCCCGAGCCGACGCCGGAACCAGCGCCGAAATTCGGCCGGTAAATCCGTTCTCGCGGTTGCAGAGATTTCGCACGCGTTTAGCGGAAGCCGCGGACGGCTGCGAAAATTCCGAGTCCGAGTCCGAGTCCGAGTCCGGAGTTCAGGTTCGCGCAGCGGCTTCGCGATGACGCGGCGTGCATCGAAGTTCGCAATGCGGCTGCGGCGGGCTGAACTCGGAACACGGAACTTTTTGCGATTCTCCGGAAATTCGGCCCCCTTCGTGTAACAAACGCACACGGCAGGTGTAACTGGGATCAGGAAGACATTTCCGATGCACACCTTCGACTACGAGAAAACGCCGATCGTTCCGCCCTACTGCCTGTGGGTTTCGGGCTTGCTGATGATTTCAGGATGCCGGGCGGAAGCCGGCTTGCCGCGCTTGCAAAGGGCATGGCAGCCGGTGGGGAACCGCCCGGAGATGGGGAAAAAGGCACCGGGTGCGTGGGGCGCACCCGGTGCCGATCCGCGGGAAGATCGCGCGGGCGGACTGGCGTCGGTGTGGGCGGGCTTCGACGGAGAAAGAACGCAGAACGGCCGGGTGGGCATCGGGACGATCACGGTGCGGCACTCTGATTTTCTCCTCTGCGGCGATGTCGCAAGACAGGCCGCTCCCCAGCGTGCGGGCAGTGCATCTCCCAACGCCGCGGCGGACTCCCGGGAAATCGGCGCGGCGGGCATTTTGCCGTCGGAGGAGCCGAGGAGCTACGAGGTGCCGGTGCCCGCTGCGAACGGCGGTGGATGTGCGACGGCGAAAGTGAAACTCCTCCACAAACCCGAGCCGTGGAATGGAAGCCACGCCAGCGGGAAGGGCGGTGCCAGTCCGCGACCGGCGAGCTTTTGTCGAAGGATCGTCACGTTCACCCCGGCGCCGACGCCCAAGCCTGCGGTCGGTTAAATTTGAGGGGTGCGAGGGGAAAACGGGGATGCGTTTTTTCCTAGGAAAGCACGCGTGTCGCTGCTCGTAAGGTGCGCCGCGCCGTTCGCAAAAACCTCCCTCTGCCCGCCCCATGAAATTCACCTCGCTCTTCCTCGCCCTCCTCGCAAGTGCCACGCTCCTCGCCGCGCAGCCCGGCGAGCCGATCCGGCTGTGGGACGGGGACGCGCCCGGCGCGCTCGGGAGTGCGGATCAGGATGTCCCGACGCTCACGCCCTTTCTCCCCGCGCCGGGCACCGCGAACGGAACGGCGATCGTCATCTGCCCCGGTGGCGGCTACGGCGGGCTCGCGCCGCATGAAGGCGGCGGCTACGCGGAGTATCTTTCTGGAAAAGGCGTCACGTGTTTCGTGCTGAAATACCGGCTGGGATCGAAAGGCTACCGGCATCCGGTGATGATGTACGATGTGCAGCGGGCGATTCGCTTCGTGCGGGCAAACGCGAGCAAGTGGGGCGTGGATGCCACGCGCATCGGCGTGATGGGCAGCAGCGCGGGCGGGCATCTCGCGACGACTTCGGTCACCCATTTTGATGCGGGAAAATCCGACGCCACGGACGCCGTGGATCGCGTGAGTTGCCGCCCGGATTTCGGCGTGATCTGCTACGGCGTGATCAGCATGGAGGATGGCGTGACGCATGGCGGCTCGAAGAAAAATCTCCTCGGTGCCGAGCCCGATCCGAAGCTGGTCGAATCGCTCTCGAACGACACGCAAGTGACGAAGGAGACGCCGCCGTGTTTCGTGTGGACGACCGGCGAGGACAAGGCCGTGCTGCCGGAAAACAGCTTCCGCTTCGTGCAGGCGCTGCGGAAAAACGGGATCGCGTTCGACTTTCACGTCTATGAAAAAGGCCCGCACGGCATCGGCCTCAGCCAGGGCAAAAACGGAGTGGCGGCGGACGACGTGCATCCGTGGGGAAAAGATCTCGTCTTCTGGCTGCGGCAGCACGGGTGGGTGAAGTAGTTCGCGGCGTCCGCAGCGACACCCGGAGTGCCACGCGGGACGCCCATCCTACCCGATGCGCGCCGATTTTGCAGACGAGCATCCCTGTGAATTTTGCCGCGTGCATTTCCGATGGCGGTTCGTGCATCGCGGTGCTTCACAGCGTGCGTGCGACTGCTAACGTGCGCGTTCATTTTTAACCCACTCATCACCCACCATGCCGAATCCCTGGACCGGAAAAGGAAATCCCTACACTCGCAAAGAAGTCGTCGAGCGCCTGCGCGCGACGGTGAAAAAAGGCAACGCCATCATCGCCGGCGGCGCGGGCACGGGCATTTCGGCAAAGTTCATCGAGCGCGGCGGCGCGGATCTGATCATCATTTATAACAGCGGTCGCTTTCGCATGATGGGCCACGGCTCGACCGCGGGCATGATGGCGTACGGCGATGCGAATGCGATCGCGATGGAGATCGGCGAATTCGAAGTGCTGCCCGTCGTCGAGGAATGCCCCGTGATCTGCGGAGTCCACGCGACCGATCCGCGCCGCCGCATGTGGCACTGGCTCGGCAAGGTGAAGGAGATGGGATTTTCCGGCGTGAATAATTTCCCCACGCACACGATCGTGGACGGCCACTTCCGCGGCGTGCTCGAGGAGACGGGCATGAGCGTGAAAAAGGAATTCGAGATGGTCGCGCTCGCGCGGCGCATGGATCTTTTTTCCGTCGTGTACGTCGGCTCGCCCGAGGAGGCCGTCGAAATGGCGAAGGCCGGCGCGGATGCGATCATCGCGCACGTCGGCACGACCGTCGGCGGGAGCATCGGGGTGAAAAGTGCGGTCAAGAGCTGGGACTTCACCATCCGGCGCACGCAGGAAATCATCGATGCCGCGACGCGTGTGCGGAAGGACATCTTCTTCCTCTGCCATGGCGGTCCGATCAACACCCCCGAGGATGCGGAGCGCGTCATTCAAAACACGGACGCCGTGGGCTTCGTCGGCGCGACGTCGCTCGAACGCATGGGCATCGAGGAATCGCTGACGAACCTCACGCGGAAATTCAAGGCGCTGAAAATCCGGAAGCGGGCGAAGGCGAAAAAGTAGATCGGAGGATCGATCGCGATGATCGATTCCGAGGGGGAGGGCTGATGCGAAAAATGACGCCGCGCGTGCGGGAGTTTTTTGCAAACCGGTGAACGTTGCGGTGAGTTCCCGCTCGCGCGCCATGCTCCTGCGCGTGTACACGCGCGCGTGAAATTTTCCATCCTCAGCAAAGCTCCGGCCGCAGTGCCGGGCGTCCGCCTTTTCACCACCGCGCAGCGCAAGGCAGTGCCGCACGGAATCTCGGCGGCAGAATTTTCGCTGAAGACGGGCTCGCGCGTTTTTCACCACGGCGAAAACGTGCTCTGCGTCGGCCTCGGCGACGCCGGGAAAATCACCGCCGATGAAATCCGCCATGCGGCGGGCAGCGCGGCGATGGCGATGAAGCGCAGTGGCCGCACGCGCTTCACGCTGCACCTCGGCGAGTGGGCGCTATTTGCCGGCGCTGCGGTGGAGGGCATGATGCTCGCGGATTATGCGTACGAGGAATTCAAAGCGACCCGCACGCGCGCGCTGGAGCAGGTGAATGTGATTGTCGGTGCATCTGAGATCGCGAACGCGAAAAAAAGCGGCGGCGCTCTCACATACGCTCGGCGAATTCACCAACCTTGCGCGCGGACTCGCGAATCGCCCGGGCAACGTCGTCTATCCCGAGACCTTTGCCGAGGAGGCGCGCTGGCACGCGAAGAAGCTCGGCCTGCGCTGCACGGTGCTCGATGAAAAACAACTCCGCGCCCGGCGCTTCGGCGGCATCATCGCGGTCGGGAGCGGGAGCGCGCGACCGCCGCGGCTCATCGTCCTCGAGTATCGCGGTGGTCCGCGCACGCAGGCTCCGCTCGCGCTCGTGGGTAAGGCGGTGACCTTCGACACCGGCGGCATTTCCATCAAGCCCGCCGCCGACATGGAGCAGATGATCTGGGACAAGTGCGGCGGCGCAGCCGTGCTCGGAGCGATGCTCGCGATCGCGAAGCTCGGCGTGAAACGCAACGTGATCGGTCTCATTCCTTCCGCGGAAAATATGCCCGGTGCCGCGGCATACCGGCCGGGCGACATCGTGACTTGCTACGATGGGCGGCACGTCGAAATCGTGAACACCGACGCCGAAGGGCGGATGATTCTCGCGGATGCGATCGGCTTCGCGCGGAAAGATCACCGGGCCTCCGCGATTGTGGACATCGCGACGCTCACCGGTGCCGTCGGCGTCGCGCTCGGCGAGGCTGCGGCAGGACTGTGGAGCAGCGACGATCGGCTGCGCGATGCGGTGCTCGCCGCCTCGCGCCAGAGCGGTGAGCGGCTGTGGCCGATGCCGCATTTTCCCGAATACGACGACTCCATCCGGAGCGACGTTGCGCTTTTGAAAAACAGCGGCGGCCGCATGGCCGGCGCATGCACGGCGGCGGCGTTTCTCCGCACGTTCGCCGACAGGACGCCGTGGGCGCACCTCGACATCGCCTACACTTCGCACCGGAACAAGGACGGCGCGGCGCTGGCGAAAGGTGCGACCGGATTTGGCGTGCGGACGCTCGTGGAACTCGCGACGCACTGGCGCTGAGTCCGTCCTCGCGGGAGCGCGCCCCGGCTTTGCGATTGTGAATTCACGGTTGCTCGCCGGGGGATGCGCGGTAGATTTTTTTCCAATCCCCGTTACTTATGAAAATCCCCTTCGCCTTGCTCGTGCTTGCGTTCGCGCTGCCTGGAATGAGTCAATCCACGGTGCGCTGCTCGGATGCGTCGTGTCTGAATTTCCAGCAGGAGGTCGGTCCGGACCACCAGCATTCGCACCGATGCACCGACGCTGCGTGCGTCAATTTCCAGCAATTCGTGCCGCTGAATCACCGGCATCTTCATCGGAACAGCAACCCGACGAGTCCGAATTTCCAGCAGTTCGTGCCGGAGAAAAAACCGCAGCGGCGGTAGCTGCGCGTGCAGGGAGGCGAGTCGAGGTTTCGTGGGCTCTGACGCAACGTGCGAAGAATGGTGCCTGTCCGCCGCGCTCTCCTTATTTTTTCTGTTCAGGAAGTGGAGAATAGGGGGTTCGAACCCCTGACCTCGTCATTGCGAACGACGCGCTCTACCAACTGAGCTAATTCCCCGTTCCTGAAACTGAGGGCGGAAACTATCCGCAGAAGAAAAAGCCGGGCAAGAGAAAAGTGTTCGCTGTCTTGCGAATCGCTGAAATCGGCCGCGTCGCTGCTTGAAGGACGGCGAACCGGATGGCTATCTTCCTCGCGATGTCGCCCCAGACTCTTCCGCCGCTTCGTTTTTGCGGTGGACTGTCGGCGCTTGCCGCCCTCGCGGGATTCGCGATGGGCGCGATTTTTTCGCACGCGGCGGAGACGGATGCCGTGCGCGCGCAATTGATGTCTGGAAAATATGCCGATGCGGCGGACGTGGCGGGTGCGGCGGAGCAGACGCAGCCGGAGAACGAGGACTGGCCGCTGTTGCGCATCGAGGCGCTGATGGCGTCGGGAAAATATCCCGAGGCGGAGGCGGTTTTGACGGCGGCGCTCAAGCGGTTTCCATACGCGATGCGGCTGCGGTTCGCGGGGTTCGAGGTCTGCCGGGCAAATGGCGACACGGAGCGGGCGAAGGCGCTGAAGGACGAAATGGACCGCTTCGGCGGCCAGCGCGATTGGGCGTACCGTGAGCCGGCGGATCGCATTGCGCTGGGGAAGGCGGCGATCCTGCTCGGCGCGGATCCGAAGCGCGTGACGGAGCTCTTTTTCGATCCGGTAAAAAAAACGAACCCGGAATTTTCCGACAGCTATCTCGCGAACGGCGAGCTCGCGCTGGCGAAGCATGACTTCGCGCTCGCGGCAAAAAGTTTTGCGGCGGCGGTGAAGAAATTTCCCGAAAATGCGGAGGCGCACTTCGGCCTCGCGCGGGCCTTTGCGCCGAGCGACGACGAGGCTGCGGAGGAACAGATCGCGAAGACGCTCGAGCTGAATCCCAACCACTCTGGCGGGCATCTTCTGCTGGCGGAGCATGCAATAGATTCGGAAAATTATCCCGAGGCGGAGAAGAAGCTCGCCGGGGCGCTGCGCATCAATCCGCGGCATGCGGAGGCGCATGCCTTGCGCGCGGTGCTGGCGCATCTTCGTTCCGATGAAAAGGCCGCGGCGGCAGCGCGGGCCGAGGCGCTGAAGCTGTGGCCGACGAATCCCGCGGTGCCGCAACTCATCGGGCACAAGCTCTCGCAGAAGTACCGGTTTTCTGAGGGCGCGGTGCTGCAACGCGAGGCGCTGAAATTCGACGACGCGTTCATTCCCGCAAAAATCCAGCTCGCGCAGGATCTCCTGCGGCTCGGTCGCGACGAGGAGGGATGGCGGCTCGCGGAGGAAGTGCAAAAGGCGGATCCGTATGACGTGGTGGCGTTCAATCTCACGGAACTGCACGACACGATCGCGCATTTTGCGCTGCTCAAGAGCGCGCATTTCCAAGTGCGCATGGAGCCGCGCGAGGCGGCGGTGTACGGCGCGGAGGTGCTCGCGCTGCTCGAGCAGGCGCACGCGACGCTGACAAAAAAATACGGCCTGCCGCCCGGCGAGCAGACGGTCGTGGAGATTTTTCCCGACCAGAAGGATTTTGCGATTCGCACCTTCGGGCTGCCCGGCGGCGCGGGTTATCTCGGCGTGTGTTTTGGCCGCGTCATCACGGCAAACAGTCCAGCGGCGCGGCCCGGCGGCGCGGCGAACTGGCACGCGGTGCTGTGGCATGAATTCACGCACGTCGTCACCCTCACCCTCACGAAAAACAAAATGCCGCGCTGGCTCAGCGAGGGCATCAGCGTCTTCGAGGAGCGGCAGCAGCGCGCGAGTTGGGGCGAGCACATGTCACCGCGCTATCGGGAGATGATTCTCGGCAGCGATCTCACGCCGGTGAGCAAATTGAGCGGCGCATTTCTCCGTCCGAAAAGTGGCGCGCATTTGCAGTTCGCATACTTCGAGTCGTCGCTTGTCGTCGAGTGGCTCGTGCAGCGCTGGGGTTTGGAAAAAATGCGCGCGCTGCTCGCGGATCTCGCGCGTGGGATGCCGATCAATGACGCCCTCGCCGCACGCTTCGCGCCGATCGAAAAGCTGGATGCGGAATTTGCCGCGCACGCGCGGGACCTTGCGAATGCAACGGGGCCGAAGCTCGATTGGACCAAGCCTCAGCCGGCAGAGATCGCGGACGAGGCGAAACTCACCGACTGGATCGCGAAGCATCCGGACAATTTCACCGGGCTGACTGAGCAGGCGAAAATTTTGCTCGGAGAGAAAAAATGGGCGGACGCGAAAACGCCACTGCTGAAGCTCATCGCGCTGTACCCGAATCAGCATGATCCGGGGAGCGCGTACGCCATGCTCGCGCGCGTGCACCGCGAACTCGGAGAAACCGTGGAGGAAGAGGCGATGCTGACGAAGGTCGCCGAGCTTTGCAGTGCCGCGCCGGAGGCGTACGCGCGGCTGATGGTGATCGCCGCTGCGCGCAAGGACTGGCGCGCGGTGCTCGCGAATGGTGCGCTTTTCACCGCGGTGAATCCGCTCGCACCCGAGCCGTATCGCCTCATCGCCGAAGCGCGCGAGGCCACGGGCGACAAGGCTGCGGCGATTCGCGTTTATCGTACGCTGCTGGCGCTGAATCCGCCGGATCAGGCGGGGGTTCATTTCCGCCTCGCGCGCCTGCTGCACGCGACGGGCGACGCGGCGGCAAGACGCGAAGTGCTGCTCGCGCTCGAGGAGGCGCCGCGTTTTCGCGACGCGCACAGTCTCCTGCTGGAGATGGAAGCGAAGACGCCGAAATCGAAACCGGATGCTGCCGTGAAGCCGGGAACCAAGCCATGAAAACGCGCGGCGCACTCTTTCTCCTGATGCTTGTGCTGCTCGCGAGTCTCGCCTCCGCACAGCGGCGGCGGCGTTCCAGCGATGGTCCGATCTATTACAGCGAGGGCGGTGCCGCGGTGGATGTGCGTGTGGTGAAGACTGCGCGCGAGGTCGCGTCGCACAGCACGGGCACGCCGGAGTGGAAATATGCACCCGGTTTTGCCCGCGACGGGTTCACGTTTGCGCGCATCATTCGCGACAGCGATCCGAATGGCTCGCCGAGTTCCGCAAGCTGGATCACCGACTTCCCGGACAGCGATCTGAACCTCTCCTTCCGTCTCCAGCAGATGACCTCGATGCGCGTGGACCCGAATGGGCGCATCCTTCGGCTCACGGACAAGGCGCTGTTCGACTACCCGTTCATCTACATGGTCGAGCCGGGCGCGCTGCTGCTGCAGGACGAGGAAGTTCCCATTTTGAAAAAGTATCTGCTCAACGGCGGATTTCTGATGGCGGATGATTTCTGGGGTGAATGGCAGTGGGAGTGTTTCGCCGAGCAAATGAAGCGCGTGTTCCCGGATCGAGAGTTCGTCGAACTGCCGATGGAACATCCGATTTTCCACTGCGTCTTCGATCTCAACGTGGAGAAGAACAAGCTCCAGACGCCGAACGAACGGACCGGCGCGAACAGCCAGTACAGCGGCATCACTTGGGAGCGGCATCCGCAGAAGGACGGCAGCTACGAGGACTGCACCGAGATGCATGTGCGCGCGTTGCTCGACGACAAGGGCCGCATCATGGTCATCGCCACGCACAACACTGACAACGGCGACGGCTGGGAGCGCGAGGGTGAGAACGACTGGTTCTTCCACGAGTTTTCGGAGAAGCGCGCGTTCCCGCTCGGCATCAACATCATCTTCTACTCGATGACGCACTGAGTGAGTCGCATCGCGCGCATTTTCATCCATGACCACCCAGCCAATCAGCAATGTTCCAACCCGCGACGAAGACGCCGCGACCTTCGAGCAACTCACCGCAGCGCGACCGCAGATTCTCGCGGAACTTGGCAAGGCCATCGTCGGCCAGCACGAGGTGATCGAGCAGATTCTCATCGCGCTGTTTGCCGGAGGGCACTGTCTCATCACGGGTGCGCCGGGCCTCGCGAAGACGCTGCTTGTGAAATCCATCGCGCAGATTTTTCACCTCCAATTCCGCCGCATTCAATTCACGCCGGACCTCATGCCGACGGACATCACGGGAGTGGAAATCCTGAAGGAAGGCGCGGATGGTCGCGAGCTCGTCTTCGTGCCGGGGCCGGTCTTCGGAAACATGCTGCTCGCGGATGAAATCAACCGCACGCCGCCGAAGACGCAGGCCGCGCTCCTCGAGGCGATGCAGGAGCATCAGGTGACCGCGGGCGGACGCCGCTACGCGCTGCCCGAGCCGTTCTTCGTGCTCGCCACGCAGAACCCGATCGAGATGGAAGGCACGTATCCGCTGCCCGAGGCACAGCTCGATCGGTTCATGTTCAATGTGGTGATTGATTACCTGCCCGAGGACGACGAGGTCGCCGTCGTGCAGCGCACCACTGCCGCCGCCGGCGAAGCCATCGCGCCGCTCTTCACCGGCGAGGATGTGCTGCGCTTCCACGCGCTCGTGCGGAAAGTTCCCATCGCGGAAGATCTCGTGCGCTTCGCCGTTCGGATCGCAGCAGGCACGCGCCCGCGCCAGCAGTCCACGCCGGCATTTGTGACCGACTGGGTGAGCTGGGGCGCAGGCACACGGGCGGCGCAATTTCTCAGCATCGGCGCGAAGGCGCGCGCGCTGCTCGATGGCCGTTCCCACGTGACGAAGGAGGACATCATCGCGCTCGCCGCGCCGGTGCTGCGGCATCGCGTGCTCGTAAACTACCGCGCCGAGGCCGAGGGAGTGTCGGTTGGAAAGGTGATCGAGCGCGTGTTGGAAACTGTGAAATAGCGCCAATCATGTCCGCAGCGCCGACCTCGACAACCTCGCCTCAAGCGGGCGGCGCGTCTTTTCTCGATCCCAAGGCGCTGATGGCGATCCGCAATCTCGAACTGCGCGCGCGCACGGTGGTCGAGGGTTTCTGGCATGGGATTCATCGCAGTCCGTATCACGGCTTCTCGGTCGAGTTCACCGAGTATCGTCCGTATGCGCAGGGCGATGATCCGCGGTATCTCGACTGGCGGCTCGTCGCGCGGACCGATCGCTATTTCATCAAGAAATTTGAGGACGAGACGAACCTGCGCTGCAGCCTGGTCGTGGACGGCAGCCGCTCGATGGCGTTCGGCTCGCGCGGATTCACGAAGGCCGACTACGCGCGGACGCTGGCGGCGACGCTCGCCTACTTTCTCTCGCATCAGGGCGACGCCACGGGGCTGCTCACGTTCGATGAACAGGTGCGCGAATACCTGCCCGCGCGGAATCGTCCGGGGCACCTGCGTCACCTGATGCTGGCGCTGGAAAAGCCCGCCTCCGGCAACAGTACTGACGTCGCGACGCCGCTGCGGCGGGTCGCGGAGCTGGTGCGAAAGCGGAGCCTCGTCGTGCTCATCAGCGACTTGCTCGCGCCGGTCGAGGCGTTCTCCGAAGCGCTGGCGCTGGTCACGGCGAGCCGGCATGAGGTAATTGTTTTTCAGGTGATCGATCCGGCGGAGCGGACTTTCGATTTTGATCAGGCCGCGCGCTTTCTGGACATGGAGACGGGGCGCGATCTGTTTCTCGATCCGTCGCTGGCACGGGCGGATTACGTGCGGCGGCTGGAGGCGCATGTGGAGTCGGTGCGCGCCTCGTGCGAGGGACTCGGCGTGAGTCACATGCTGCTGGATACCTCGAAGCCACTCGAACTCGCGCTGTTTGATTTTCTGAAGGCGCGTTCTGTTCGCGGAAAACTCATCCGCCGGAAAGGCGCAGCGGCATGAATTTCCTCGCGCCATTTTTTCTGTTCGGCGCGCTGGCCATCGCAGGACCGATCATTTTCCACCTCATCCGGCGGACGACACGCGAGGTGAAGCCGTTCAGTTCGCTCATGTTTCTCCAACCGACGCCGCCGCGCGTGACGAGCAAGAGCCGCATCGAAAATCTCTGGCTGCTCCTGCTGCGATGCCTCGTGCTGCTCGCGCTGGCACTCGGTTTTGCGCGCCCGTTTTTCCGGGAAAGCAGTGCGAAGACGGCGGATGCGGGAGGGCAGGGGAGGCGGCTGGCGATCCTCGTGGACACGAGCGCGAGCATGAGGCGCGAGACGCTGTGGGCGCAGGCGCACGAAAAGGCGGAGGCGCTGCTGCATTCGACGACACCGCTCGATGCCGTGACGCTGCTCACCTTTGATCGCACCCCGCGCGTGCTCGTGGACATGGAGCGGTGGCGTACGACGGCGGTCGAGGAACGGGCTCCGAATGCGGTGAGGCAGCTCGCCGCCGTGAGGCCCGGATGGCACGGGACAAATCTCGGCGTGGCGGTGCTGCAAGCGTTGGATCTCATCAGCGGTGCGCGCGAGACGGTGCCATCGCGGGGGGAGATCGTGGTCATCAGCGACATGCAGGAAGGGATGCGTCTCGACGGGCTTCAGGGATTCGAGTGGCCGCCGAATGTGACGGTGCGATTTGAATCGGTGAAGGCGACGAAGCTCGGAAATGCAGCGGCGCAGTGGCTTGCCGGTGGTGAGCAGCGCGACGCGGCGGACAAGGATGAGAAGCTGCGTGTGCGGATCAGTAACGCGACGGATGCAAAGACGGAGCGGTTCCGGATCGCCTGGGGCGCTGCGGCGGATGCGGGGCTCGATGCCTACGTCCCCGCCGGACAGAGCACCGTGATCCGCGTGCCGAAGCTCCCGGAAGGCGCGAACAAACTCACCCTGACGGGCGACGATGCGGATTTCGACAACACGCTCTGGCTGCTCCCTCCGCAGCCGCGGCGCGTGCCGGTGATTTTTCTCGGCGCGGATGCGGAGGACGACACCCGTGGCTCGCTGTTCTATCTGCGCCGCGCGTTCCAGCAGACGCCGCAGGAGATCGTCGAAATATCCGCGCGCCGTGCGGGCGATGCGGTCGCTGCGTTCGAGTTTCAGAATGCGCAGCTTGTCGTCATCGGCGACGGAGCGACGGATGCCCAGCTCGCCGGGGCGCGTCAGTTCGCGCGCGACGGGCGGCTCGCGGTGATGCCGATGACCAGTCCCGCGAGCGCCGAAGCGCTTGGCCGGTTGCTGGAAATTCCCGGCTTCACTGCCAGCGAAGCCGTCGTCCGCGAATACGCGCTGCTCGCGCAGATTGATTTCCAGAGCCCGCTGTTCGCGCCGTTCGCCGACCCGCGTTTCAGCGACTTCACGAAGATCCATTTCTGGCATCATCGCCGGCTCGATGCGGCGAAGCTGCCGGGTGCGCAGGTGCTCGCGAGCTTCGAGAGTCGCGACCCGGCGATTCTGCGCATTCCGCTCGGAAAAGGCGGCGTGATTGTGTTCGCGAGCAGTTGGCGTCCGCCGGACAGCCAACTCGCGCTGTCCTCGAAATTTATCCCGCTGCTGCACGCGATTCTCGACGACAGCTCGGGGCTTCCGCCTGCGCGCGCGCAGTATTTTGTCGGCGACGAAATCATCCTGCCGCCCGGCCCGCAGTCCTTCACGATGCGCAAGCCGGATGGAACGGATGCTCCGGTTTCGGCGGGTGGAAAATTCGCAGGCACGGACTTGCCCGGAATCTATGTGGCGAACCCGGGCGAGCTGCGCTTTGTCGTGAATCTCGATCCCGAGGAGAGCCGCACGTCGCCGCTCGCGCGCGACCGTCTCGCCGCGCTCGCGCTGCCGACGGAAAGCGAAAATGCCGCGCCGGCAGCGAGCGCCGGCGACGGTCTTCACGCCACAGCCGCGGACACGGAGCAGCGGCAAAAATTATGGCGTTGGCTCGTGCTCGCCGCAGTGATGTTGCTGCTGGTAGAAACCGCCATCGCTGCGAAACTCTGCGCGACCAAACGCAACCCCGCGGCCACCCCATGACTATGCTCTTGCTCAAGTCCGCGTTGGAGCCTGCCGTCCGACAGCAGCGGTTCTTTCGGCTCATGCTCACTCTCTGTGCAAGCTGGATAGTCCTTGCGGCGATTGCCTTTGCCCTCTTCAAAGCCGGAGCCGAGGGATTTGGCGTCGCCGCTTTGATCGTGCTCGCGGCGATTGCGGCGCGGTTTGTCTTGCGACGCAGGATCGAAGCATGGGAGCCGGATTACGTTGCGATTGCACGGAGCATTGAACAACAGCATCCCGATTTGCATGCGCTTCTCATCACCGCCGTCGAGCAGCGTTCAGAGTCGGCTGACGGTGAATTGCATTTCCTGCAGCAGCGGGTCGTCGCAGAGGCCGTGGCTGAAATCCGCAGGCGTGATTGCGTGGCTGTCGTGCCGTTTTGGAAAAACGTGTGCGCAGGGTTGATGCAGTTTGTTTTGCTCTTCTGCCTCGGGGTTTCGGTTTTATTGCTGGGGATGAATCACATGGGAGCGAAGACGACTGTGAAAGCGCAAATGCAGCGTGAGGATGTGGTCGTCACGCCCGGAGACACAGAGATCGAGCGCGGCAGCGGGCTCGTGGTGCTCGCGAAATTTTCGCGCAACGTGCCGAGCGAGGCGGTGCTCGTGCTCAGTCCGGTGAATGCGCCGGCGAAGCGCATCCCGCTTGTGAAGAATCTCGATGATCCGGTTTTCGGCGGAGGCGTGCCGGAGGTGACGGGTGACTTGTCGTATCGCGTGGAATTTGCCGGACGTGCGTCGCGCGATTTTAGCGTGAAGGTCTTCGAGCATCCGCGGCTGGATCGCGCGGATGCGCGGGTGGTGTATCCCGAGTTTGCGAAGCTGCCGGACAAGACGATCGCTGACACGCGCCGCGTGAGTGCGGTGCAGGGAGCGAAGCTTGATGTGTCGTTTCAACTGAACAAGCCCGTGCAGTCTGCATCGCTCGTGGCGAAGGACGGGAGCGTGGTTCCGCTGCGCGTGGATTTGTCGAAGGCTGTGGCGGAGCTGAAGGATTTTCCTGTCGGAGAGAGCAGGGTGTGGGAGCTGAAGCTGAAGGACTCCGAGGGGCGTGCGAACAAACTTGCCGCGACATTCACGCTCGATGCGCTGCCGAACCGCCGCCCGGAACTGAAGGTCGTGACGCCAAAGGGCGATCAGCGCGTTTCGCAGATCGAAGAGATCGCATTCCGCGTGGATGCATGGGATGACTTCGGCCTGCGCGCTGCGGGCCTCAGCTATTCCATCGGCGGCGGCGAGACGAAGGAGATCGTTCTCGCGCGCGACTCGAAACCCGATGAGCGGCTGCACTTGGAGCATCTTCTGAAACTCGAGGACATCGGTGTGGTGACAGACGATCTCGTATCTTGGCACGTGTGGGCCGACGATGTGGGGCCGGATGGCAAGCTGCGCCGGACGGATGGGGACATGTTCTTCGCGGAGGTGCGGCCGTTCGAGGAAATCTACCGTCCGGGCGACGAGAGCGCGGGCGGGCAGCCGCCGCAAGGCGCGGAGGCCGCGGAGGCGGCGAAGCTCGCGGAATTGCAGAAGCAGATCACCAGCGCGACGTGGAATCTGAAACGCGGCGAGGAACAGGGCGGTGCCGCGGTGCCGGGTGAAAAATACGTGAAGGACGAGCCGGTCGTGAAAGATTCGCAGGCCGCGGCGCTGGAGATGGCGACCGCGCTTGCGCAGAAAATCGAGGGTCCGAAGGCGGCGGTGATGATCGCCGATGCGAGGCAGGAAATGGAGCGTGCATTGAAAAATCTCACTGCCGCGGAGAAGTCCTTCGCGCCATTGTCTGAGGCGCTCGTCGCGGAACAGGCGGCCTATCACGGGCTGCTGAAACTCGCGGCGCATGAGTTTCGTGTGAAGCGGAGTCAGCAGGGAAAGGGCAAGGGACAGCAGCAGGACGATCGTCAGCGCGCGCAACTCGATCAGCTCGAGATGAAGGCCGAGGAGAAGCGTTACGAAAAACAGAAGGAGGCGGAGCAGCCGCAGAATGAACAGCAGAAGGAGCAGCTCGCCGTTTTGAACCGGCTGAAGGAACTCGCGCAGCGGCAGCAGGACATCAATGGGCGCGTGAAAGAACTGCAGACCGCGATGGAGGAGGCGAAGACGGAGAAGGAGCGCGAGGAGGCGCGGCGGCAGCTCAAGCGTCTGCGCGAGGAGGAGCAGCAGCTTCTCGCCGATGCGGACGAGCTGAAGCAAAAGATGGAAAAGCAGGAGAACCAGTCGCGTTTCGCCGAGGAGCGGAAGCAGCTTGAGCAGACGCGCAACGACGCGCAGCAGGCGGCGGAATCCATGCAGAAGGGCGAGTCGTCGCGCGCGCTCGCCGAGGGCAAACGCGCGGAGGAAGGCTTCCAGAAAATGCGGGGCGATCTGCGCAAGAAGGCGAGCGGGCAGTTCAAGGACGAGATGCGCCAGATGCGCGCGGACGCGCGCGAGCTGGCGCAGAAGCAGCAGGAGATCGCGGAGCAGCTCGATGCGAAGCCGAAGGCAGGCGAGCGGCGCACGCTCGATGGATCGAGCCCGCAGGAAAAACTTTCGCAGGATTTTGAGAGGCAGCAGAAGGGGCTCACGGATTTGCGCGAGGAGATGCAGCGCGTTTCGGATCAGGCCGAGGCCGCGGAACCGCTGCTGGCGCGTCAGCTTTACGACACGCTCCGCGAGAATTCACAGGCGGGCACGGATGAGACTTTGCGGAAGGCCGGCGAACTCGCGCGCCGCGGTTACGGTTCGCAGGTGAAGCAGTTCGAGGAGAAGGCGCGAGGCGAGGTGGAGAAGGTGAAGTCGGGCGTGGAGCGCGCGGCGGAAAGTGTCCTCGGCGACGAGGCGGAGGCGCTGCGTCAGGCGCGGGCGGAACTCGATGCGCTCGGAAAACAGCTCGACCGGGAAATTGCAAACGCGAGGCCCGACCTCGCGGAGAATCGGGATGGCAAAGGACGTGAAAGGCAGGAGTCGCGCGACGGCAGAGGAGATGGAAAACCAAAGCCCGGCGATTCGCAGCAGGCGGGTGATGGCAAGCAGCCTGCCGACGCGCAGTCAGCGGCGTCCGCTCAGTCACGCGGAGAGAAGGGCAAGGATGGCAAAGGCGGGGAAGGTACCGGCGAAAAAAGTCAGCAGGCGAAGAGTGAAAATGGACAGACTGCGCAGGACGGAAAAGATGTCGCGCAGAGTGGAAGCGGAAAGCCGGAGCAGGAAGGAAAGCGGCCCGGCGAAGGTGGGAAGCAGGCTGGTCAGGATGGGAAAGGGGAGATGGCTCAGGGTGCAGGCGAAGGCAAAGGCGACGGCAAAGCTGCATCTGCCGCGAAGGGCGAATCGTCTGGTGAGCACCCGGGATCGCAGGCGGGACAGAATGCTTCCGCAGGTCGCGCATCGGGCGGCGGCAAGGGCGGCGCGAATCAATCTTCCAGTCAGCAACCGGGACGGGAGCCGGGCAAGGAGCAGGGCGGAAGTGCGGCGTCGCGGCTCGCGCAGTTGGCGTCTTCGGCGGGCGCGCGAGGCGGTGCGAACAACGGGGGTGCGGGAGGAGGCGGCGGACTGGATGGCGGGCCGCAATTTGATCAGCGCGGCCCGCTCACGGGCGATGGTTTTGTGGACTGGTCCGACCGGCTGCGGAATGTGGAGGAGATGCTTGATGCGCCGGAATTGCGCCGCGAGGTCGCGGACATCCGCGAGGCGGCGAAGGTGATGCGCTCGGAGTTCAAGCGGAACGAAACGGTGCCGAAGTGGGACATCGTGAAGACGCAGATCAGCAAACCGCTGGCGGAATTGCGCAACCGGCTGAACGACGAACTCGCGCGGCGCGAGTCGCGCGAATCGCTCGTGCCGATCGATCGCGATCCCGTTCCGGTGAAGTACTCCGACCGCGTGCGACGGTACTACGAGGAACTCGGCAGGAGCCGCTGATGGCTTTCGCGACGGTCTTCTTTGCCGGAAAGACGTGGCTGATGCCGGTGGCGGCGGTGAGCGTCGTCGCGATCCTGCTCGTGGCATTTTCGTATGTTCGCAGCGCGGCTTCGGTGCCGCTGAAGTTCGCGTGCGCTGTGCTGAAGCTGCTCGGCATCGCGGCGCTGCTCGCGTGTCTGCTGGAGCCGATGTGGAGTCGCGAGAAGGCGAAGCCGGGCGCAAATGTGTTTGCGATTGTCGCCGACAACAGCCGCAGCCTCACGCTCACGGAGCCGGACGCGAAGCTGTCGCGCGGCGCGGAAATGCGAGAGTCGCTCGCGGGGGAGCGGAGCACGTGGCGGAAGTCGCTCGGCGAAAATTTCGAGGTGCGGAATTACCTCGCGGATTCGCGGCTGCGGCCGACGGATGCGTTTGGCGAACTGAACTTCGACGGCCGCACGAGCGCGCTCGGCGAGGCGTTGCGGCAGGTCGCGTCGCGGCATCACGGGCAGCCGCTCGCGGGGATCGTCCTGATGACCGACGGAAATGCGAGTGATCTTGCGGACGTGAATGCGATGGACGGATTGCCGCCCGTGTATCCGGTGATATTTGGCAGCGACAAAATCGGGCGCGATCTCGCGATCACGAACACGGCGGTCACGCTGACTTCATTCGACGATGCGCCGGTGGACGTGCAGGCGGATGTGGCGGTCTCGGGTTTCGCGAATGAGGAAATCGTTGGCCGACTTTTTCTTATCACTTCTGAGCCCGCCGCTGCGAATGCGAAGCCGGCCGCCGAGGAGATTCTCAAAGTGCCGCGCGATGCAAGGAAGGTCGTCTTTCATTTCCGGCTGAAGCCAGACAAGCCGGGCGTCGCATCCTATCGTCTCACGATCGGCGCGAAGAAGACTGGCGCACCGGAAATCACGATGGCGAACAACGAAGCCATCGTGACCGTGGATCGCGGCGGCGGGCCGTATCGAGTGCTCTACGTGAGCGGGCGGCCGAATTGGGAATACAAATTCCTGCGCCGCGCGATGGACGGTGAGGAGCAGACGCAGCTTGTCGCGCTCATCCGCATCGCGAAGCGCGAGCCGAAGTTTGAATTCCGCGGGCGCGCGGGCGAGTCGTCCAATCCGCTGTTCCGCGGCTTCGGGAATCAGTCGAAGGAGGAGATCGAGCGCTACGATCAGCCGGTGCTCGTGCGGCTCGGCACGGAGGATGAGAACGAATTGCGCGGCGGCTTTCCGAAGACTGCGGAGGAGCTGTTCCGCTACCGTGCGGTTATTGTGGACGACGTGGAGGCCGAATTTTTCACGGCGGCGCAGATGTCGCTGCTCCAGCGGTTCGTGAGCGAGCGCGGCGGCGGATTCCTCATGCTCGGTGGCGCGGAGTCTTTCGGTGACGGGAACTTCGCGCACACCGCGATTGGCGAAATGCTGCCAGTGTATCTCGATGGCCGCACGACGAAGGAGCCCGGCGAACTGCGCCTGTCGCTCACGCGCGAGGGCTGGCTGCAGCCGTGGGCGCGGCTGCGCACGACCGAGCAGGACGAGCGCAAGCGCCTCGCGGAACTCCCGGCGTCCGGCGTCCTCAATCGCGTCGGCACGGCGAAGCCCGCGGCCACGGTGATCGCGACGGTGAACGACGGCACGCGCGACTGGCCTGTGCTGGTCACGCAGCGCTTCGGACGCGGGCGGACGGCGGCGCTGCTGCTCGGCGATTTCTGGCACACGGGACTCGGCGACGAGGAGCGGCAGAAGGATCTCGGGCGCGCGTGGCGGCAGATGGTGCGCTGGCTCGTCGCGGATGTGCCGGGCGCGATCGAAGTGCATGCGGAGCCGCAGGCGGATGCGCAAAGCGTGCGGATCGAAGTGCGAGCGCGCGACGCGAAGTTTGAGCCGATCGAAAATGCGCGCGTGACGATGAAGGTGCATCGCGCCGGTGGCCAGGGGCCGGAGGCCGAGTTGACCATTCCCGCCGAGCCGTCGCCGAAAGACGCCGGGGTTTACATCGCGTCTTACGTGCCTCGCGACAGCGGCGGCTACCGCGTCGAGGCGACGGTGCTGAATGAGAGCGGCGCGAATGCCGGCAGCGCGCAGACCGGCTGGAGCACGAACCTCGACGCCGACGAATTCCGCCTGCTCGCGCCGAACCGCGCGCTCATGGAGCAGCTCGCGCGCAAAACCGGCGGCGAGGTCATCGCCGCGAACCGGCTGGATGCGTTTGCCCGCGAGATGCCGCAGCGGAAGGCGCCGGTGACCGAGACCGTCACCGAACCGCTGTGGCATACGCCGTGGATGTTTCTGTTTGCGCTCGGCTGCTTCCTCGGGGAATGGGGCCTCCGCCGCCGTTCCGGACTCGCATGATGAAAGGTCCTTTTTCCAGCAAGATGATGGCTTCCAAATCTCAGGGCATCGTGAGCAATGAAGATTCCATTCGGAGACCTGAGCAGGTTCGGAACACACGCGTCCCGCCAGTGAGGGCAAGCCGGCTTCCAGCCTGCTACGGGGTCACGGGATTTTGGCCGGCAAGACGCCTGCCTGCCATGACAGACGGGACGTCTGTCTTCCGCTGCCTGTTGCTGCTCGCTCTGCTGCTCACTCGCTGTTTGCGCGCGGAGGAAAATGAGCGCGCATCCGCCATCATCGTCACCGGTGCGGGCGGTGAGGAGAAGTATGCGGACACCTTCGCAAAATGGGCGGCGGACTGGCAGCACGCTTGCGCCACGGCGGAGGCGAAGGCCGTGACGTTCGGCCTCGACAAAAGCACCGCCTCCGATCGCGATCGGCTGAAGGCCGTGCTCGACGCGGAGCCAAAGGTAGGCCCGAACGAACTTTGGATCGTCCTCCTCGGCCACGGCACCGCCGACGCGAAGGATGCGAAATTCAACCTCCGCGGCGACGACCTCGCGGCCTCGGAACTCGCCGCATGGCTGAAGCCCTTCCGCCGCACCGTCGTCGTCGTGTGCGCATTCTCCGCGAGCGGCGCGTGGCTGAAGCCGCTCGCCGGGCCGGATCGCATCGTCATCACCGCGACGAAGAACGGCTCGGAAAACAACTACGCGCGCTTCGGCGGCTTTCTCGCGCAGGCCATCGCCGATCCAGCGGCGGACATGGACAAGGACGGCGAGACCTCGCTGCTGGAGGCGTGGCTCGTGGCGGCGCGCAAGACCGCCGACTTCTACAAGGACGAGGGCCGCATCGCCACCGAGCATTCGCTGCTCGACGATAACGGCGACGGCCTCGGCACGCCGCCCGACTGGTTCTCCGGCGTCCGCGCGGTGAAAAAGGCGCGCGACGGCAGCGCGCCCGACGGCCTGCGCGCCGCGCAAATTCATCTCGTCCACAGCGCCGCCGAACGCGCGCTCACCGCCGCCCAGCGCGCCGAACGCGACACGCTGGAACGCGAACTAGCCGCCCTCCGCGAACGCAAGCCCGCGATGAAGGAGGACGACTATTTTCGCGAACTCGAAGCCCTGATGCTCAGGATCGCGCGCATCTATCGGGTTGGATCATAAGTCATGCTGACCGCCAAATTGCATCGCTGATTGCGGGAGCGAACGGCTGGCGGGAATTTTTTCTAGCCGCGCACGGAGCGCGTCGCCACTCTGCGCACCGCCATGTCCCAAAACCCCAGTCTCCCTTGGTGGAAGCAGCTCAACGGCTATCACTGGTTCGTCTTCACCGTCGCGTCGCTGGCGTGGCTGTTTGACTGCCTGGATCAGCAGCTTTTCATCCTCGCGCGCGACAATGCCGTCAAAGCCCTCGCGGCCAATGAAACCTCGCTGCGACAGGGTGAACTCAGCGGCTGGGCCATGAGCATCTTCATCGCCGGTTGGGCGACCGGAGGCCTGATCTTCGGCGCAGTGGGAGATCGCGTCGGCCGCGCGAAGACGCTCGCGCTCACGGTTCTCATCTACTCCGTGTTCACCGGGCTCTCATCGTTCGCGACGAACATCGGTCAGTTCATGGCCTACCGCGCACTCACCGGCCTCGGAGTCGGCGGCGTGTTTGGCCTCGCCGTCGCGCTCGTCGCCGATGCGCTGCCTGAGTCGGCCAGACCAAAGGCCCTCGGCATGCTGCAGGCGCTCTCTGCCGTCGGGAATGTGACCGCGGGACTCTGTGCCATGTCGCTTTCCGCGGTCAATCCGCTGGTCTCGTGGAAATACCTTTTCTGGATCGGATCAGTCCCCGCGTTTCTGTGCATCTTCATCATGGTCCGGCTGAAGGAGCCGGAGAAATGGGTGGCCGCCAAAGCCCTCAGCCGCATTGACAGCACCAAGGCCATGGGCTCCTACGCCAGCCTCTTCGGCGAGGCCCGCTGGCGCAATTCTGCGATCTTCGGGATGCTCCTCTGCGTGGCCGCGGTCGTCGGGCTTTGGGGCATCGGTTTCTTCAGCAACAAACTCGTCGGGGCCGCCATCGCCGACTCGCTCGCCGGGCAGAACCTTTCGCCGAAGGAAATCACCACCGCCAAGCAATGGTGGTCGGCGGCGAATCTCATCGTGCTGAACATCGGGGCCTTCGTCGGGATGATCGCGTTCAGCAAAGCCGCGCATCGGTTCGGGCGAAAGCCGGTGTTCGTCGTGGCATTTCTGGCGGCGATGGCGGCGACGATTTTCTTTTACCAGAAGTTCAATACGCGGAATGATATCTGGATGAGTTTCGTGCTCGGCGTCTGCCAGCTCTCATTGTTCGCGGGCTTCGCGATCTACCTGCCGGAATTGTTCCCCACCCGGTTGCGAAGCACCGGCGTCAGCTTCTGCTATAATGTCGGCCGTTTCATCGCTGCCAGCGGCCCGGTCACACTCGGTGTCTTGCAGTCGAGCATCGGCAAAAAGGCCATCGCTGCGCTGCCAGCCACCGCCGATGCCGCCATGAAGGCCACCGCGGAACTGAACGCATTCCGGAGCGCCGGCAGCTACATGAGCGCGATTTTCCTGCTCGGCCTGATCGCGCTCATTTTCCTGCCGGAGACGAAGGGCCGGCCGCTGCCCGAGGAATAGCCTTTGATCACGGGCGGCACCGGGACGCGTCACACGTTTGACGATAATTTTGACGGGCATCGCGAGGGTGCGCTGCTAGTTTTGCGCACTGATGTCATGGCTTCTTGGATTTCTGCTGCTGTTCACGATTTGCGTCTGGGCATGTCGTGAGTCGGGACATCGTCGGCGCGATGCCACTCATGCGAGACGCGTGGAGGAACTGCTGCGCGAGAACGAACTGCTCCGTAATCAGCGCGGACTCGCCGAGGCGAATCTCGAAATCATTTTGTCCTCGATGCAGGAGGGGGTGCTCGTGCTCGACAAGCGCCGGACCGTGCGGCTCGCGAATCCCGCGGCAAAAAAACTTTTCAATCTCCCTGCGGAATATGCGGGCCGGGCCGCGATCGAATTGCTGCGCGAGCCGGCGGTGGACGACATGGTCGCAGCCGCCGTCGGGAAATCTGAGCCGAGCGAGGCGGAACTCAGGCTTTCCGCACGCAAGCCGCCGCTGGTGCTCACGGTGCGCGTCGCGCCGATGCGCGACGCCTCGGGGGAGCCGGCGGCGCTCGCGATGTTTCGCGACATCGGGCACCTGGAGCGTCTTGAAGAAGTGCGGCGCGAGTTTGTCGCGAATGTCTCGCATGAGCTGCGCACGCCGCTCGCGATTTTTCAGGGCTACGTCGAGCACCTGCTCGATTCGCCGGACATGCCCCGCAAGGAGCAGGCCGGGACTTTCGAAGTGCTGGATCGACACGCGAGGCGGCTCACCGCGCTCGTCGAGGATCTGCTCGTGCTGGCACGCATGGAATCCCAGGAGGACGAGCTTTCCATCGAGGAAATTGACCTCCCGGATTTTGCCGCCGACATCGTGCGTGACTTTGCGCTCCGCGCAAAAAAGAAGGGTGTGACGCTGCGCATGGAGGTGCCACCGGACATCGCTCCTCTGCACGCGGACCCGCTGCGCATGGAGCAGGTGTTCACGAATCTCGTGGACAACGCGCTGAAGTTCACGCCGGAGGGCGGCACGGTCACGGTCGGCGCGGCGGCCTCCGGCGGCGAGACGCTGCTGTGGGTGAACGACTCGGGGCAGGGGATTTTATCGAGCCACCTGCCGCATATTTTCGAGCGCTTCTATCGCGTGGACAAAGGGCGCAGCCGCGAGGTGGGCGGCACGGGGCTGGGCCTGAGCATCGTGAAGCACATCGCCCGCGCGCACGGCGGCGACGCTGAGGCGGAGAGCACGTTTGGCAAAGGAACGACAATTCGGCTCAGGCTGCCGAATTCGTCGGCGCGCTGAAACTCAGCCCGGGATTTCGCGGAGAAGCTGCGCGTTCGTCGGGAATTTCTTCACGAAGGTCAGCAGCCGCTCGATCGCCTCGAAGGGCTTGTGTCCGGAGAGTCCGCGGCGGATGACGCTGATCTTGTGCAGGTCGTCGCTCGGGATGAGCAGCTCGTCGCGGCGTGTGCCGCTCTGGAAGATGTCGATCGCAGGATACACGCGCTGATCGCTGATCTTGCGGTCGAGCACGATCTCCATGTTTCCGGTGCCCTTGAACTCCAGGAAGATCAGCTCGTCCATGCGGCTGCCGGTCTCGATGAGCGCGGTGGCGACGATGGTGAGCGAGCCGGCCTCCTCGGTATTTCGCGCTGCGGCGAAAATCTTGCGTGGGATTTCCAGCGCGCGGCTGTCCACACCGCCGGACATCGTGCGTCCGCCGCCAGCCATGGCGTTGTTGAACGCACGGCCGAGGCGCGTGATCGAGTCGAGCAGGATGAACACATCGCGTCCGCTTTCCACGAGCCGCTTCGCGCGCTCGATGCAAAGCTGCGCGATGCGCGTGTGGGACTTCACGTCCATGTCGTTCGAGCTGGCCCAGAGTTCCGCCTCGGGGATGTTGCGCTTGAAGTCGGTGACCTCCTCGGGGCGCTCGTCCACGAGCAGGATCATCAGTTTAACGTCGGGATGATTTTTCACCACGGCCTGTGCGATGTGGTGGAGCAGCGTGGTTTTGCCGGTGCGCGGCGGCGCGACGATGAGGCCGCGCTGGCCTTTGCCCACGGGCGTGACGAGGTCAATGATGCGCGTGGTGAAACGGTCGGGCACGGTCTCCAGCTTCATGCGCTCGAGCGGGCTGATGGTAGTGAGGTCCTCAAATGCAGGCCACGTTTTCGCCGTCTCGGGGTCAGCGTCGTTGATCGAGAGGATGCGGTGAATCTGGAGTCCGCGATGACTCTTGCGCGCCTCGGCCTTGATCCACTGCCCGTCGCGCAGACCGTATTTTTTCACCGCCTCCGGCGTGACAAAAACATCGCTCGGATGTGGCTGAAAATACCGCGATCCGTCGCGCAGGAAGCCGAAGCCTTTGCCGGAAATTTCACAGTAGCCCTCGGTCTCGACGAGTTCTTCCGGCTCCGGCTCACGGGCAGGCTGCGGCGGCGCTTCCTGCTGCTCACGACTTTGATCCCGATTTTGATCGCGATTTTGCTCCCTTCCTTGTTCGCGCTGCTGCTGGTGCTGGTCGCGGCGGTGCTGACGGTGGTCGGGACGATCTTGGCGTTCGCGTCCGCGCTGCGGCTGCTGTCCCTGTGGCTGGGGTTGCGCCGGTTGCGCGGTCGGGGAGGCCGGAGCGGGGGCGTCCGCCTGCGCGGGTCCTGCTGTGGAGGCGGTCGCGGCAAAGGCCTGCTGAGCCGCCATCTTTGCGCCCATCATCGCCGACATGATGACATCGAGCTGCGCCTTTTCTGTGGGGATCGGAATGTTCGCAGCGCGCAGAAATGCTTCAACTTCGCGCGGAATATACAGCGGTCTCGGCCGCGGCGCATCGCCGGCCGGCGCGGCGGGAGCGACGGAAACCGGTGCGGATGCCGGAGTGCTTTCCGCGACCGGAGATGCCTGAACGATCGGCGTGGGCACGCTCGCAGGCGTCGCCCCGGCGGCGGGAGCGGACGCGATCTCGGCACCCGGCGCGGATGCGTCTTCGACGATCGGCTGCGGCGCTTCGTCCGTCGCGACAGCCTTCTTCCGCGGCGCGCGCTTTACTGCCGGTGGCTTCGCCGTTTTTGCCGGAGTCTGCTTCGCGGTGGTGTCGGTGCTCGCGGCCTTTTTGCGGGTCGCCTTCTTTTTCGGAGCCTGCTCGTCGAGCAGTTCCGGATCTGTTTTTTTACTCATGAAAATCTGCGGTGGGTGGCGCTCAATCCGGAGCGCCGCGTTGTGTCCGATATTTTCGCCCGCATTGCCGGCGTGACTCAGGCGTGACTGGCATCGGGTCGCCCCGCCATTCGTCGCCGCAAGGGTTTTCGCCTTGGCGAGTGCGCTCGGGATTCTGCCCGCTGGCTGTCGGGAGCAGGAGCCCTGCGCGTCACGTTGGATCACTGGTTGTGCCCAGCCATCATGTGGTGTGAAAAAGGAAAGATTGCGCTGCGGTCGGGAGGGTTTGCTGAAGTCGCTGAAGACTGGCCCATTCGGTCGGGGACACCGAAACCGCTAATGCAAATCGAACGCCGCTAAGAATGCAGAGCACTGCTCCGCCGTCAACGGGAATCTTCGCGCGGAAGCTTTGTCTGCTCGCGGGCAGCACGCGCGGCGGACTTTCATCGGCAAAGATTCCGCCCGCGATTCCAAATTCAAATCCTGCATGGCGGGCGTGAAAAAATCATCCTCGTGCTTTTCGCAGCAGGCTTCCGATTTGCGCGAGCGTCGCGGTCCCCGTCGTTCCGATTTGATGAATGACGATGCTCGCCGCCGCCATCGCGATTTCCATCGCCTCGGAAATGGATGCTCCGGCCGCGAGTGCCATCGTGAGATTCGCCGACACGGAATCGCCCGCACCCACGATGTCGATCGGCCCGCGAATCGGGAACGTCAGCACGCGCGCGGTCGCGCCGCTTTCATCCGCCCCGAGAATTCCATCGCCGGCCATCGTCACAAAAACCGGGTGCCGGTTGGTGCGGGCGAGTTGCGCAGCGGCGGCGCGCATCGCTTCGCCGTCGGATTCCGGAACGTCCGACAGCACCGACAGCTCGCGTGCATTCATTTTCCAAATGCACGCCGGCCAGCCCGCGAGCCCGCGCCGGCAGTCCGCGAGAACCGACCGCGCCGGTCGCGCCCGCGAAAGTTCGCCGACGGCCTCCCGCATCCGCGCGGTCACGGCACCCGTCTCCGCGAGGTCCACTTGATCCATCACGATCACCGCATCGGCGTCCGCTCCGGTTTCGCGCAGCGCGGCGAGCAAGCTCTCCTCCACGCGCTCCGGCGTCGGCGTCCAGTTTTTCAGATCGAGCCGGCTGAGTTCGCGCGGCGTCTGTCCGGGCTCGTGGATGAGCGGTTTCGTGTACGAAAATGTGCGCCGCTCCGGCGTCCGAATGAATCCGCCGAGTTTCACGCGCGGTGTGGCTTTCAATGCGCGCAGCAATTCCCACCCCTCGCCATCCTCACCGCAAAAGCCGACGGGCAGCAATGCGCCGGCGCCGAGCGCGATGAGATTGGCGAGGATCGTGCCTGCCGCTCCCGGCTGCGAGCGGACGCCGGTGACATTGTGCACGGGCAGCCCAGTCTCGATCGATGTCTCGCTCTTCGCCGGGTCGATATCGAGGTAACGGTCGAGACAAAAATCGCCGACCACCGCGATGCGCAGCGTCGCGTAGCGCTCGGACAGTTCGGTAAATCGCTCTGGTGTCATCGCTCTGAGCCGCGCAGCGCGTGGAGAAGATGGTGGACGAATGCGAGGTTGTCGCACTGCGCGTACTGCATCGCGCCGCCCATGCGCGAAAAACTTTTGCAGAACCGCAGATAGTACGCCGCGGAAGTTTTCGGCGGCTCGCCCTGCGACCAGTCCCAGTTCCCGCCGTCCTGCAAATCCACGACGTAGATGCTGTGTCCCGCGACTGCCGTGCGATCATTTTGAAAGCGCACATTGTGGACGCAACTCAGGCTCTTTTCAAAAACCTGCGGCGCCATGATCGCCGAGCCGACCGCGAGCAGCACGCCGCCGTCGAGGCGATCCACGCTTTCGCAAAACAAATGAAAATCCTCTTCCGCCGCGCGCCCGATCACCGCGCCGTTGAAATGCGGATGACACGACACGATGTCGTAACCGATCCCCGGATGCACCGTCGCCGGAATGCCGAGCCGGAACGCCTGCGCGAGGATGGAGGCGTGCTTCCATTTGTGAACGACCTCGTGCCGCCCCGCGGCGATCGCATGCTTCCGCATCGCGGTCAGCGCTTCCGCCTGCGCGGGCGCATCGGAATCCGGATGCGTGAGCGCCGCGCGGAGTTCATCCGGAGCGGGAAAAGTGCAGCCGTCCTCGTGGATGAAACGCCCGAGTGCTGCGCCGTAGCCTTCGCCGCGCAGCCCTCCCGCGAGCAGCGCGAGGTGGATGTTCCGCCCGGTCTCGTCCCACGCGCCAAAAGTTCCCGCCGCGACATTTTCCTCCACGCTCTCGCACGAGCGCCCGAGCCATGCGAATTCCCAGTCGTGAATCGTCCCCGCGCCATTCGTTGCGATGTGCGTGATCCATCCGCGCTCCATCAACTCGGTCACGATGCGGGCCGCGCCATTGCGCAGCAGATGCGCGCCGTACATCAGGATCACCGCCGCACCCCGGGCGCGGGCCGCGCGGATGTTTTTCGCAGCATCAGTGATCGTCGCAGCGCTGTCCGTCGCCACTGGCACGGATTCAGGATCCACGAGAATTTCTTCCACCGCCAAAAGACTGCGCCGCTCGGACAGCGGATGTGCCCGGATCTCCGCGGGATCAAACTGGTTCATGGAGCGATCAGTGCTGCGATGATTTCCCGCGCCTGGTAAAAATCCGCAATCACGCCATCCGCGCCCGCGGCGAGCAGCGTCTCGCGCTTGGCCGCATCCACCCGGCCGGAGCCGTGATTTTCCTCGTCGCTCGCCACCGCGATCGCGATCCCGCCGACCTCTTTCGTCTCCGTGATCTCCACCGGCCCGTCGCCAAATGCGAGCAGCGACGCTCCGTCCAGCCCGCGATCCCGCAGCAGTGCCGCAATGATCGCGCGTTTTGAAAAAGCCCGATCCCCGAGACTCTGCGGTCCGTGCATCGCGGCGAAGTACCGCGCGACATCGAGCAACTGCGTCTCCCGCCGGACCTCGTGCAGCACCGACCCGGTCGCGAGGGTGAGGGCGATGCCGCGTGCGCGCAGCATCTCGAAAAGTTCGCGCACACCGCGCACGAGCAGCGAATCGGTGCCGGGCGGTTCCAGTCGCACGCGTTCCAGCCGAGCGGCGACCGCCATGCCGAGCCGGCGTTGAAATTCATCATGGTACACGTCTGCCGTTTCCGGCGTTCCGCCGCGTCGCCGCACGAGTTCCGCGAGATGCAGCATTTGATGGATCGTCGGCTTTCCATTCAGCGCCATGAGTTCCGTGCGCGCGAACGTCCGGCGCATTCCATCGCTCTCTTCAGCCGCGGCCGGCAGATGCTCGGCGTAAAGGTCCGTCATGATGTCCGCCCACCCGCCGCGGCTGAGTGAAGTCGTGCCGTCCCAATCCATCAGCACATGGTGGATCGGCCGGGGCGCGACGCTGCGTGCAAATTCGATCGGAGTGGTGGGCACGCGCGCAATTACTCACTTCGCCCGCAGCCACGCAATCACATCGGCCACATCCTGCGACTTGAGGACAGTCTCCAGCCCCTCCGGCATCAGCGAGCGTCCCGCCGCCTTTTCCTCCGCGATGTCCGCGCGGAGGACTGGAAACTCCGCGCCGCCGGGCAGCCGCAGCGTGAGATTGTTGGCGGTTTCCCCAGCGATAATGCCGCTGAGTTCCGTGCCGTTTTTCAATTTCACAACGAGCGCCTGGTACCGCGGCTCGACAGCGGCGTTCGGATCAAAGAGTGCCGTGAGCAGCCAGTCGTCCGGCTTGTCCGCGACCATCCCGAGATCCGGGCCGACTTCCACGCCCTCGTTTTTCAGCCGGTGGCAGATCGCGCATTGCTGCGTGAAAAGCGCGTGCCCGCGCTGCGCATCGCCCTTCAGCGTGGCGACGGATGCGTAGCCCGCGACGACTTTTGCTCGGTCCGCGGTGCTCGCCTTTGGCAGCACGGGAACCGGGCCGGGCGATGCCGCGATCGCGTTCAGCTTTTTGAAAAGCGCGCTCTCCGGCGTGAGCGACGAAAGGATCGCGAGGCGCATCTGCGCAATGTCGCCCTCGCGGTCAGCCAATTTTTGCAGCGCGTTGTGCGCACGCTCGTCGTGCCATTCTCCGAGCGTGAGCGCGAGTTGCCGGCGCACGGCGAACTCCGGATCGTCCGCGCACGCGAGCAGCGCCGGGAGCAGCGCGCTCTCGCCCGCGAGCCGCTCGCTCGCACGCAGCGTCTGCACGCGCACCTGCGGATGCGCATCGCGTAGTGCGGTGCGGATGATTTCCGCGTCCAGCAAATCGAGCGTCGCAAGCGTGGCGAGGGCCTGCACGCGCACTTTTGGATTCGCCGCTTTCGCCGCGAATCCGCGCAGCTTCGGCGCCGCTGTCCTCGCGGCAGTGCCGCCGCCTTCCCGCTCGATGAGCAGGCGCTGCACCGTGTCGCGCTGCCAGCCGTTCGGCGAATCGAGCGCCGCCGCGAGCGCCGCGTCGTCGAGGTGCGCGAGGTCCGGGACCCCGCGCAATTTTGCACCGATCGGGATCACGCGCCAGATGCGGCCCTTGTCCGCGCCCGCGCGCAGGTCGAGGCGACTCTGCGTCGCGGGCGCGATCCACTCGGGATGCTCGAGCACAAAGCGATACATGTCCGCGATGTAGAGCGCGCCGTCGGGGCCGGTTTTCATCATCGTCGGGCGGAACCACACGTCGAGGCTCGCGAGAAATTCGCGGTCCTGTTCGTCGTCCGCACGCTTGCTCGTGAAGCTCGCGCCATCGGCGCTCAGCACCTCGCGATGCACGGCATTGTGCACCGGCTCGCTGATGAAAACGCTCGTCGCAAAAGCGCGCCCGAACAATTCGTCGCGGTACGGCGTCGCGCTGTTCGC